>NZ_AP022587.1:2484328-2794869 GCF_010731715.1 Mycobacterium stomatepiae
TGGGTTCGCCAGTGCTGCCCGAGGTAAAGATGATGTACGCCAAGTCATCGGCGTCGGTGATGGGTTCAGGCGGGCGGGGCCGCGAGGTGCTCTCATCGGCATAGATGACTCGCATCTGCCTCTGAATCTGTGGGTCAAGCCATGACGTTGTGTCCGTTGTGGTGACTACACGTTTGCAGCGGGCAGCTTCGAGCATCGAGTGGGCACGCAGCACTGGCTGGCTAAATTCAATGGGGACATAGGCGCCGCCCGCTTTCTGCACTCCGAGCGCCGCGGCAACCATCATCGGACCGCGGTGGACCACCACCGCGACACTCTCCCCCGCTGTGCATCCGTCGTTGCGAAGCTGCCAGGCAATGGCATTCGCTACATGGTCGAGGCGCCGATAAGTCCAGATGCCACCCCGCCATCGCAATGCGGTGGCTTCTGGAGTTCGCGCCGCTGTCTGCTCTATGCGCTGAAAGATTGGCCCAGGTGCCGCGAAAGGCTGTGCGGTGCAGTTCCATTGCGCGACGGCGGCGGCGAGTTCGGCTTGCGTGGCGCCGATGGTGACCACGGTATCGGTTTCAGCGACGGGACCGGGACGTGTGTTCGCGACGGCGACCGCAGGTGCCGATTCCCTGGCGAGGCGGCGCACGGTGGCAAGGTACCGGTTGAAGACCTGTTGTGGTGTGCCCGCGCTCAAGTCGTGGGCGGCGGCGTCGGCGCGCAATCGCAGGTACCCGCCAGCGATAGCACCGACCGCGTCGAAGCTGATATTCGGAGTTTCGGTAATCCACGCAAAATCAGCGGGGTCGGTGTCACCCCAGTCGGTGACGCTGGTATAGGCGATTGGATAGGTCCGGCCACTGCGGCGCAGCGCGCATATGGCGGCTTCGCTGCCCATAGTATGGTCGGCCGCCACAACCAGGCCGATTGCAGCGGCTTGATCCCACAGAGTCGTGTTTAGGTTGCGCGCCGAAGAAATCCATGCCAGTCGGCTTCGGTCCCGGGCTGTGACGGCGGTGTCCGGGCGGGCCCAGTCGACATACACCAGGCCGACCTCATGGCCGATGTGCTGGTGCCATGCGTCGGCGAGGGCGGCCGCAAGGAGCCAGTCGAGTTCGACATCACGGTCTACGCACGCTATCTGCAGGGTGTCGACGCCGGCCAGGATGCCTTCGCAGCGGACCCACCGCGTCGAAGATTGATGTGCTGCCGTGCGCATGGGATCGGGTGATAGCTCGGGCCCGGGGGTTAATTGCGCGAATTTGGCGGCCCAATAAGCCTCGGCGATCGAGGCTGAGGGAGCGCGACTCTCGGTGTGAGCTTCCGGCGGCGTGCTGTTCGGCAGGGATTGACCAGCTAATCCGCTCGCTAGGGCTCGGGTTGCTTCGTGGAGTCCGGGTGCATCAGACAGGAGCAGGTCGTAGCGCACGATGACGCAGGCTTGCTGGCTACCGTCCGGATCGTGACCTGTCAGGCACACCACTTCGGTGGATGGTGACCGGCCTAGCGGCTGCGGGGTGGCTGCGAGCTCCTCCGCAATGCGTCGCCGCGCATCATCGAAGCTCTCCTCGTGCCGAGGATGCTCGGCGGCGATCATTGCCTCGGACGGTGGCGTGAGTTGATGCTGGACCAGGTCGGGGGTGACAGCCTGCCGTAAGCTGGGGCGGGCCGCGACGACATCCCGCCAGACAGTCGGAATCCTTGCTACCGCTGCCGGTTTGATATTGACGGAGAACACCGCTGCGCAGTCGGGCGCCGTTCCGATAGTTCGTGTCAGACGATCCAGAGCGTAGCCGGTTTGTAGAACGCTGGGCACGTCGGCTTCTTGTTGATCGGCAGCCAAATAAGTCAGGCGGTTGCAAAGTCGGGCAAAGACTCGATCGGTTTGCAGCTTGGGGACCAGATCATCGGCGATCTCCCAGCGCAGAAATAGCGCATGGTCAACTTCCCATATCTGTTGTTCCAGAGCAATTCCGGATGTTTGGCAGGCACTTGACACAGGGGAAAGTGCGGCGTTGCTGCCGTCAGGGGTGGCGTCGAGCAGGCTAGTGAAAACAACAGGAAGTGCTGCGGCAATGGGTTCACCTGGAATGCGGCGAATCGCCTCGACGCCGGATACGCTGCTGTGACTCAGGTCTTTCCACAGCTCGCGGTGCAGCCGGATGGCGAAGTCGTCGGTTGTCTCGCCGGGATCCGGCCGAGCAGGTAAGACGAGGCTTGAGGCGAATGGACCGGCGACGTGGCGCGCCCAGCGCGGCAATCCGACGCGCTTGCTTGTCGTCATCACGACGCTGGCGCTGGTTTGGCCGGCGGCGGCGCATAGCGTTTCGACGAAGGCTGCTAGCACGAGCGCTGTGGGTGAAATATCGAGGCTCCGCGCTCGGCCCTTAAGGCGCTCCCACAACGCGGCCTCGAAGGTGTGCTGGACGGATCGTCGCGCGGGAGGTGCACTGTCTGGCGGGCGGGTAGGGGTGGCGTCGGCTAGCAATCCGAGGGGCGCACCCGCAAGTCGATTCTGCCAGTAGGTGATATCGGCGAGATCGGCTGGGGTGTGCAGCGTTTCGATCAGCGAGACTAGTTTTTGCGCCTGGGTCGGCGGAGTTGTTGGCGCCGTGCCGTCGGCGAAGTCCAGGAGTTCCTGGCTGATCAACAGCACGCCGAATCCGTCGGTGCTGATTGCATCGATGCTGAGGTGGATGGTGGCACGAGTGGTGTCGCCGACAATTTCAGCGCGAACGAGTTCAGTCAGGCGGTCGACGCGATTGGCAAGTCGGTCGCGCACGGCCGCGACCTCGGTGTCGTAGCGATCGTTGTCGACGCTGCGGACGTGCGCTTCGGGTGTGACATCAAAGGCCAGTCGACTGGTATCGGTGAGCCGCGCTTGTAAGCAGGGATGGCGTTGCACGACGGCTGTCCACGCGGAGGATAACCGGGCGATCGCACTGGCGCCAACGAGTTGGTACTCGCGGTACAGGTGACAGCCGACCGGGTCGTCAGTGAAGCTGGGGTCGGCGCCGACGCGATAGGCCTGTTGCAGCGGCAGCAGCCCAGCTGTCAGTTGCTCGGGAGCCGGGTGGGACATCGTCGGTGCATCGGCTAGAGATGTTGTGTGGGACTGTGATGTCTTGTTGATGGCGTGGGATTTGATGAGGTCGCACAGGCTGGTCACGGTGGCGCCGACGGCAAAGTCAGCCACCGTGACGTCGATACCGAATCGGGTTGACAGTTCAACGGCGAATCGGGTAGCGGCCAACGAACTTAGCCCCTGTCCCACGAGGCTCTCGCTGGGGTCGACCAGTTTGGCGGACCAACACTGGTCCAATAGAGCTAAGACCTCATCGCTGAGTAGTTCGCTCATCAATCCCCCCTTGATTCCAGTCCCTGGTGTTCGTGCCGATGAGGAAAGCCCTCCCGGGCATTAACGGGTGCTAGAAGCCGACACATGTTGGAGTTTGGAACGTGTTCACGGTGTCGACAATCACGAAACCGATTGTCCGCATACGAGTTTGGTATCTCCGCCAGCGAAGGGCGTGGCAGGGCCAACGCCGAATCGCGCATTGCCGCCTAACGACCGGTGGCAGAGCCGGAAGCCACTGGTTGGTGGGTAAGCCGCGAAGCTCAACTGTGTTCTCCTGCGCCTAGTCGGCAATGATCGGGTGAAATCCTTGGACATTGCGTTCAAGGGGACGTGTACTCGACTTCCTTGCGGTCGTCGTCGGTGATGGGTTGGCTAGGAATGCGAGTGCCAACGCCACGCAGTCATCGGGAGCATGGAAAATCCCGAGGTGATCGAGTCCGTTGATGTGAACCAACGGCGTGCTGAGACAACGAGATACGCATGCCGACCCGGCTGGATGCACTGTGGTGTCGCTAGCGCTGGCCACGATCTGCGCAGGAACGTTAATAAGAGCCAGGTGCGGTCGGCAGTCGGTGCCCATGACCGAGGAGTTCATACGGCAGTAGTCCCACAGCAGCGTCGAGTTGGCGTACGGATACACGGCGAGAGGCGCAAGTTCGGGATCGGATAGCGCAGTCATCGACGACACAATGTTCTGATGCAAAATCTCGACGGGCAGAGTGCCGTCGAGCACCATGTTCATGAGGGCCTGCAGATTTCGCTGATGCTCGCTTTTCGCGTCGCTAGAGCCGATCTCGTAATCCCCGAGCCACAAGCTGATCGCGTCTACGCGTTCTGGTGCGGCTGACGCCAGCGCAAGTGCAATGGTGGCGCCGCCGCAGAACCCAAGAACCCTGACGCGCGTCCAGCCTAGATAGTCCAAGACCGCCACCGCGTCTGCGACCTGGGCGGTCACGCTCAGGTCGGCCTCCGCAATGTTGGCCCGGTCACGTTCGAATAGCCCGCGTGTTGCGAATGCCGCTACCGGGGCGTGCGCGGCCAACGCCCCTGCCCAAGCATCCAGCAGCTCCAGCGGCAGGCCTGGAGCTCCCAGAAAAAGCACCGGAGTCGAGTCAGCCTCGCATAAGGCACTGCCTGTTACCACGATGCCGTCAGGTCGGGTGATCCGAAAGGATCGTCCCCGCAGCCAGGCCGAGCGGCACCGGGACTGAGCGATGGCTTCGGCGGCATCGGTACCAGGCGCGCTGGCTTGCGGGTCCAGTCGTCGCGCTGCGTCTAATGCCCGTGCCGCGATCCGATCGAAGGCGTGCGCCGGCGTATCGGTTCTTTGATCATCGATGGGCCGGCGCAGTCCTGCCGCGACAAACAGATCGAAGGTGGATTCTGACTCGCCGGGCAACGCCAGGGGGCAAATTAACTCCCGCGCTAGCGGAGCGATCCGCAGCACGGCATCGGCAATTGCGGTCATCGCACAGGGAACGGAAAGCCGCGGGTGGTTTGGGTGGCAAGGCGGTTGTGGCCGTAGGTGTCGCGACCGCTGACCACAATCGCTCCATACTTATCGAGGCTGATCGTTCCGCCATACTCGTCGACTACCTCGGTGTCGGGGTACACACGCACACAAGTTGGTACGTAGCGGCCGACATAACCTAGCCGCATTGGCCGTTCGCCTCCTAGGTGTGGGTGCGAAGCGTGCATGAGTGTCGACCAAAACATCACAGCTTCCCCGGCTTTGAGTTCGATGGAGACAGCGTTCTCAGCGGGCACTTGCCAGTCGGGATCCTTCTGCAAGTCCCGATAGTCATAACCGAAAAAGCCGCGCCGCGTACCGCCGTCCTTCACCAGGTTGGCGACGTCTGGGTCGTACTTCATGAATTTAGTCTCGTCGTAGAACATTTCGGCTTGCGTGCCAGGAATGAACTGCAGGCAACCCGTTTCGATAGTGGCGTCGGTGAAGGCAGTCCAAACGGTAATTGTCCCTCCGAATTCCTTAACTTCGTTAGGCCAGAGGATCTGGGGCGTTCCTGAGGCATTAGCGAATGTGTCGGCTTGATGCCAATCGGTTCCTTCGTCCCCGCCGTATTTGGGGAAAAATTCACTGCGCCAACATAAAACATCGGGACCCAACACAGATTTGACGCGGCTGACGATCTCGGGATGACAAATGTGCTCGGCCAGGAACGTAGAATCAAGGTGTCGATCGTAATTCGAGATGTTCGTCGATCCCGATAGCTGATCTTCGCTATAAACGGCGTGGCTTCGATCCATGAGCGCGAGCCGCTCGTGACGCCATCTGTCACGAATCACATCGGGCTCGTACACCTTGATTGGGTAGTGGAAACCGCGCTGCCGGAAGGCAGCGACTTCGTCGGCGCTCAGCCCAGCATCCACGCGTTGACCTGTCATAATGAAGCGCCTTTCCGTCGAGGAGGTTTAGTTGAAACTGCGCGCGCGAGAGGGGTTTCAGCCGGGGCGGCGAAGTTGCGACGCTCAGCGGCCACCCGAGCGATTCCGGACGGGCTGCTGTTATCGGCCAGATCTGCCGGTACTAGCTCAAGATCCAAAACTGCGTTAATTTCAGCCAGCAGCCGGACGACGGCCAGCGAGGTTGCGCCGGCGTCAAAGATGTCCCGATCGGGCTCAAATGGGTTTAACCGCAAGACGCGCTGGACGATCTCAAACACCGCGCCGGCGTCATCGGATCCATCCTGCTTGTTAGTGCTGGCCACGGCTGCACCAGCTCCGCCTGAAATCTTCGACAAATGGTCGCTGGCGCGAGCGGACAGGGACACCACATCAACTTTTCCGTTTGTACTACGAGGCAACTCATCGATAAAAAACACATGATTCGGGCACAAGTGCGCGGGCAACAACGCGCCCACGGCCTCGCGAATCTCCGTTTCACGCGCGGCTGGGCGCAAACAGGTGACTGCCTCATTCTGCAGTCTCCGTTGTACTGGCGAATGATCCACAACAAACGCAACCAGCCGATCGTCGCCGGGCCCGGCCTGCGCGGCGACGACCGCAGCAGCATTCACCCCATCGATGCTTATGAGCACCGTCTCGATTTCCTGAGGCTCGATCCGATATCCGCGGACCTTCAATTGCGCATCAGCACGACCGAGATACACCAAGTCGTCGCCGTCACGGCGCGCTATGTCCCCCGAACGGTAACAGCGCACGAGCGAACCGCAAAGCCCCAGCGGCAACGTGATAAATCGTTGTGTGTCCAGCTCAGGGCGATTGAGGTAGCCACGCGCCACACCGGGACCCGTCACTACGATCTCGCCCGCCTTGCCCTCTGGCACTGGCGCCAGGCTTGCGTCAAGTAAATGAATCCCTAGGCCGGGCAAGGGCCGGCCGATCGGGCTGCGGCCTGTGCGTTGCACATCGTTGATATCTAGACGCCGCTGCGTTGTGTGCACGGTGGTTTCGGTGATTCCGTACATGTTCACTAGCTCCGGTGAGCTGGTGCCACGGGCCAAGATCCAGTCGGCAAGCCCAGCCGGCTCTAAGCGTTCCCCTCCGAAGATCACTAGCCGTAGCGCGTCTAGGGGCGCTTTGGTCGCCAGTGCCTCGGTGCTGAAAGGTGCAAATGCTGTGGGGGTTTGACTGAGGATCGTGATCGCTTGCCGGTCAACGAGCTCAACGAACTGCTTAGGCGAGCGGGCTGTGTGTTCATCGACGATAACGATTCGGCCGCCATGCAGTAGTGCACCCCACATTTCCCAGACGGAGAAGTCGAAGCTCGATGAATGGAACATCGTCCAGACATCGGATTCACACAAGCTGAATTCTGTTGCGGTGGCGGCGAATAACGCCAGTACATTGCGGTGTTCCACCACAACACCTTTCGGCGTTCCGGTGGACCCAGAGGTGTAGATAATGTAAGCGGGATCGTTACTGGCGGCCGTACGTATGGCGGCGTCGCCAGCGTGGCGGCTTTCGTTGACTGCCTTGGTGAATGAAACAGTCTGCACATCCGATCCCGGCACATTGTCACCGATAAGCAGTGACGCGCCGCTATCGCGTAGGCAGTACTGCAGACGGCGCGTCGGATAGGCGGGGTCCAGCGGCAGATAGGCGCATCCCGCCATTGTTATTCCGACGATCGTGGCGATCAGTTCGAAACCGCGCCGCTGCGTAAGGGCCACGATAGCGTTGGCAGGTGCGCGCCGCTGAATTGCATGCGATATGGCAGTTGCATTACCTAGTAGGTCGGCGTAGGAGAGTTCTTGTTCGAGGTAGGACACAGCGATATTCGCTGGGTGCCGACCTACCGATCGAAGAAATTCTTCGGCCAAACATCTCATCGCTACTTCTCCGACGTGAGTAAGTTCGTTTGCGTTCATTAGTGCCTGATGACCAATTACAGACGCAGGAGCGCACCAGTCGCTGCTCAGATGTGCGCACCGAGCACTCTGCGGGCCCCGCTCAGCAAATGGTCAGCGACGACGTCCACGTTTCGTGTACGCCAGTTCTGAAGGTCGCTGTCGCGAAGATATGCGTTAAGAGCCCCCATCGCTGGGCCGCTGTGAATTTGAAAATCGGCGCGCTGGGTGATGTCGCCAACGAGGGCGGACTGCATACTGCGGGCAAAGTATGTTTTGAAAGTGCGGGCCATCCGTGCGCGTGGTTGGGTAGTCACCCTCGCCAGTTCTTTTGGGTTGGCGTGTTCCAGGCGAACCCGGGCCATGTCCCAAGCGTGGCCTAGGCTGCATCCCAGGTAACGCTCGACCATCTTGCGGGTGTCTCCGTCGAGATCGTCGAGTGATCTGTGGGCGCGGTAGACCTGATAGAGGTAGTTGGCTCTGGCGGGAAATAGGGTCGCTTTTCGAACCACTTGGACCCGGGCACCTAATTCGAACATGTCTCCGGCTGGTGCGTATGTCGTGTCGCCAACATCGATTTGAGCGAGCAGGTCTTTCACAGCATCGGATGTGCCGGCTTCAGGCGTGCACTGATTCACCGATCCGGTTACGACAAACTCTGCACCGAGCACGAACGCAGCAGCGATCGATTCGGGTGTGCCCAGCCCGCCCGCTGCGCCGATACGCACGACCTCGTCGAGGTTTTGCGACGCGTACTGGTCCCGCAGCCGAGTCATCGAGGGTATTAGGGCCAACGCGACGCCAGCGTCGGTATGCCCCCCAGAATCGGCCTCAACGCAGATGTCTGCGGCCACCGGAAGCCGTCGGGCCGCGGCCACCTCGTCGGCATTTAAGAGACCCTCGGCGCGAAGGTTGGCTAGCAGCTGCTCCGATGGTGGCTGCAAAAAGAGGGCGGCGACCTCGCGGCGCGACACTTTGGCGATGACACGGTGGGGTGCGACCGCGCGACCGCCGTCAATATGGGCTCCGCGGTACCGGAATCTCAAAAGAGGTTCTGTGAGTTGGGTGTAAGCGGCTGCTTCGACCATAGAAACGCCGTGACGAAGATAGAGCTCTACCCGGCGCTGTTCTTCTTCAGGTTGCTCGGGTGTGGCCAGTAGATTCACCGCGTATGGGATATCGGGCGCCAGGGCAGCGCTGATATGTGTCAGACCGCTTTCGATTTCAGGAAGGCCTAGTCCCCCAGTTCCCAGGACACCAAGAAGGCCAGCGCGACCCATCCGGACAACCAGCGCCGGTGAGGCGATGCCTCGATACATTGCACCGGCAACATAGGGCTCGCGTACTCCGTGAGCTTTACAGAAGTTGCGGCCGGGCGTGTAGATGTCAATTGCCGATATGAGCGTAGCCGTCAACCGTTTTCCGTTGCTTTGAGATGGAGCGATCCGGTTTGGCTCGCGATCTTCATCACAGCCGGGAGCGGGTGCCGTGGTGGCTGCCAACCAGAAGTCCATCAGCGTTCGGCCGGGGCCGAGCTGACGGGCGTGGTTGACCCCCTGGCTACGCAGGTACTGAAGACAGTCCCACCAGCGCACTTGTGAACGCATCTGCCGTCCGAGAAGACGACGGATTTCACCGGGTGGGTAGGGCCGTCCAGTGACGTTTGAGATGACCACACGATCGGGGTCGCGAAACGCTACACCATTCAGCACCATAGCGAAGCGGTCAGCGGCCGCTTCCATATGGCTAGAGTGGAACGCCGCGCTGACTGCCAGCGGCACCGCCCGGGCGGCACGCGTCGTTCGGCAGTGCGCGACAAGGCGGTCAATGACATCCTTAGCGCCGGCCAGCACCACCTGTGACGGCGTGTTGAGGTTGGCGATTTCTAGAGCATTCGCGGCGGCGTCGCGCAGCAACGCGTCGAGGTCGACTTCACCGACGACTGCGGCCATAGCGCCGCCGCGGGCTTGGCCCATGAGCAGAGCGCGCTCATTGACCAAAGTGAATGCGTCATCGAATTCCAGCGCCCCCGCGAATTCAAGGGCGTTGTATTCGCCGAGACTGTGTCCAAGAACAATGGACGGCGGGGTGTTCTCTTTCAGTGCATGTCGTGCTGATAACGCGTTGACGAGAAACAGCGCAGGTTGCGCCCATCGAGTTTCACTGAGACGTCGTTCTGGATCCTGTAGACACAATTGTCGCATGTCAGTTCCAACGATAGCGTCGCAACGAGCGACGAGATCAGGGTATTCGTCGAACAGTCCTTCGCCCATTCCACGATGTTGTGAACCCTGACCGGGAAACATCCAGGCTGTGGTCACGACACCATGCGTTCTGACAACGCAGCCGAAGCAGCCATGACCGGTTCGGGTATAAATCGTTCCCAGAGGCCATCGAGCACTCGGCCTGGTCCGACCTGTGTGAGACTATCGACACCCTGGTCGCGCAGAAATTGCATGGTTTCCACCCACCGAACGGGGCTACGCATTTGTCGAGCGAGTACATCGCGGACCGTGCCGGGCTCATAAGGGAGGGCGGTGACGTTGGCAACCGTGGGAACCCACGGGTCACCAATATCCGCCTGGGACAGATCGCAAGCGAATTTCTCAGCGGCAGGTTGGGTGTGCCGGGAATGGAAGCCACCCGAAAGGCGAAGGTGAACACTGCTACCTTTTTGGTGACGATCAATCTCACAATGCAAGGCCCGTAGTTGAGCCATATCGCCGGAAACGACGGTTTGATCAGGCAGGTTGTAGTTAGCGATTTCGATTTGTGGACCGATTTGTTCGATGAGGTCAGTCAGTTCGAGCAGACTGAGTCCGACGACGGCAAGCATGCCACCCTGAGCGACCTCGGACATCAGTTGAGCACGACGAGCGACCAGCTCCAGGCCTGTATCAAAATCGATGCTGCCAGAAGCACACAGGGCGTTGTATTCACCAAGGCTGTGTCCGGCAAAGAAGTCTGGCCAACCGTGGAGCCTTCGCCGATGTAAAAATGTTAGATGATTTACATAAAATAGTGCAGGTTGGCAATACAACGTGTTGCTCAGAATCCCGTTAGGGTCTTCTAGACAAATTCGGCGGATCGAGTAACCGAGGACGTCGTCAGCACGACGCTCCAGACCGGGGTACAAGTCGATGAGCTCCTCGCCCATGCCCTGTCGCTGAGTTCCTTGCCCGGGGAACACCCACGCTGAGGTCATCGCCCATTCCCCTTCATGTTGGTTGCCACGGCAGCTGCTGGTTGTCAGCGAATTGTTGGAGTCGATTCACCATGCCGGGGTCAATGAGAAAGCCCTCAAGGGAGTCGATAGCGTTTTGTAGAGTTCGGTCATCGAGAGGCCAAAGTGTCCGAAAGTAACGTTTGGCGGCGCCGATACTGCCCGGTTGCGTCCTCCGTAGACGATTGAGCAGGAGCTGCATCGAACGCTGAGGCTGGTCTTCTACGGTGTCTACAAGTCCTGCAGCCTTGGCGCTGTCGACATCGATGGGGATCGTGGAAAGCGCCATTTGTTGACATAGCCGATAGCCGGCACGCCGAATGAGGAACGGGGCGACCAGGCATGGCACTAAGCCCCATAACGCTTCCGGTAAACAGAACGAGCTTCGCGGGGTGGCGAACACAAAGTCGCAGGCAGCGGCCAGGCCCACGCCGCCGCCGGTGGCCCGCCCGTCGACGACACAAATCACAGCAACGTCGGCGGTAGTGAAGCGATCAAGCAGATGCACGAAGGCTTCGCCTCCAGCGCCACGAACCTGCGAGTTCTGTGCCGCCGCCGCTAAGTCCATCCCGTCACAGAAGACGCTTCCACTACTTTCGATGACGAAGGCTCTTGCCGCAAGGTCGTTTTCACAATCAGTGATTGCGCGGCCCAACGCGTCGATGAGTTGGGGGGTCAGGACGTTGCGACGGTCGGGGCGTGAAAGCTGGGCGCGGTGCCACGCGGCGCCGTATTCAACGATTAGATCCGCGGATATATTGGTCATGCCCATCGGTACACGCGGTGGTAGTTCTTAATACTTTCCAAAACGAGCAGGCTCTTGCCGTCGATTGCCGAGTTGAGTAGGTGCCCATAAGGCCGGGTGTCGGGCTCGGAGTTCTCGACGCCCGCCATCCGCTCGAGCGCGAGATCAGCAATTATCTCGTAGTCGTCCATCTCCAGCTCGTGGCGGTCGGCGATCTGTTCGGGGATGCGAAGCGCGGAGACAGCAGCGGCCGATTCGGGCGTGACAACGCCACTATAGAACTCTGATGAGCAGCCGGACCCGTATGAAAACAGTCCTATCCGTTGAGGTTCCACGACAGTGGCATAGGTCAGATAGGAGCAGATCGCCAGGTACAGCGCGGCTGAGTAGAAGTTGCCGACGTCTTGACAAAATCGGATTGACGGTTCGACTCGGCGGATAAAATCGCCATCAATTTCTTCGAGTGACATTGTCGCAACACGACGCAACAAACGGCGGTGCGCGCTCTTAACCATTCCAGCAAACGGCGTGTGCAGGACGAGGCCGCCGAACGTATCACAGATATCGGCATTCTCCACGACCTCGGCGTAGTGGGCGAACGATGCTTCCAGGCAGCTCATGTAGGACATAAGGGATAGGTCGCTATCGCCGGCCTCGACGTCCGGGCGGGGGCGAAACGTGTCACTCACTTCGTAGCTGTGGTAACCATTGGCGCCATGGTCCAGACTTAGGATGTGTCCTTCGCGACCAATGAGCATGGCGACCGCACCGGCACCCTGCGATGGTTCCCAATAAGTGGAGCGCGCTGCGACGCTAGCGGCGTCGGCCGCGATTACCAGAGCCCTAACCTCTCGGGAGCTGCTCCGTATAAATCCGCTGGCCATTTGTAGCGCGGCAGTGCCTCCGTAGCAGGCGTGTTTAGTTTCAAAGGTACGGCAGCGGCGGCTTAGATTTAGATAGTCCAGTACGTATGTGCTTAACGCCTTGCCGAAATCAATACCTGACTCAGTGCCGACGATGACCAACTCGATCGTCTCACGTTCCTCATCGGTCATTGCGCGGACGATGGGAGCCGCAGCGTTCACTGCATTCGTGACTGCGTCCTCAATCGGTAGGTTCACCGACTTACGGCGCATTAAAAGATTCTGCATTCGCGTTCTGTCCAACCCGCGCGCATTGAACAATGTCGCCACATCCAGACTGAACCTGCCAACGTATGGATTGATGGCCTCGATACCAACATCACTTCCCGCACCCAATGGTCCGCACCTCCCGCAACGGATTCAAACATCGCCGAGGTCCGCGGCGATGCTCACTTCTGGCCAGCTCCGAAACACGTTGCCCGATTTACTAATTAGCCATGCGGTTCGCGTCAATGCTTCGGGGTATCAATGTGAGCGGACACCGCAAGGTCTCTATGGCTGACCTTGTCGGCGTTTGCGAGGATCTCGGCTACCGAGATGTACGCAGCTATGCGCAAAGCGGAAATCTTGTCTTTGACGCAGGTCGCGTGACAGCACCGCGAGTCGCCAAGTCCCTCAAAGCGGCGATCCGCGACACCTTCAACTACGACGACGTTGACGCGCTGATTAGGACGGGAGCCGATTTGGCTGCCTTAGTTCAGGCCAACCCCTATCTAGCCGACGGGGCAGACCCAAAAACGCTGCATCTGACAATGTTCTCGGCCGCGCCAGTAAGGCCCCTCGCCGATGACGGCGCTTGGCGTCCAGACGGTTTCACAATCGCCAATCTGGAGGCATATGTGGTGTGCCCCAATGGCTACGGTCGCACCAAGCTGAATAATTCCTTCTTCGAGAACAAGCTTGGCGTACGCGCAACAACCCGAAATTGGCGAACCATCACCGCACTCGCACAAATGACTGAGGAGCTGCGGTAGGGGTGCGCGCGGCCCGCAGCTCCTCAGCCCGAAAAGGGTCAGTACAGCTCAGTCCCCGAAATCGCAGTCAAGCTGGAACACCTCGCCCGACGGCCCCTGCACGATCTCGCCCCGACCAGTCAGCGCCGCAAAGTCCCCATCTCCCGCGTGCGGAACCACGATCCATTCGCCCGACCGCCCTTCGGCGGGCGTCATCAGAGCGCTGTGCCGAACGACAAAGGTTCCTTTGCGGTCCCCTATCGTGCCCGTAATGTGCTCGAATGCAACGTAAGCCATCGCATTCTCTACGGGTGTCTTTATAGCAATTAGCTGCACAACACTGGTACCTTCAAGGTCGCCAGTGAACGTCTTATCAAAGATCGTGTGACTCAGCTGACCAGAAAATCCTTCGGCCGGCTGTTCTTCGCGCGAAATCACAGTGAAATCAGCATTTATACGCTCGGTCATCTTCGACTGTCCTTTCGATGATCAACTTTTCCGAAGTACCTACGCCTCCGACGGCGAGAAATTTACCCTAGTCGCGTACCCCATACTGAGCACATCTGCGCATTCTCCCGCTTTGGGGCCCATAAATCACAGAGACAACCGAGCAAATCTCACCAGAGGCTTTGAGAACTTTCGACCCACATAACAATCTAGGCTTTTTTACTGTTCTACTTTTGGAGGACAGAGACAGAACGGGTGGCCGTCCGGGTCGAGCATGACTCGATAAGAATTGCCTCCCGGTTGTTCGGAGGCCACAGTGGCGCCCAAGCCCGTAGCACGAGATATTCCAGCGTTCAGATCATCTACTCGGAAGTCTAGATGGAATTGCTGAGGCTGGTTCTGACTCGGCCATTCAGGGGCTTTGTAGTCTTCGACCCCCTGGAAGTTGATGGTATGAGAGCCGACCTGTATCGCGGCAACTCCGTACTCGGGGTAGTTCCCGACGACCTCACCGCCGGACAGGTCGGCGTAGAACCGAGCCAACCCGGCGGCGTCGGAGCAGTCGATAGTAAAGGCCAGTAAGTTGATCTCCGGAAGCGTCACCGCTCAAGACTAGGGCCGAACCGTGAGGGGTGTCTTGGATGAATGCGACAGATCCGCCACTGAGAGCTAACCATGATCCGTGGCGGTCGGTAGTGCGGCGCGACGGACTAAAACAGCTGGTCCAGCGAGTACTGCTGCCTGGTAGTGGAACCCTCGCTGGCTGGGTCGATCACACATGGGCGCTGTCGTGGTCTGAACCGGTGCCGGCTGCGCTGTCGGCCGTCATTGGCTCACCGTGTGTGCACCTCACGATCGAGGACGGTCCGCCGGGGGCTTTTCGACACGGGCACGAGCTGCCGGCTGCCCTGCTCCATGGTGTCGTCACCGAGCGATTCGCTACCGACCTGCCAGCTCCCGGATGGACGGTTGGACTGCGGCTGACACCCGGTGCCGCGTTTGATCTGATAGGCGTTCCGGTAAGCACGTGGACTGGGCGGGTTTTGTCATGGAGCCAGGCTTGGCCGGGATGGGACTTGTCAGAAGTTCGTGCGGCTCAAGACAATCACACTCGCGCCAAGGCGCTGGAAGCGGCCGCAATAGAGATGATCGGCAGCCGAAATCCTTCGCCCGGTGGGCATCGCGCACGGAGCGTTGTACGCCTTGCCGTGACCGATCGGACTGTGCATTCAGTAACCGATTTAGCGGCGCGCCTTTCCGTCTCGCGGCGAACACTGGAGCGGTTGTGCAACGACCACATCGGCGTTTCCCCGGGCTGGATACTACGGCGGGAGCGGATAATCCAAGTTCATCAACTATTTCGCGAGACAGACCTGACAGTCGGGGAGGCTGCCGACCTCCTAGGGTGGTGCGACCAGGCGCATCTAACCAATGCATACTCAAGGATCGCCGGTGTTACGCCGGCCCGCTTACAACAACACCTTCGCGCCGATCAAGCGAAGCTCCACTAGCTAAGTCGATTGACGTTCTCTCTGCACTTCCAAATGCCGGGATGCCTCGTTCCAGCTGGCGATCCCGACAGTAGCTAATGACGCTATCGCCGTAGGCCGACTGCCGCCGGAAATTTGCGCCGAACAACTCTGTCAGTAACCTCCGCGAGGGCGTATGTCTGCGGCCTTCAGATGAGACTCGTCAGCCGCGAGCTATTCTAGAGAATTACCGGACCTGATACAAACAAGCACTTTACATCCCGACCCTGGCGTTTCCGGATGATACACGGGATGGTCGAGGGTCAAACGTTGTGCGCCAGGTAGCGCATGAGGGATTCCCGGTGTATCCGGAGAGCGCCTCCACGTTCCCGGATTACAGCGCCATTATCGATAAAGTTACGAAGAAAAAGCCCAATTCGTGAACGAGTAGTTCCCACCATGGAAGCAAATTCTTCTTGAGTGATTCGGAGCCGTAGATAAGAAAAATCCCCGGAGTGAGCAGCGATTGTGTTTGCAAGATCCAGAAGTATCGCTCCGAACCGGTACTCACAGTCAGCCGTCACAAAATCAATGATCATCTTCCGCTGGCTAATGATCCGACGCGATAAGTAACGAATGAAGTCCGCACGCCAGTCCTCGTCTTCTAAGTTGGCGTGCAATTGTGAGACACCAAAGCGGTACAGCCTAGTCCGCGTCATGGCAACCGCGAATTCATACATAGATGGGCCCCCGAAGAACAGATCACCAATCAGGTCCCCTCGAGTGTATATTCCAAGTAGACAACTCTTTCCCTCCCGAGACGTCGCTACAATCTTGACAAAGCCTCGTTCGATACAATAGACCCATTGGTTTGAATTGTGCGTATTATAAATCATGTCGCCGCGATTGGCATCAATAACCACCGGCGGAACCGGGTCCGAATTAGCTAGATGAACTAGAGCAGCAACCGGAAATGAATCGCGTACGGCTACCCCCGGCTTTCCTGAGTACCTCATCTGGGCATCGGACACCCGACATGACCGCGGGCCTGTTGCGTGTCCATGATGGTTAACTAGCCGGGCTGGCTCACGGTCGCATATCGCGTCGGTATGCGATTCAGTTGCCCCACTCATATTTTTCCCAGTCATATTTTCCCCATTCATATTATCGGTCCACAGCAATACAGCGAAACGGACCAGAGCGTCGATTGCATGAATTCTGGGTCTTCAACTAAATCCACAACAACATAATTCTCGCAAGAGGCACGTATCGCCATCGCGCACGATTGGGCAATTCTCGCTCTCGAAACCCATCCGATACTGGTTTCAAGTGTGAATTCCTTATCCTTGTGTTGCAATACCGTAGCGGCAATCGGACGTCGTTCGGGCTCATAGGTTTCCAACAACAAGGTTTGGGAGACTTCGCCATTCTCGCCTTGTGCCAGCTTCCATCCCAGATTCACCCTATCGCCAATTCCAAGATTGAATCTCTCTCCTTCGGCCGGATTATGAATGCGGCCGGGATCGCCGGCCAGTAACGCGCTTCCGATCCGGAAGCGGCTGGCGATCCGGCTGGGGAAGCGAAAAATGGTCACCCAGTCGATATCTGACAATTGCGCATCGGCATCAAAGTAGAACTCAAACCGGCACCGAAGATGACTGCCGTCAATTAGCGAAAGAAACCCAACAAACCCCATCATTACGTCGGCAAGCAACCCGCACTGCAAATAGTTCTGACCACCGAACTCGGTGTCAAGTAGTCGACTAACGGTACTGCTCGCCCTGTCCGCGCCGATCAGCCAGCCGGTGAATAGCATTTTGCCTCCTGCGCCGCTGCGTACCAGGACACGAACGCCAGCGCACTCTTCGACCGGATCCACAAGGGAGCAACGCCATTCGATATCGACGCCGTACCGCCCGAGCGCGGCGATGAGTAGGCGTTCGGTCTAAGATTGCTGCAGAGACAGCGCAAAAGAATGTCGGATCCATCTCTACATCTCTGCACCGAAGATCTCCTGTCATGAGTAGGAGGCGCTGCCGGGAACCGCTTTATCGACAGTGGCGGGGCCCATTCCTCGTCGGTGCGCACAAACTAAGGCCGACATCGTCGACATACCGGGCCCGCCCTGCGAGCAAAATCCCTCACCTTTCCGGGACTGCCGCCTTCGACAAGGCGTCTGCACACCACGGCAAGTCCGTTTGGCCGGTCGCGCCCGTTGCGTAGGAGGCTCGTTGGTCCTCGCGCTCTGATCGCTCCATCGGTCCACGCGCGGGTCAGCGTTCGCGATGTCGGCTTCGGCAAACTTATATACGAAATGAAGGCTCATATATGATTCTCATAATCAAATGTAACATCGGCTCTCATATATAGGTCAACGTGACATAGATCACACCAACTTGCCTAGGCCCGATCGCTAAACCGTTGGCAACTAACCGATTTGATCAGATCAGTGCGATTCCTCGCTTCTCTTGTTAGAACAGATGAACGCATTCCAGCGAGCTCTGCTAGCCGTCGCCATCCAACCGACCCTGTTCTTCGTCGTAGCTCTAGCTACCATCGCGCTATGCCACGATGCGACCCCATGACGACCGCACACGCGTAGAAGAGGGGACAGCGAACTGGTGGCGCTGCTCGGTGCCGCACACATACGTGGTCTGATCAGTTCCACTCCGGCGCAGTTGGAAGGCTAGCCCAACTCGGGTGCTCAATGGCGATCGATCTGGCGCGACACGGCCTGTTAACCATCCGAGAAGGTGCTTGGATCCCGAAATCATCTGCGCAGAAACACTGTCGTCCCCGATTCCCCGCGTGAAGTCGCCATCTTGCGCGAGTGCACGATATCCCCCAGCGTGGGCGCGATGGATACTGAACGACGTCCTTGATGCATTTACGTGTCGCGGCCTTGCGGAGCACGGGGCGTCAGAAGTGGCAACCGACTCTAGCGATTGGACGGCAGGAGTGGGCTACCGCCATAGCGTGCTCGACAGCAATGTCGAGCGCGTTGTGCGGCAAGAACTTCGGTTGAGATTCGTCGACCCCCACGAGGGTTTCGCAGCGGGACCCCTCAAACCCTCCATGTGAACCCCAAACCAAACCAGGCACCGCTGCCCTACGCATCCTGCGCGCACTCCCCTGGAAGCTCGACTCAACGGGCGAAACGTACCTCGCGCTCACGGTTGACGACGCGCTATCTTCCGGTTGGACGCCTAGCAGCCTTATAGCGCATCTTTCGCAGCGCCCAGACGGTGTTCGTTATCCGGCGCGGGTACTGGCTCGACGTCTCGCAGAACTCCCCGAGCCGTGAGCCGGTATGCGGCGGCGCGGCTAATACCTAGCAAAGTTGCTGCACGAGGGACCGTAAGCAATAGAGGAATGTCGTTAAATACGTTGTCGTGCGATGTAACTCACCTCCTTTCTGTTGGATCTGTGGACGTTTGTTGTTCCTTCAGCGCTCCCTGAGGGCTGCAGCGCGGGCAGAAGGCAGCTGCTTCGGTTCCGTCCGACACGGTGACTGTGATGGTGCGTGATTGCGGGTCCTCGCATCACCGCACCAAGGCGCAGTCAAGGGGGTTCGTCTGGGCCAAGGACAAAGCAGGCGACAAAACCAAGAACTCCGACCAGACAATCTCGATCGATCGCGGCAAGGTTGCAGCGTTACACGAATGGCGCAGAGCCCAGAACCGCGAGCGTGAGTTCTTCGCGCCGACTACGACTCCGGCGATTATGTCTTCACCTTCGAGGACGAGCGCCCACCGCACCCCGACACCATCAGACAACGTTTCGACCGTCTCGCGGCAGCCGCAGGACTATCGCGGATCACCTTCCACGATCTGCGGCACTCCTACGCGACCGGCGCGCTTAAAGCCACCATAAGCCCGAAGGTGATAAGCGAGCGCATCGGCCATCCTAACGTTGGATTCTTCCCGCAGACCTATGCGCATGTTCTGCGAAAGGATGACCGCGACGCCGCAGAGCGGGCGGCCGCATTCCTCATCGGCAACGGACGGCATCCGACCGACGAATACGACTCCTAGATAGCCCCCGGAGGATTGGCCAGCGGAGTGATGCGTCCCGGCGACGAGGTGGTGGTGCTCCCGGTCGGCAAGATCAGCCGGATCACCGCGATCGAGGGCCCGAACGGTCCTGTGGAGGAAGCGTTTCCGCCGATGGCCAGGGTCCGGCGCTGCTCTCGCACCTCGAAGAGGTCCCGCTGAGCAGGGCTGAGCCGGCGACGAGCAGGACTGCGAGGCCCCCCCAAATCGGCGCATTACCGAACAGTACAACGGTGAAGGTCCAACGGAAGAGAAGCTCTCTAATACTTTAGAGATTTGCATTGCCATCGGTTTGGCGCGAGTGCCACCGGCCCGAACCGGCCATCGCGATAGCGAGTGAGGCCAGCGGGTAGGCCGCAGACTTCGCCGGCACAATCGTCGACCTCATGCTGGGCGACCGCACTCCCACTCGCTTATCGACTTCTACACCCCTCGCTATTTCCGGTACCACGCTGCGCCGCAATCGCTTTCACTGTCCTGTCTAAATAGATCTCGCGGCTTTCGCCTCAGACCTGGCGATTGGCCGACCGCCTGGCGTTCCGGAGCGGGGGTCCCGATGCCGGTAGCACTTGTTTACCGGCAAGCGTCAATAACGCGTACTACATCTTCTCGTAACCACGTAGCTGACGTGACCCTCAGGGGCACCGGTTCAAGCTCGCTCGTTGGTTATCGAGCACGAAACGCGTTGCAAAAGCGATTATTTCAATGCAAGCGTTAGATCCGTCGATAAACGGCGATTCGTCACCGTGACGGTTGAACGCCTAATGCGGTTGCACGCCAGCATCATCCAGTCCATGAAACAGTCTGTTCGGTCGGCTTGTGCACCGACGATATTTTGGTGCCGACGTGGCGGTGCCCGGTCGGCTTCGCGGGCAAAGGGGGCGCGGTAGTCGGCATCAGCCGATATGTGTGCCGACAACGTTCGAACAGGCCTTCCGCCAACGTATCCCGGTGATGCTTACCGGCCCCCTACCGGCGGGCTGGTTCGCCGGGTTGCGCAATAGAGCGTGCAGGTAAATCACCCCCGCCAGAGCCGGTCACCAAGTCCGTGAATTTGGTAGCGTGCGCATTGTTGACCAGCCCCTGTCCGATCCCGCCCCATCCGCTGCAGCGCATCGTGTGCAATATGGCGGCATCGAATATGGCGGGTTTCCAGTAAACGCCGCTAGCAGCCCGCCATGCCGTGGCCGCCAGCATGACCCGAGTCATAAATGGTCTGACCACTTGACGTCTGGCCAATTATCCGGCATGTTGGGCCGTATGGCTCTGCGACCCGTGACTCGACAGTCGATACCCGAGGGTGTCTTCGAACAGATCATGTCTGATGTTCTCAGCGGTGAGATGGCGCCCGGAGAGCTGCTGCCCAGTGAGCGCAGGCTCGCGGAGGTGCTGGGTGTGTCCCGGCCGGCGGTTCGTGAGGCGCTCAAACGCCTCATCGCTGCCGGCCTGGTCGAGGTTCGGCAAGGGGATGCCACGACTGTGCGGGACTATCGCCGTCACGCAGGGCTGGACCTGCTGCCTCGCTTGTTGCTCCGCGGTGGCGATCGCGCTGACGAGCTGGATCTTGAGGTGGTGCGCAGCATTTTGGAGACCCGGCTGCACAACGGACCCAAAGTTGCGGAGCTGGCTGCGGAACGCGGGAGCCCGGACGCGGCCGGCCTGATCGACGGCGCCGTGGGTGCGCTGGCCGCCGAAGAGGATCCAGTGGAACGTCAGCGCGCCGCGCTGACGTTCTGGGACCACGTCGTCGATGCCGCCGACTCCATCGTCTTCCGCCTAATGTTTAACACCCTTCGCGCCACCTACGAGCCGGCGCTGCCGGCCCTTGCCACGGTGATGGCCGCCGAGGTCAGTCACCCGGAGCGGTACCGGGAGGTCGCGCGGATGATCGCCGCCGGTGATCCCGCGGGCGCGAAGCGTGCCGCGACCGAACTGCTCGAGCCGGCCACCCACGGCCTGCTCACCGCCCTGTCTGACTGGGATGAACTGCGATGACGACACAGGTACGCGGCAACTTCACGTTGTCCGAGGCCGGCCGGGAGTTTTGGCGCCACCCTTCCCCCTTGGTCATCGCGCTGGCGTTCGCCGGGGCGCTCACGGCCCGCGTCGGCGACTGGCGACTCAGCGACGCCGTCCTGCCGGCACTCATGGTCGCCGCTTTTCCGATTTTCGAGTGGAGCATCCACGTCGCCATCCTGCACTGGCGGCCGCGCAGCCTTGGCCGCTTCGCCGTGGATCCTTTGTTGGCGCGCAAGCATCGCGAGCATCACTGCGATCCGCGGCAAATCGAGCTCATCTTCATCCCGTGGCAGACGCTGGTCTGGGTGATCCCGATGGCCGTCGCCATAGCGTTGACGGCATTCCCCCGACTCGGCCTCGGACTGACGTACCTGGTCTCGTTGACCGCACTCGGACTGGTCTACGAGTGGACGCATTACCTCATCCACACCGACTACAAGGCGAAAACTGGTGTGTACCGGTCGATTTGGCGTAATCACCGACGGCACCACTTCAAGAACGAACATTACTGGTTCACCGTCACCTCCACCGGAACTGCGGACCGGCTGCTCGGAACGTACCCGAATCAGTCGACGGTACCGACCTCGCCGACAGCCAAGGATCTGCATGGCTGCACCGCAGGCCGTGTGGTCGCTGATTAGTGATGTGACGCAAGCCAAGGGTGCATCGCAAACCGTGAGCGGCGCGATCGGGGAGCGAGGTGACGTTTCCGCGGCGACCACATGAGCAGGAGCACGGCGAATTCAAATATGGCGGGTTACCGGTAAACTGGGCTGTATTATCAAATGTGCTGTTGCACAACCCTATTCATCTATTTTGGATTGATGGCCACCGCGAACCGTCTTTTATGGTTAATCCGCGGCCGTTGACCGGCGACGCTGTTGGCTCCTGTCCCCTGCCATGGCGCGGTAGCCCTCCCACACCCCTGGAGTACTGGGGCTTCCATGAAGTGATCACCCGGAATCGCGTGTTGCTGACACGCAGCGATCGGGTTACCGATGCGGTGCGCTAGCCGAGCAAGGACGCGGCGCGGGAGCTCGGAGCCACCTGTTGGTTCCGACGGCGGCGGCCTTGGCTTGGCCGTTGCCGCGTGCGGTGACGGGTTGGTCGTCAGCCACGTTGTAAGTGCCGGAAGGCGCTTCGAGTGCGGCGCCGCGCTGACGGCATCGGCGACGTGGATCGAGGAGGCGTAGCTGTCAGAGCGGCGCCTGAGCGTGTCGGTCAACACCATTCACCGCCACCTGCGCGCCGCAGGCAAAGTGACACCCACACCACAGCGACGTCCCAAGTCCTCCTACATCCGCTTTGCCGCCGAACAGCCCAACGAGCGCCGGCAGGCCGACTTCACCCACTGGTGGCTGGCCGACCACACCCACGTCGATGGCAGAATTCCGCAAAGCCATTGCCATTCATGGCGTTCCAGCCTCCACATTGACCGACAACGGCATGGTCTTCACCACCCGCCTATCCGGAGGCAAAGGCGGACGCAACGGTTTTGAAAACGAACTACGCCGCCTCGCCGTCACCCAGATCAACTCCACCCCCAACCACCCCACCACCTGCGGGAAAGTCGAAAGATTCCATCAGACCCTCAAAAAAATGGCTCACCCATCAACCCCGCCCCACAACCCTGGCCCAACTGCAAAACCAGCTCGACGCCTTCGTCGAGGCCTACAACCACCGCCGCCCACACCGCGCCCTGGCCCACCACACCACCCCAGCAGTCGCCTACACCGCCCGCCCCAAAGCCGACCCAGCAAACCGCACCGACAGCCACAACCGCGTCCGCCGCGACCGCATCGACCAAGCCGGCGTCATCACCCTGCGCGTCAACGGACGCCTGCACCACATCGGCGTCGGACGAACCTACACGGGCACCCGAGTCCTGGTCCTCGTCCAAGACCTACACATCAGAATCATCCACGCCAGCACCGGACAACTCCTCCGCGAGCTAACCCTCAACCCCGCAACCGACTACCAACCCACCGGCGCCCCAAAGGCCCCACAAAGAAAAAGGCCTGAACCTAACGCAGGTTCAGACCTATTCCGATGTCCTGAGACATCACATAGTAGCGGGGACAGGATTCGAACCTGCGACCTCTGGGTTATGAGCCCAGCGAGCTACCGAGCTGCTCCACCCCGCGTCGGTAAATACCAGGTTACCGAACTGGTGTCGAGCCGACCAAATCGCGCGCTCAGCGGGGGTATTAGGTGCTCACCTCAGTGTGAAGGCGGCTTCAGCCCGTACCGTTGCGCGATGTCGTCCATCCAGGCCGGCGACCCGTAGGTCAGCCCGTACTTGTCGGCGAGTTCGCCGAACTGGGGCAGCTCGTGCAGCGGTTTGCCCGTCGGGTCGTCCGCGT
Source organism: Mycobacterium stomatepiae (assembly GCF_010731715.1). Classification (NCBI taxonomy): domain Bacteria; kingdom Bacillati; phylum Actinomycetota; class Actinomycetes; order Mycobacteriales; family Mycobacteriaceae; genus Mycobacterium; species Mycobacterium stomatepiae. The sequence goes on from NZ_AP022587.1 coordinate 2,508,200, forward strand.
GCTCGACGAGCAGCTCGCCGAGTTCACGGAAGTAGTTCTCGAACCCGCCCGGAGTGATGATCTCGACGATGCGGCCCGGCACGGTGCCGGCGTTCCACATGGCGTGCATCTGCCCGCGCGGCTTGGTGATATCGCCGCCCGGACCGAGCACCACCTCGCTGTCCTCGGAGCGGAAGCCGATCTCACCCGCCAGCACAATTGAGTGCTCGTCCTCGCGGGTGTGCCGGTGCGCCGCGGTCAGCAAGCCGACCTCGAACGGATGCTCGACGATGGAGACCTCGCCGCCGTTGGTCTTGCCGGACAGCTTGAACACCGCCCCGAAGCCCGGCAGCGCCACCACCTCGCCCTCCCCCGGCTGCACGACACTGACCCCGATTTGATTTCCCTCGGCCATTTGAACTGCCTCCCGGTTCGGTGTTCCTGAATGGCTTAGGCGATGCCGTTCTCGGACTTGAGCAGCCACGCCTCTTTTTCCAGTCGATCAATGATCGCTTGCAACAGGTCGGCGGTCGAGGGATCGACGGCGTCAACACCGTCGTGCACGGCGCGCATCGTGCTCACGACGGCATAGATCCGATTGCTGATCATGTCGGCCGCCTCGGTGGCGTCGAGCAAGCCCGCCGGTATGGCGGGCACGGACGTCGTCGCGGCGACCGTGTCGGAGCGGGCGTCGGGAACCGCGTCCAGCGCGCGCACGCGTTCGGCGATCGCGTCGCTGGCCGCGCGCGCCGCGTCGACGATGGTGTCCAGCTGCAGATGCAGATCGCGGAAGTTGGTCCCGACGACGTTCCAGTGCGCTTGCTTGGCTTGCAGCTGCAGTTCGATCAAGTCGACCAGGACGGTCTGCAGATCGTCGTAGAAGCCGACCGGACCGTGAAACACGTTGACCTCGTGGGTATTACGACGTTGGGTAGCCAGCGAAGTGGTCATGGGTGGTTCCCTTCGTTTTGCGGGCGATGCTTCAGTTCGCCACGGTCTGAGGCGTGCCAGAGCGGCTGTGGCACTTCGATTCCGAACGGCTTGCCCCAGCCGTTGCGAGATGAAACCTCGTGCACGGGATGGCGATTGGCCGCGACTCCCCACTTGCCCAACGGGTACCCGAGGGTCAGCATGGCCGACATCTTCCAGCCCTGCTCCACCGGAACCCCCAACAGCTCGTTCACCCGGTCCTCGAAATTGCGAAGCACCATCGTCATCACGCCGCCGACGCCCTCAGCGCGGGCGGCGAGCAACACACTCCAGATCGCCGGGTAGATGTTGGCGCCGCCGAGGTCGTCGATGGCGAAAACGAACAGCAGCAGCGGAATTTCTTCGAAATGGTCTGCCAGGTAATCCCCCGAGCCCTTCATTCGGCGCATCGTGTCGGCGTGAGCGGCCGGGTCCGCTCCCGGCGCCGTTGCCACCATCGGTCCCGTCCCGGACTTGAATTTGTCGTATTCGATCGCGCGGACTTGCCGGTACAGTTGCGCGAACTCGCGGATGAGTTCCCGATCGTCGACGGCCACGAAGTGCCACCGTTGCGTGTTGCCCCCGTTGGGAGCGCGAACGGCCGCGTCGAGAATCCGCGCCTGCGTCTCCAACGGAATCGGATCCGGCCGCAATCGCCGCATCATCCGGGTGGTGTAAAGCCCTTCGTAGATGTTCATTTCGCTGTTCCTTTCCGCTACTCGGGCAGGGTGTTGTTGAGAATGAGGTCGACCATGTTCCCCCGCTCGAACGTGGGGTCAAAGAACGCCAGCACGTCGTCGTTCATGGTCCCGAACGTGGTGGCCGGCCGATGCTTCATGCCGTCGTTGAACGCGGCCAGGATGCGGTTCTTGAAGTCCGGACGTGGGTGGGCGACGGTCACCGCGGCGATGTCCTCCGCGGTGAGTTGCTCGCGGCCGACGCCGACCACGTCGGTCTTGACACCGGCTGCCAGCAGCGCGGTTTCCGGGTCGAGGCGGGCGGGCACCTCGGGGGTTGTATGCAGCGCGATGCCGAGCCAGACCTTGTCGGCATCGGCTTGTCCGACACCGTGTTCCAGCAGGAAATCGCGCGCGGCGTCGGCACCGTCGATCTCAAAGCGCTGGGTCGATGCGCGGTAGCGGGTGGCCAGACCGAGGTCGTGGAACATCGCCGCGATGTAGAGCAGCTCCGGGTCCGGTTGCAGGCCCAGGCGGCGACCGTGCAGCGCGCCGAATAGGAACACGCGACGGGAGTGGTGATAGAGCACGTCTTCTTCGGCGCCGCGAATGAACTCGGTTGCCTCGCGGACGAGTTCGGTGTCGGGGATCACGATGGCGGCGATGGTCTGCATCGATTGAATGGCCATGATTGCTTCTCCTCCATTGTCTTTTGCTCAGTTTGTGGTGTTGTCGAGGATCGCGTTGGCCACCTCGTCGGGATGGGTCAGCAATCCGTTGTGCGTGCCCGGAACGACGATGGGCTGCACGCCAATCCGGGCGGCGGATTCGGCCGCGGGCCGCGGCATCGCCAGGTCGTCGGCGCCGGTGATGTAGGCCATCGGGATCCCGAGATCGAGCGGATGGATGTCGAGGGCGCCGAGAAAGTAGCCACCGGGCTGAAGCGTCAACAGATTGGCCACGAACCGCTGCAGGTCGGGACAGACGCCTTGCATCAACTCCTGCTCGACGTATTGCAGGGTCGCCGGAACGGCGCCAAGCGGGGATTGCGTGATCCACCGCAACGCGGAAAGCCGTTTATCGGGTGGATTCTCGTCGATCAGCGACCTGCCGGGCAGTGGCACGTGCCCGTTGTAGTAGACGAGTTGCTCGACACGGCCGGCAAGCAGCGCAGCGGCGCCGGCGGCGGGGAAGCCACCTCAGCTGTGCGCGACCAACACCGCGCCGGATTCCAGGTGCCGCACCCGTTCGGCGATGTACTCGATCGCATCCCGCAGTTGGTATCTCCGCGAAAGGTCGTCGCCGTCGTTCATCCCCGGCAGCGTCAACGTGATCGCCCGATGACCCGCCGCACGGAGCCGCTCGGCGACCAGTCGCCACGACCATGCTCCATGCCAGGCGCCCGGAATCAGTACGTACGTCGACACCCGACTCACCCCACCATGCGCAGCAGCGTCGAAGGGCGGATCAACTCCGCACGCGGACCAACCATGTTCATCAGGCGCAGGAATCGTTGGGCCATCATCGGATCGGTTCGGGCAGCAGACACCATGCGGTCCACAAGAGCGTTCCGCACCAGCACCGACATGGTGCGCCTCCCGGCTATTTGCGGTAACGCCAGGTCCGAACTCACCGCCGTCTGCCAAGCAACGCCAATCGCATTGGCACACAGACCGAAAACCCGCCGCGGTAGGTTACCGTCGCCCTGCGCAAGGCAATCACGCAGGATCAGCGCTTCGCTGGCCGCAACCGACATACCCTGGCCGTAAAGAGGATTGAAACTGCACACGGCGTCGCCCATCACGATCAGACCGTCGGGTGTGCGCACCATCTTGTCGTAACGCCGCCACCGGTTGGCGGGAAACTTGTACTGCACGACGTCCGCGAGTGGTTCCGCGGACCGCGCTACGGCCAGTACATGTGGGGGTGCGATGCCGTCCAGGCAATCGAACACAGCGGCGCGATCTTTGGGCGCCGGCTGTCCGGCGAGCGTCTGCACCGCGAGCATGTGGACGTCGTTCTCCCCCGCCGTCATCGCGAATGCCACTGGGCGGCTGGGTCGTGCCGCGGTGAGCGTCGAGTTCTCCCGCAGCTTGCCCGGCTCTACATAAACGGGCAGGCCCGCGTACGTGACGTGCACCTTCAACTGGTCTACCCGCGGCCGACCATAGCCGAGTTCCTCGAGAAATAGCGGTGTCCGCGAGCCCCGCCCGGTGGCGTCGACGACAAGGTCTGCCTCCCATGTGGTTTCGATGCCAGAGTCGCGCTGCGCCAAGACGACACCGGTCACGCGGTCGCGCTCCCGGGTCGACGTCAGCCGCACCGCATCGCGGCCCTGCAGCAACTCCACGTTGGCTATGGCATGCACGCGGCGACGCAGACTCCACTCGAGAAACGGCCGGTGCGCGTAGTGGATGACGATGGACCCGGGATCGGGAACATGGCCCGAACGCAGTAGCTGATCTCCGCCGAAAGTGATGCACAGCCGCGACAGGTCGCCGTCGTTCCACACGCGCGCGCCACCGGCGACCAGCTCGTCGAGGAATCCGGGAAGCAGTTCGTCCAGAATCCGGGTCAGCCGGGCGGGAGGAATGTGCGGCATGCCGCCCTGCGGCACCCCGCGACGCGTCTGCGGTCCGTCCGGGAGGACGTCACGCTCCACAACCAGCACGGTGCTGTAAAAGTCGGCCAGCACCCGCGCGGCCAGCAATCCAGCGATGCTGGCCCCGAGAACTATTGCGGTATCCCGAGATTGGGACACATTCGTGCTCACATCGACTCCTCTGATGATCCCCGCGACACACGCGCCGGCAGTGTCGCGAGACGCCGGCTCGTCGCCGGCGGCGCCTACTCGGGCCAGGTGTTGGTCAAGATGATGTCGACGAAGTTGTCGCGAGCGAACGTCGGGTCGAAATGCGCCAACACATCGTCGTTGACCGTGCCGAAGGTGCTCTGCGGGCGGTGCTCCATCCCATCGTTGAACGCAGCCAGGATGCGCCGCTTGAAATCCGGACGCGGATGCGCAGCGGTGACCGCGTCCAGCGCCTCGGGTGAAAGCTCGTCGCGGTCGATGCCCAGCACGTCGGTTTCGACGCCCGCAGTCACCAGGGCAACTTCGGGTGCCAGAAACTCCGGGATGCCGGGAGTGGTGTGCAACGCGATGCTGAGCCACACCTTGTCGGCGTCGGCCTCGTCGACGTCGTGCTCGAGCAGGAACGTGCGTGCTGCGTTGGCGCTGTCGACCTCGAAGCGCAGCTGCGAGGTGCGGTAGCGCTCGGTGAGGCCCAGGTCGTGGAACATCGCCCCGGCGTAGAGCAGCTCCAGGTTGGGTTCCAACCCGCGGCGACGTCCCTGCAGTGCTCCGAACAGGAACACCCGGCGAGAGTGGTCGAAGAGCAGGTCGTCTTCGGCTTCGCGGATGTGGGCGGTGATCTCGCGCACCAGAGCGGTGTCGGGTATCGCGATATCGGCAATGGTGTCCATCAATTGAATATCCATGATCTCGCCTCCTCGTTGGTGTTGATGCAAGTTTGCGGGGGTACCGGCACATCGACCCTCGTCGTTCCAGCCGTCTTCTCCACAGAAAGCGACACAATGGTTTGGTGGCCGGATCGCGAGTGGTGGTAATCGTCGTCTACGACGGGGTGACGCTGTTGGACGTCGCGGGGGCGGGTGAAGTCTTCGTCGAGGCGAACCGGTTCGGCGCCGACTACCAAGTCAAGGTCGCATCGGTGGACGGGAACGACGTGACGAGCTCGATCGGGACCCGATTGGGTGTCACGGACCGCATTTCGGCAATCGATTCCGCCGATACCGTGATGGTCGCCGGCAGCGACAATCTGCCCGCGCAACCGGTCGACCCCGCGCTCGTCGACGCCGTCAGATCGCTGGCGGCACGGACTCGGCGCCTCGCGTCGATTTGCACGGGATCGTTCATCCTCGGGCAGGCCGGATTGCTCAGCGGGCGGCGCGCCACCACACACTGGCACGAGACGCGACGATTGGCCCGGGCCTTCCGCGACGTCACCGTCGAGCCGGACGCGATCTTCGTCCGCGACGGCGACGTGTTCACCTCCGCCGGAGTCTCGTCGGGCATCGACCTGACGCTGGCATTGGTCGAAATGGACTACGGGACAGAGCTGGTCCGTGAAGTGGCCCGGTGGTTGGTCGTCTATCTCAAACGCGCGGGCGGCCAATCACAGTTCTCGGTGCTGGTCGAGGCTGATCCGCCGGCGGGCTCACCGCTGCGCTCGGTCATCGATGCGATCGCGGCCGACCCCGCCCACGACCACAGCGTGTCGAACCTCGCGGCGAAGGCGTCGTTGAGTACCCGCCAGCTGACCCGGCTGTTTCAGTCCGAGCTGGGGATGACGCCGGCGCGCTACGTCGAGTTGGTCCGAATCGACTTCGCCCGCGCCGGACTCGAGGCGGGCCGGACCGTCACGAAGACAGCGCATCTCGCGGGTTTCGGCAGCATCGAGACGCTGCGCCGGGTATTCGTCAACCACCTGGGCATCAGCCCGAAGGCCTACCGGGACAGGTTCCGCACCGCCTGCGCGTGAAAGTGGCTGTGCCGTCCTGGCATTCAGTACGGCCCCGGGTAACGTGCCCCGTAGCGGCCTACTTCGTGTTGTTGTACTTGGTGATCGCGTCGTCGAGTCGCTGCAGCGCCGCGCCGTAGCCGGCGAAATCGCCCTTCTTCTGCGCGTCCCGCGCGGCGTTGATCGCGGTTTGAATATCCTGCAGCGCAGCGGCTTTCGCCGGCGACAAGGTTGTCGACCCATCCGGAGGCGGGGGCACCGCCGTGGGCGGCGTCCCAGGGCCGGGTGCCACGGCCGGCGTCGGCGGAGCCGCGGGCGGGGTCGCGGGTGCACCCGAATCGGTCGGAACGATCCCCGTCGCGGCCGCACCTGCGCCGGGCCCGAAGAGCCCGGTCAGCGCGTCGCCGACAGTAGGGCCGTAGCCGATCTTGTCGTTGTACATCATCGCCACCCGGATCAACCGCGGATACGACGAGGCGGCATCGCTGGCCCCCGGCGACGCGTACACGGGTTCGACGTAAAGCAGTCCGCCCTGAGCAACCGGCAGGGTCAACAGGTTGCCCCACCGTATTCGGTTCTGGTTGTCGCGTCCGATCACGCCGAGGTCTTGGGACACCGCGGGATCGGTGGTGATCGCGTTGTTGGCCAGCTTGGGACCATTGACCTGACCCGGGATCGTCAACACGGTGATCTTGCCGTATGTCGCGGGATCGGAGCTGGCGCTGATGTAGGCGGCCAGATAGTCGCGTTTGAACCTGTTCATCGCGCTGGTCAACTGATACGACGACGTATTGTCGTTCTTCGCAATGTTTTTCGCGACGATATAATACGGCGGCTGGTAGCTGCTAGCCGTCGGATTCGGGTCCAGCGGCACATCCCAGAAGTCAGAGGTGGAGAAGAACGTCACGGGGTCGTTGACGTGATACTTCGCCAGCAGCATCCGCTGCACCTTGAACAGGTCCTCGGGGTAGCGCAAATGCTCGGCAAGCTCGGGGGTGATGTCGCTCTTGGGTTTGACCGTGCCTGGGAAGACCTGCATCCAGGCCTTCAGAACCGGGTCCTGCTCGTCCTGCTGGTAAAGCGTCACGGTCCCGTCGTAGGCGTCGACCGTGGCCTTCACCGAGTTACGGATGTAGGAGACCTGCTTGTCGGGACCCAGCTTGTTGAACGCCACCTCGGTGGAGTCGGCGGTCGCGGACTCCAGCGACGTGAGCTCGGAGTACGGGTAGTTGTCCAACGTGGTGTAGCCGTCGATGATCCACACCAGGCGCTTGTTGACGATCGCCGGATACACCGCGCTGTCGGTAGTCAGCCACGGGGCCACCGCCTCTACCCGCGCGGCTGGATCGCGGTTGAAAAGAATCTTGCTGTTAGAGCCGATCACGCTGGAAAACAAGAAGTTTCGCTCGGCGAACTTGGCGGCGAACACGCTGCGGGATAGCCAGTCACCGATCGGGACGCCCCCCACCCCGGTGTAGGTGTAGTTCTTGGTTTCGGTGTTGGTCTCGTAGTCGTATTCGCGGTCGGCGCCGTTTTTTCCGACGATCGCGTAGTCGGCCGAGGTGTTGGAGATGACCGGCCCGTAGTAGATGCGCGGCTGGTCCAGCGGCGCCGGCCCGTCCGACACCACACCGCCGTTGGCGCCGACGACGTTGGCGAGAAACTCCGGGTAGCCACCGTTCTGGGTGGGGTCGTTGGCGATGCCGCGCACCGTGTTGGCCGGCGAAGCGATGAATCCGTTGCCGTGGGTGTAGACGGTATGCCGGTTGATCCAGTCACGCTGGTTGTCGATCAGCCTGTCCGGGTTGAGTTCTCGGGCCGCGACCACGTAGTCACGCAGGGCGCCGTTGCGGTCCAGGTAGCGGTCGATCGACAGCTGGTCGGGGAAGTAGTAGAAGTTCTTGCCCTGCTGGAATTGGGTGAACGCAGGGCTGATGATGGTCGGGTCGAGCAACCGGATGTTCGAGGTCGTCGCGCGGTCGGCCGCGACCTGCTGGGCGGTGGCGGCGCCGTCGCCGCTGTAGTTGCGATAGGTCACCTGGTCGGCCGTCAGCCCGTACGCTTGCCGCGTCGCGGTGATGCTTCGGCCGATGTATTCGCTTTCTTTTTGCGCGGCATTGGGCCGCACGCTGATCTGCTCGACGATCAACGGCCAGCCGGCGCCCACGATCAACGACGACAGCAGCAACAGGACCAGGCCGATCGCCGGAATCCGCAAGTCCTTCAGCACGATCGCCGAAAAGACCGCGCCCGCACAGATCAACGCGATCGCCATCAGAATCAGCTTGGCCGGCAACACGGCGTTGATGTCGGTGTAGCCGGCACCGGTGAACGGCTTGCCGCCGCGGGTGTGTGACAGCAACTCGTAGCGGTCCAGCCAGTAGGCGATGGCCTTGAGCACCACCAGCGTGCCGATCAGGCTGATCAACTGAATCCGCGCCGAACGGCTCAGGGCGCCGGTACGGCCGGACAGCCGAATGCCGCCGAAGATGTAGTGCGCCAGCAGATTCGCGATGAATGCCAGGAACACCGATACGAACAGGTAGCTCAGCACCAGCCGGTAGAACGGCAGCTCGAATGCGTAGAAGCCGAGATCCTTGCCGAACTGCGGATCCCTGATCCCGAAGCTCTGGCCGTGCAGGAACAGCTGGATGCGCACCCAATAGCTCTGCGCGATAACGCCGGCCAGCAGTCCGATGGCCGTCGGGATACCGATAGCCACCAGCCGAAGCCGGGACATCACCAGGGTGCGATACCGCGCGACGGGATCGTTGTCGTTACTGGGGACGAAGACCGGGCGGGTGCGGTAGGCCAGCGCGAGCCCGGCGAACACGATGCAGCCGACCAATACGCCCGCGATCAGGAACACGACGATGCGGGTCATCAGCACGGTGGTGAACACCGAGCGGTAGCCGAGCTCGCCGAACCACAACCAGTCGACGTAGGCGTCGATGAGGCGCGGGCCGGCGAGCAGCAACGCGATCACACCGAGCGCGATCAAAATTAGAATCCGGCTGCGCCGAGTTAGCTTCGGCATCCTTGCGGTGGGCCGCATCCCCACTAGCTACGCTCCCTGATCAATGTGAGCTGGACGTCACAACTGTACGCAGAATTGCGGGCTAGCAACTCGGCGCCTGACCCCCCTGTTGGATCGCGTGCAACGCATCCACGGCTTGCCCCAGGGTCTCGACCTTGACCAGCCGCAAACCGTGCGGATTGTCCGAGGTCGCCTCGTAGCAATTCTTCGCCGGCACCAGGAACACCGTGGCGCCGGCCTCCTGGGCGGCAACCATCTTGTGCGTAATGCCACCGATCTGCCCGACCTTGCCGTCGGACGAGATCGTGCCGGTCCCCGCGATGAACGTCGAACCGGCCAGATCGCCGGTGGTGAGCTTGTCGACGACGGCGAGGCTGAACATCAGGCCGGCCGAAGGCCCACCGATGTTGGCCAGGTTGAAGTCCACCGCGAACGGCGCCCACGGCGCATCGAGAACCGCGACACCCATAAAGCCGTAGTCGCGGTCTTTGTTGGTGCCCAGCGTGATTTGCGCGACGCCGGCCGGCTCGTTCTTGCGGCGGAAGTCGATCGTCACCACTTGGCCCGGCTTGGTGGCCTTTAGCAGTCCGGTGAACTGCTCGACGTTAACCACGGGAGTGCCGTTGACCGCGTCGATCGCATCGCCGGCCTTCAGCTTGTCCGTCGACGGTCCGGCGTCGCTGACGGTCGCGACGGTGACGGCGGGCGCGTATTTCAGATAGCCCAGCGCGGCATACGCGGCGCTGTCCTCGGACTCTTTGAAGTCGGCGTTGTTGGCCTTGTCGACGTCCTCACGGGATCTGCCGGGCGGGTAGATCAGGTCGCGCGGGACCAGCTGTTCGGTTCCGGAGAACCACAGCGTCAGGGCTTCGCCCAGGGTCAGATCGTCACGCTGGGACACCGTCGTCATGTTGAGATGTCCGGTTGTCGGGTGAGTTTGGGTGCCTTCGATCGAGACCACTTGCTCACCGTCGACCTCGCCAAGCGTGTCGAAGGTCGGGCCGGGGCCCAGCGAGACGAACGGCACCGTGACCACCGCGAGCAACACGCCGAAGACCAGGATGGGCACCAGCGCGACCATCAAGGTCAGAATCCGCCTGTTCACGCCGCTTACCCTAACCGGACACCGCGCCGGCTTGTTCAGCTACAAGCTGACGCCGGATGGCACCTTCTGATCCGGCGGTGGGTACCGTTGAGGTTATGGCTGACCTGCCTTTCGGCTTCTCCTCGGGAGAAGACCCCGAGCGCGACAAGCACGGGAAGAAGAATCCCGAGTCCGGCTCGGGACCTTCGGACCCGCTCGGCGCGTTCGGCATGGACAGCGATTTCAGCATGGGCGACCTGGGCCAAATCTTCACCCAGCTGGGTCAGATGTTCAGCAACGCCGGCACCGGTCCGGCCGGCGGCACACCGTCGGGACCCGTCAACTACGACCTGGCCCGGCAGGTCGCTTCCAGCTCGATCGGATTCGTCGCGCCGATCCCGGCCACGACGAGCTCGGCGATCGCCGACGCGGTCCACCTCGCCGAGACCTGGCTCGACGGCGTCACCGCGCTGCCCGCCGGCACCACGAAGTCGGTCGCCTGGAGCCCCAACGACTGGGTGGACAACACCCTGCAGACGTGGAAGCGGCTGTGCGACCCGATGGCACAACAGATCTCGACGGTCTGGGCGTCCTCGTTACCCGAAGAGGCCAAGGGCATGGCCGGCCCGCTCATGGCGATGATGTCGCAGATGGGCGGCATGGCGTTTGGTTCGCAGCTGGGTCAGGCGCTGGGCCGGTTGTCCCGCGAGGTGCTGACATCGACCGACATCGGCTTGCCGCTGGGGCCCAAGGGCGTGGCGGCGATCATGCCGGACGCGGTGGAGACGTTCGCCGCCGGGCTCGAGCAGCCCCGCAGCGAGATCATGACGTTCCTGGCCGCCCGCGAAGCGGCCCACCACCGGCTGTTCAGTCACGTGCCGTGGTTGGCCAGCCAGCTGCTGGGCGCCGTCGAGGCCTACGCGGCGGGCATGAAGATCGACATGAGCGGCATCGAGGAGCTTGCGCGCGACTTCAACCCCGCCTCGTTGTCCGATCCGGCGGCGATCGAGAACCTGCTCGGCCAGGGCGTCTTCGAACCCAAGGCCACCCCGGCGCAGACCCACGCGCTGGAACGGCTGGAGACGCTGCTGGCCCTGATCGAGGGCTGGGTGCAGGTCGTGGTGACCGCGGCCCTGGGCGAGCGGATTCCCGGCGCGGCCGCGCTCAGCGAGACGCTGCGCCGGCGTCGGGCGAGCGGCGGCCCGGCCGAGCAGACGTTTGCCACGCTGGTCGGCCTGGAGTTGCGCCCACGCAAAATGCGGGAGGCCGCGGCGCTGTGGGAGCGCCTGACGGAAGCCGGGGGCATAGATGCCCGTGACGGCGTCTGGCAACATCCTGATTTGTTGCCGGGCATCGAGGATCTCGATGAGCCGGCTGGCTTCATTGATCGCGTCATCGGCGGCGATACCAGTGGAATCGATGAGGCAATCGCGCGACTTGAGCAAGAAGAGCCCGGTTCTGACGGCGGCTCAGCCGACAGCTGACGTGTCGCGTGGCTGCAGGCGGGCGCCGCCCAAGCCGCCCAGACCTCCGCGCAGGCCTACGCCGCGGCCGCGGCCTTTGAGGCGGCGTTCGCGATGACGGTGCCGCCGCCGGTGATCGCGGCCAACCGCGCGCGATTGCTGGCGCTGATCGCCACCGACTTCTTCGGGCAGAACACCGCCGCGATCGCGGTGACCGAAGCCGAGTACGCCGACTTTTGGGTGCAAGACGCCACCGCCATGTACGCCTACGCCGCCGATTCCTCGGCCGCGAGCACGCTGACGTCGTACACCGAGCCGCCCCGCACCACCGACGACTCCGGGCAGCCGAGCCAGGCCCGCGCGCTGGCTCACACCACCGCCAACACCACCAACGCCCAGACCCAGGCGGTGGATCAGCAGCTGAGCTCGACCAACGCCGAAATCCCGGCCGGGGGCACCGCCGATGTCCCGGCTGGCAGCACGGTCACCATCGGCACCTACACCCAGCTGGTCGTCGACGCCGGCTCGGTCACCATCGCCATCCCGGATGGCGATGGCGTCAACGTCTTTGCGCTCTCCCCCGTCACCGTCTACCCCGGCAGCACATTCTTCGCGGTGTCCGGGTGGGTGGGAATTCCGCCCAATACGATCGTCGCGCCCACTTCCGGCGCGCTCACCCTCACTCCCGTGGGCGGCACCACCGGCGTGGGCGTCGGCTTCCTGCTCGGCGGTGGTTCCGTCACGATCGGCGCCCAGTCCGGCGTCATGACCTTGGGCAACACCGCGACCGGCCTCGTCGGCTCCGCCGGCGCGACCATCACCGACCTGGCCGGCACGGTCGCCTACACCACCCCGAGCGCCGGCATGCCCGCAGCGGTGGCAGCCCTGGGCGGTTCCCCCGGCCTGGCGGGAACCGCGGGAATCCAACCCCAGCTCGGCGCGGAAGGGCTCGGGCAATGGGCCCGGGCCCTCGCGGGCAGCGATCTGGCGGACCGCTCGGCCGGACTCGGGGCGCCGTGACAATCGTTGGCAGAGAAGGTAATCAGCCTAGCTGACGACCTTGGCGATCTGGGCGTCGGACAACGTCCGCACCGCGTCCGGCAGCGGCCGAAGATAGATGTGCACCGCGTCGAGGAACTTGGGGCCGCTGCCGTCGGTCACCACCCAGTGCAGGAAGGCCTGCATCGTCTGCGCGACGGCGGCGTCCTTCTGCTTGCTGTAGACGATCGCGTATTCGTAGTTGACGATCGGGTATCCGTCCGCGGCCGGCCCGTTGACCAACGAGATCACCTGGTTTGCCGGCGTTTGCGAGGCGGACCCGGCGGCCTCGGCCTCCACGCTCTCGGCGTCGGGCAGCACGTAATTGCCTGAGGCATTGCCTAATTGGGCTTCGATCAACCCCTTCTGCGCGGCCTCCGCCTGATAGCGGGTGCCGAGGTAGGCGATGCAGCCCGGGGTCTGGGCGCAGGTGGTCACCACGGCCACCATGCCGTTCTGACCCGACGCGCCGGGCACCGCGGGAAAGTCGATGGAAGTCGCGAAGCCGGGCCACTTTCCCCACCCGTTGGGGTCCTGCTTGGACAGATACTGGGTGAACAGGAAGGTGTCGTTGCTCCCGCTGTCCGTGCGGTGCAGCGGAACCACCGCGATGGCCGGCAGGATCACCCCCGGATTGAGGTCGGCAATCTGCGGGTCGTTCCAGGTCTTGATGGTGCCGTTGTACATGCCGGCCAGCACTTTGCCGTTCAGCCTCAGGTTTGCCCTGACACCGGGCACGTTGTAGTTGACGTGCAGGGAAGAAACGGCCAACGCGATGTTCAGCAGGCCCGGGTGTGCGGACATTTCGCCATCGGTCAGCGACAGTCCGGATGCGCCGATATCGACCTTCCCGCCGGCGGCTTCGGAGATCCCGTTGCCGGAGACGTCACTGTCCACGGCGATCGTGACGTTGGGATATTTCGAGTGATAGGCCGCGGCCCACGCATCCATCAGCGGGTAGAGATTGTTGGAGCCGGTCTCGGTCAACGTCACGTTCGAGGCGGCCGGCGCGGCGGCGACGCGCACGGCAGGGCCAGCCGTCGGCGGCGAAGCGCAGGCCGCCGCGACCAGCAGCACCGGCACCGCGGGTCGCAGCCCACACAGACGAATTTTCATCGACCGACCTCACCCTTTAATCCGGTTTGGTTCTGTGGGCCACTACGGCGCCGAGGAGCCCGCGATCACTATTGCAGTTCCGTCTTTGCACCGCAGGAACAAACGGATGACGGTTTCCTTGGATAACTGCGCGGGGGGGGTGTCCAACCGGGTCGCTATTGTTTGCTGGAGGTGTTACTTTGTGGTTGATCAATTCTCCGACTGGCCTTGGCGGCAACATGTTTAACTCCCGAATGGCGACCGCAGTGCGCATCACTTTGGTTTGCGAATGTGTCGGTATGGCCACCGTTTCGTTGGTAGCGGCGTGCGGCTCGGCGCCGTCGTCGACGAGCGCCGCGAAGACTTCACCCGTCGCCGCGACCGCCAGCACGAACAGCAGCGCGGCGGCGAAGCCGACGGCGGCCCGAGGCGTGTACGGCGACCCGCAGGCGGCCGCCAAGTATTGGGTGCAGCAGTCCACGGAGGAGGACACCTGCGGTCTCGCTTCGGTCGCCGACGTGGTCGGTGAGGTCACCGGCAAGGCCGTGACGGAGGACGAGATCATCAAGCTGGCGCAGAACACGCCGTCGGTGATCCGCGACGGTCCGATCTACCTCCCCACCGGCGACCCAGGCCACGACACGGAGAAAGGCGGCATCGATGCCGGCGACACCGTCGTGCTGCTCGATCACTACGGCATCAAATCGCGGATGATGTGGGACAAGAATCCCGACGAAGTAACCCTGCCCGCGCTGGAGCAGTACCTCGGCGCCGGCCGCAAGGTCATCGCGTGGGTCAACGGCGGGGCGATCCTGGACAGCAACGATCAGCGCAAGACGGCCGATCACCTGCTCGTCGTCACCGGGGTCGACACCAACAACGACACCGTTCACCTCAACGACCCGTACGCCGATAACGGCGACACCAAGGTCAGCATCACCAGATTCATGACCGCGTGGAAAACCGGCCAGCAAACGATCGTCGTCACGGCGTAACCCGACCTGTGCAGTTACGCCCCGCCGTCGCGGTCAGCGGAACAACGAAACGCTAACGCGCACAACATAATTTGCGCGCTGTTCACAGCATCGTTGCAAAGTCCACTGGCAGCGTGGGTAAGCGTCCGGAGAGGTCGACCGCGTCGGCCCGACGCACTAAGCCGAGAACGCGACGCTGCCCACGGACGATAGATCGAGGTGAAGGAAATGCGCAGACGACCAATCATCGCTGCGGGATCGGCGTTACTGGCCCTGGCATTCGGTGCTGGAATCGCGCACGCTGATCCGGTACCCGGACGATCCCGGCGAAACGAAAAACTGGCCCCGCGGATACACGTTCGGACCGGTCAATACGCACGCACAGTTTGGGACGATCATGGCATGGCGTTACACACATCCGTGTCCAGCGCCGCCACCCGGACCGGCTGAATAACACACGGTCACGGCCAGCCACCGGCGGGATCGGCGAGGCGATCGCCGAGTTCGAGCACGCCGCCGGTAGCGGGCCCCGCTGCGGCGGCCCCAACCAACAGTTGACGGCAGGTACTGTTTCTGCTGTGTCGAGTCCGAGGTTCTGGCGCGGACGATGGGGCCGCGTCGGCTGCATGGTCGTTCTCGCGGTGCTGAGCGTCGACGGCTGCGAGCGCGACGACTCCAAGCCGTCGCCCACCTACCAGCACGGCTACAACGCCGGCCGGAGCGACCAAGTGAAACGCCTGATCAAACAGGGCGAACTCCCCATCAAGGCGTGTGACGACAGCCTGAGGGCGGACAAGTCGGCGCAGGGCTACAGCTTGGACGACGAGGCCGTATACAAGCAGGCCTGTCTCGACGCCCTTCGTGCGGAAGGGATTTCGCCCGACGCCGGCTTCTGAGCCGCCCAATCGTCGACGACTCGCCGGCGGTCCTGTGGATAACTGATCGGGCGTGCGCGCCCGGCATGGCACAGTCTGGATCCATGCCGGGGGCCGCTGTGTATGCGCTGGACCCGGCGATGCCGGTGCTGTTGCGCCCCGACGGTGCGGTGCAAGTGGGCTGGGATCCGCGCCGTGCGGTGCTGGTCCGGCCACCCCGCGGCCTGGCCGCGGCCGCGCTGGCCGCGCTGCTGCGCGCGATGCGATCACCCCTGCCGATCACCGAGCTGCAGCGTGAAGCGGTCGAGCGGGGGTTGACCGACACCGACGGCCTGACCAACCTGGTCGCGCAACTGGTCAGCGCCGGCGTGGTGAACCGCGGGTTCCGCCAGGCCGGCGGCCGGGCGGCCTCGATCCGCGTGCACGGCCGCGGGCCGCTATCGGACCTGCTGATGGAGTCGCTGCGGTGCTCGGGCGCGCGGATCGCGCACAGCAGCCAGCCGCATGCCGCGGTGTCGCGCGCGGCCGTCGATCTGGTGGTGCTGGCCGACTATCTGGTCGCCGACCCACGCCTGGTGCGCGATCTACACAGCCAGGGCGTCGCGCACCTCGCGGTCCGGGTGCGCGACGGCACCGGCCTGGTGGGCCCTCTGGTCATCCCCGGCGTAACCAGCTGCCTGGGCTGCGCCGACCTCCATCGCAGCGACCGCGACGCCGCGTGGCCGGCGGTCGCGGCCCAGCTGCGCGAGACCGTCGGCGTGGCCGATCGCGCCACCCTGCTGGCGACCGCGGCGCTGGCGCTCAGCCAGGTCAATCGCGTGATCGCCGCGGTGCGTGGCGACGATGCCGGACCCGATCCCGGGCCGCCTCAGGCCCTGAACGCCACGCTGGAATTCGACCTGCACGCCAGCGCCATCGTGGCGCGGCAGTGGACCAAGCATCCGTTGTGTTCGTGCTGATAGGGCTTTTGTCGGGGCGGCCGGACAGTCCGGTCCGGCGTGACGAGCGGTCGTCCTGACACCTCACTGTTGCCTAGATCAAGCACGGCACTGACGATTCGTCATGGATGATGGGTGTGTGTCTGAGATCAAACGGGGGCGTGCTGCGCGCAACGCGAAGTTGGCCACTATTCCGGTCGGCTTTGCTGCGCGTTCCGCACTGGGCCTCGGCAAGCGGCTGACCGGCAAGTCGAAGGACGAAGTGCAGGCCGAGCTGCTGGAGAAGGCCGCCAACCAGCTCTTTCAGGTGCTGGGCGAGCTCAAGGGCGGGGCGATGAAGGTCGGCCAGGCCCTGTCGGTGATGGAAGCCGCGATTCCCGAGGAGTTCGGCGAGCCCTACCGCGAGGCGCTGACCAAGCTGCAGAAGGACGCCCCGCCGTTGCCGGCCGACAAGGTGCACCGGGTGCTCGACGCGCAGCTGGGCACCAAGTGGCGCGACCGGTTCAGCTCCTTCGACGACACCCCGGTGGCCTCGGCCAGCATCGGCCAGGTGCACAAGGCGGTGTGGTCCGACGGTCGCGAGGTGGCCGTCAAGATCCAATACCCCGGCGCCGACGAAGCACTGCGAGCCGACCTCAAGACCATGCAGCGGATGGTCGGGGTCGTCAAACAGCTCGCGCCCGGCGCCGACGTCCAGGGCGTGGTCGACGAGCTGATCGAGCGCACCGAGATGGAGCTCGACTACCGGCTCGAGGCCGACAACCAGCGCGCCTTCGCCAAGGCGTATCACGAGCACCCGCACTTCGCGGTGCCCCGCGTGGTGGCCAGCGCGCCCAAGGTGGTGGTCCAGGAGTGGATCCAGGGCGTGCCGATGGCCGAGATCATCCGCAACGGCACCCCCGAGCAACGCGACCTGATCGGCACCCGGCTTCTCGAGCTCACCTTCGACGCGCCACGCCGGCTGGAGTTGCTGCATGGTGATGCGCACCCGGGCAACTTCATGCTCTTGCCCGACGGCCGGATGGCCGTCATCGACTTCGGTGCCGTCGCGCCCATGCCCGGCGGCTTTCCGATCGAGCTCGGCATGACCATTCGGTTGGCCCGCGAGAAGAACTACGACCTGCTGTTGCCGACGATGGAGAAGGCCGGCTTCATCCAGAAGGGCCAACAGGTGTCGGTCCGCGACATCGACAACATGCTGCGCCAGTACGTCGAGCCGGTCGAGGTCGAGGTGTTCCACTACACCCGTAAATGGCTGCAGAAGATGTCCGCCGTCGAGATCGACCGGTCGGTGTCGCAGATCAGGACCGCCCGGCAGATGGACCTGCCGCCCAAGCTGGTGATCCCGATGCGGGTGATCATGTCGGTGGCCGCGATTCTTTGTCAGCTCGATGCGCACGTGCCGATCAAGGGGTTGTCCGAAGAGCTGATCCCCGGATTCGCCAAACCCGACACCGCGGCCGTCTAGGCAGCGACCGCGTCTTTGCGGGGACGCCCGCGCGGGCGTTTGAAGCCCACGATCGCTCCCCGCTCGAATATCTCGCCGCCCCACACACCCCACGGATCGGCACGGTCCAGCGCCGCGGCCAGGCACTGACGCCGGACGGGGCAGTCCGTCCAGAGGGTCTTGGCGCGCTCCAGGTCCGCCGGGGTCTCGGCGAACCATAGGTCGGGATTGCCGGCGTGACACGGCAACGCCGGCTGCGGCTGTCTGGGGACTGTCTGTGCCGACATGTCCTGCTCACCTGCTTCCTGGTTGGGTTTCGGTGATCCGGACCAGGTTGCGGGTTGCCGACCCAAAACTATGGCCACGGATCCTGGTGACTTCGGGTCCGTGGCCATGTGGTGAAAACGGGGCGGTTAGGTAAGACCCCAATCCACGGACGCGTGAGTCGCGGCGGCGGCGCGATGCTTAAGCGCAGCCGCCGGCGTAGCGGCGGCGTGGGAGGTCCACGCGGACAGCACCGCGCCGGCCACGGTTACCTCGAACGTGTCGTTGATCATCGTGGCCACCTCCTCTCACCTAGACGCGCGCCGGCCTTGCGCCGACAGCGGATTGCGTTTCCGAGAGTAGATGATAGCCGACGGTGCTGACAACCGATTTTCTGACCTGCGCATTTGCAGCTCGAACGACGCCGCACTCGGTCAGGAGCGGCCGCGCACCATGTCCAAAACGTCGGACCCGTACTGCTCGAGTTTGCGTGCGCCGATACCGGGGATCGCGATCAGGGCGGCTTCGTCGTCGGGCAGCAGCTCGGCGATCGCGATCAGGGTGTTGTCGGTGAAGACGACATACGCGGGCACCTTCTGCTCCTTGGCGACGTCCAACCGCCACTCCTTGAGTCGCAACAGCAATGCCTCGTCGATGTCCGCCGAGCACGTCTCGCAGCGCCGCAGCATGACGGCCGCCGGCGTAGTCAGGGTGTTGTTGCAGATCCGGCACCGCGAAGCACCTTGCTTGCGCCGGGATTTGCCCGGCGCCGGATCGGCGCGCGTCTGCGGCGCGATTCCGTTGAGAAACCGCGACGGCTTGCGGGTCTGCCGGCCGCCCGGGCTGCGCGACAGCGCCCAGCTGAGCGCCAAACGCACTCGCGCCCTGGTGATTCCGACATAAAGCAGGCGACGTTCCTCTTCGACCGGCTCGCTCTCGGCGCCGTGCGCCAAGGCGTGCGAGATCGGTAGAGTGCGGTCGGCCAATCCGACCAGGAACACCGCATCCCATTCCAGCCCCTTGGCGGCGTGCAACGACGCGAGGGTGACGCCCTGCACCACCGGTGGATGGCGCGCGTCGGCCCGGATCCGCAGCTCGGCCACCAGCCCCGGCAACTCCAGCTGCGGACGCTGCGCGACCTCGTCGTCCACCAGCTCGGCCAACGCCGTCAGCGCCTCCCAGCGCTCCCGGACCCGGGTGCCAACGGGTTCGGAGGCCGTGAGCCCCAGCGGCTCCAGCACCGCGCGGACCACGTCGGGCACGGGTCCCTCGGCGCCGCGCTCGGCCGCGCGATGCAGCGCCACCATCGCCTGCTTGATCTCCTGGCGGTTGAAGAAGCCCTCGCCGCCGCGAACCTGGTAGGCGATGCCCGCCTCGGTCAGGGCTTCCTCGTAGATCTCGGACTGCGCGTTGACGCGGTAGAGCACCGCGATTTCGGACGGCGCGGTACCGGATTCGATCAGCCCCGCGATCTCCTTCGCGACCGCGGCCGCCTCGACGGTTTCGTCGGGATGCTCGTGAAACGTCGGGGCCGGACCCGGCGCACGCTGCCCGGACAGCTGCAGCTTGCTGCCGGCGACCCGGCCGCGGGCCGCGGCGATCACCTGGTTGGCCAGCGATACGACCTGTGGAGTGGACCGGTAGTCGCGCTCCAGGCGCACCACCGTGGCGTCGGGAAACTGCCGCGAGAAGTCGAGCAGGAAGCGGGGCGAGGCGCCGGTGAACGAGTAGATGGTCTGGTTGGCATCGCCGACGACGGTCAGGTCGTCCCGGTCGCCCAGCCACGCCGACAGCACCCGCTGCTGCAGCGGGGTGACGTCCTGATACTCGTCGACGACGAAGCAGCGGTAGCGGTCGCGGAACTCCTCGGCGACCGCGGCGTCGTTCTCGATCGCGGCCGCGGTGTGCAGCAGCAGGTCGTCGAAGTCGAGCAGCGTCACCGATTCGTCGCGAACCTTGAGGGCCTCGTAGGCGGTGTAGACGTCGGAGACCTTCTTGGCGCCCAACGGGATGTCCCGCCCGGCCGCGGCGACCTCGGCCGGGTAGGCCTCGGGGCTGATCAGCGAGGCCTTGGCCCATTCAATCTCACCGGCCAGGTCGCGCACGTCGTCGGTGCTGACGTTGAGCCGGATGCGGCCGGCCGCCCGGGCGACGACGGCAAACTTGGTGTCGAGCAGCTGCCAGCCGGTGTCACCGACCACTCGCGGCCAGAAATACCGCAACTGCCGGTGCGCGGCCGAGTGAAAGGTCAGCGCCTGCACGGCGCCGACGCCCGATCCGCTCTGCGTGTTCGCGTCCAGCGTCCGCAACCGGGACCGCATCTCCCCGGCCGCGCGCTGGGTGAACGTGACCGCGAGCACCTGCCCGGCCGCGACATGGCCACTCGCCACCAACTGGGCGATGCGGTGCGTGATGGTGCGGGTCTTGCCCGTTCCGGCGCCCGCGAGCACGCAGACCGGTCCGCGCGGCGCCAGCACGGCCTCGCGCTGTTCGTCGTCCAGTCCGGCGGTCAGTGGGTCGGCGACCATCGGCATGCCGTCCATCTTGGCAGCGGTCGCCGACAAACCGGGTGTTTCGCCACGCCGAACGCGCCCACCTCCTCAGCGCCCGCCGCGCGGAACGCATCGTCGGCGGGCTACGTTATTCGGTTATGAGCAACGCTCCGATTACCGTTTACACGACGTCATGGTGTGGGTACTGCCATCGGCTCATGACCGTGCTCAAGTCCAACGGAATCCCCTACGTGACGGTCGACATCGAAGCCGACCCGGCGGCCGCGGAATTCGTCGGTTCGGTCAACGGTGGCAACCGGACGGTGCCGACGGTGAAGTTCGCGGACGGGTCGACGCTGACCAACCCGAGTGCTGCCGAGGTGAAAGCGAAGCTGGCTCAGGTCGCCGGCTAAGCGCTCGAGCTGAACCCGCGCACTCGGCCAAAGTATCCCGTAGGGCGCCTTACGATACGAACTATGGCGCCGAGTCTGCGTTCGCGGCAGGACAGTCCAATTCGCAAATTCTGGCCCGCCGCGATGGCCTGCTGCGCGGTGATGCTGCTGTCGGCTTGCTCGCATTCGAGCACTCCGGCCACGTCACACCCCACCGTCACACATGTCGACGACATGATCGTCGACCTCGATGATGTCCGGCGCATCGCCAAAGCCGACGACCTCGCGCGCGCCGAGGCGGACCTGAACAAGCCGGCCCCGTCGGACGCCAATGCTCCGGGACCGTGCCGGGCGGTGGGACACAACGACCTCACCTTCGGCAGCGCCTGGACAGAGTTTCGTGCCGCGGGATATCACGGCGTCACCGACGACATCCAGCCGTTGGGCAGGGCCATGATCAATGGCGTCACCCAGGCGGTGGCGCGCTACGCGAATCCCGAAGCGGCACAAGGCGCATTCCATCAGCTGGAGTCGTCGCTGCACGCGTGCGTGGATCTGCACGATCCCAACTTCAGCTTCAATCTCGACAGCCCGGATCCGTCGACGCTGAGGATCGGCGCCCACCAGTGGAGCCATCTGTACCGAACCAAGTCCGCCTATGTGGTGTCGGTCGGCGTGGTGGGACTGGAGTCCGCGGATCAGATCGCGAATTCCGTCCTGCAGATGATCACCGACCGCATCGGCTAGCGCCTCAGTCCAGCTCTGCCCAGGACTCGATGATCACGCGTGCGATCGAAATCGAGCCGGGCAGAAGCAGTTTCGACTCCGACGAACTGCTCCAATCACCGACGGCGAGCGCCGCGCGTACCTCGTCGCGGGTGAACCAGGCCGCCTCGGCGATCTCACCGTCGTTGAACGAGAACTCCTCGTCGGGGTCGCCCAGCGCGTGGAAACCGACCATCAGCGAACGCGGGAAGGGCCACGGCTGGCTGCCCAGGTAGCGAACGTCGGTGACGTTCAGGCCGATTTCCTCGCGGATCTCGCGGACCACACAGACCTCGAAAGACTCTCCGGCTTCGACGAATCCGGCCAGCAGCGAGAACATGCGCTCGGGCCACACCGCCTGGCGCGCCAGCACCGCACGGTCGCCGCCATCGTGCACCAGGCAGATGACCGCCGGATCGATGCGCGGGAACTCCTCATGCCCGGTGACCGGGTTGACCCGCGACCAGCCCGCGCGCGCCAGTTTCGTCGGGGAGCCGTCCACCGCGCTGAATCGCGCGCTGTCATGCCAATTCAGCAGCGCAACGGCCGACGACACCAGTTGGCTGCTGGTGTCGTCGAAGATCGGGCCGAGACTGCGCAAGTTCACCACCTCGGTTTGGACGTCGGGATCCTCGGGTGCCTGCAGCGCTCCCCGGATGGCCCAGACGTGCTGGTCGTTCTCGATGCGGCCGAGGAATACCGCGTCGTGGGTGGGCTTTTCGCCCAGTTCGGCCGCCTTGCCGAGCACCACCCGGCCGTTGGCGACCAGCACCTGATTGCGCGAATCTACCCGCAGGAGCGCCGCATCCGCCCACCCGACAGTGGCCGCGTCGACGTCGGTGCGCAGTTGGTCGGCTCGGTCGGCGCCGACGCGCGAGAGCAACGGAACACTGCGCAGCTGAAAGTCCACTAGTGTCCCGCATCCCGGATGTAGAGCAGCCGGTCGGTGGCCTCGATGGCGTCCACTTCGGGTGCGCCGATGCGGATCAGGTATCCGTCACGCACCACGCCCAGCACGATGTCGCGTAGGTGCCGCGGCGATCCGCCGACTTCGCTCGGCTCCACTTCGCGTTCGGCGATGGCCAACCCGGCATCCGGGGTCAGCAGGTCCTCGATCATCTCCACGACGCTGGGTGTGGTGGTGGCAAGACCGAGCAACCGGCCCGCGGTTTCCGAGGAGACCACCACCGAGTCCGCGCCCGATTGCTGCAGCAGGTGCGAATTCTCGGCCTCCCGGATCGCGGCCACGATTCTCGCCGTGGGCGCGATCTCTCGCGCGGTCAGCGTGACCAGCACGGCGGTGTCGTCACGGTTGGTGGCAACGATGATTGACGACGCTTGCTGCGCCCCGGCCAGCCGCAGTACGTCGGACTTGGTGCCGTCGCCGTGCACGGTGACCAGGCCGGCGGTGGCGGCGTGCTCGAGGGCGCCGCGGTCGGTGTCGACGACGACGATCTCGCCCTGGGCGGCTTCGTCGCTGACCCGCGCGGCGACGGCACGTTTGCCCTTGGTGCCGTACCCGATCACGATGGTGTGGTTACGCACTCTGTTCCTCCAACGCTGAATTTTCCATCCCTGCCGGGACCGCTCCGAGAGCACCTCGAGCGTCGTTCCGACCAACACGACCAGGAACGCGATCCGCAGCGGTGTGAAGACGACGGTGTTGACCAGGCGTGCGGTTTCGGTGTACGGCGTGATGTCGCCGTAACCGGTCGTCGACAGCGACACCGCCGAGAAATAAAGGCAATCCAGAAACGTCAGCCGATCGCCGCGCACGTCGCGGTAACCATTGCGATCCAGGTAGACGACGAGGGCGGCACCGAACAAGACCAGCAGCGCGATGACCAGCCGCCGGGTGATGACGCGAGCGGGGCTGCCGTGGTCTTCGGGGATGCGCAACACTCCGACCAGCGAATGACCGGGCTGGGTGGTCAGTCTCTCGTCGAGACCCGGCAGCCGTCGCAACCTACCTTTGGGCACAGCGGTCCGTCGTTGGCCGGACAACACCGCACGCCACACGCACGACTCAAATGTAACCACGATCGCCGGTCGGCAGACACTTGATCGCCTCAGACGGCGACATCGCGCTCGCCGGCGACATCGGTCTGGGGCTACGGCCCGCTCGCCGAGGCCAGCCCCGCCAGCTCGCCGGGATCGGGCAGTTCGTCGGGGACGACGGTGACACCGGTACGCACGTAATGGAACGCGGTCCGCACCGAGGACTCCGGGCAGCCGGACAACGCAGCCCAGGCCAACCGGTAGACGGCGAGCTGGACCGCGGCCTGACGCATCGCCTCGGCACCGCGCGGAGGTTCGCCCGTCTTCCAGTCCACCACCGTGGCGCCGCCGTCGGGTTCGGCGAAAACGGCGTCGATGCGTCCGCGCACCACGGTGTCGCCGATCGGCATCTCGAACGGAACCTCGACGGCAATCGGTGTGCGGGCCGCCCACCGCGATCGGGTGAATGCCTGCTGCAGCGCGGCCAATTCTTCGGTGTGGCCGAGATCGGCGTCCGCCGCACCCGGCAGATCGCCGAGGTCGAACAGCCACTCGGTTCCGTAGAACTGCTGCACCCAGGAGTGAAAAGCATTGCCCGGCAATGCATGTGGATCCGGGCGGGTCGGCAGGCGATGCGCCAGCCGCTGCATCGCACCGTCGGGATCGCGGGCCAGGTCCACCAGGCCGCTGACCGACAGCTGGCTGGGCAGCGCGTGGGCGACCCGCCGTTCGGCGCGAGCGCGCTCGGCCAGCAACGCGTCGACGTCAGCCGCCCAGCCGTCGACGTCGGCACACTGTCGCGTCGCGTCCGCGGCCATCGCTGCGGCCACCAACGCCGCGCCGCGTTCGACGTCGGGACGGCGCCGGGCCAGCGGATCGGCCGGCCAGATCGCCTCGATCACATTGTCGCGCATCGGGTTTCGATCGCCGTCGGCGGGCGCCGGAGCCCACTGCTCCACCACCCCGCAGGGATCGTCGGCCGCGGCCGAGCGGTCGATGACGTCCTTGAGTTCGCACAGAAAGTCCGACGGCCCGCGCGGTTTGATCCCGGTCGGGCCCCAGTGATGACCGGAGACCAGCAGCGTGTCCTCGGCCCGGGTGATCGCGACATAGAGCAGGCGGCGCTCTTCGTCGAGGCGCCGCTGATCGAGCTGGCGGCGATGCTCGGAGATCTTGTCCGACAACTGCTTTCGGTTGGTGACGTCCGAAAGGTCCAGCACCGGGATGCCTGGCGAGCCCGCTGCTGCGCGATCCCCGCGCAGCAGCGGTGGCAGCTCGGCGGCGTCGGTGAGCCAGCTGCTGCGCGACGCGTTCGACGGGAATGTTCCGCCGGACAGGTGGGCCACCGCGACGACTTCCCATTCCAGCCCCTTCGCGGAGTGCACGGTGAGCACCTGGACCCGGTCCCGCGCGACCGTCAGCGGCGCGGGCGCCAAGCCGTTTTCGACGACCTCGGCGGCGTCCAGGTAGGCCAGCAGCCCCAGCACCGACGCCGCGGCGGACACGTCGGTCGCGCTGGTTCGCTCGGCGTATCCGGCGACCACGTCGGCGAAGGCGTCGAGGTGTTCGGCGCCGGCCCAGCCGCGATGGCCCACGGCCGCGCGGACTTCGCAGTCCACACCCAACGTGCGTCGCACCTCGGCGACCAGGTCGGGCAGCGAATGATCGAGATGCGCACGCAGGGTGTTCAGCTCGGCGGCCAGCGTGGTGATGCGTTGATATCCCGCCTCCGAATACGAGCCGGACGCGCCGGGATCACCGATCGCGTCGGCCAGGCACGCGGTGTCGGCTTCGATGCTGGAGGGACCGGCCGCCCTCGCGATCGACTGGGCCGAGGACGCGTCGGCGTGGCGCCCCGGACCGAGGGACGCTGCGCGCCGCCAGAGCGCGGCGATATCGCGGCCGCCCAGCCGCCAGCGTGGCCCGGTCAGCACCCGCATCGCCGCCGCGCCGGCCGTGGGGTCGGCGACCAGGCGCAGCATCGCCACCAGTTCGGCCACCTCCGGGATGGACAACAGGCCGGCCAACCCGACGACCTCGACCGGGATCCCGCGGGCGCGCAGCGCATCGGCGACGGGTGCGGCATCGGCGTTGCGGCGCACCAGCACCGCGGCGGTCGGCGGGCTAGTGCCGTCGGCGCGGGCCCGCTGGTAGTGCTCGTGCAGGTGGTCGGCGATCCACTCGCGCTCGGCCTGCGCATCTGCCAGCAGCGCGGCACGCACGGTGCCGGGCGGGGCTTCCGGGCGTGGCCGAAGGGCGTGCACGGCCACCGATCGGCGCCGCGCCTCCGCCGAAATGGCGTTGGCGATGTGCAGCGTGCTCGGCGGGTTGCGCCAGCTGGTCCGCAGCTCCAGCACCGGCGCTGCAGTGCCGTCTGACCGCGGGAAGTCGGTGGTGAACCGGGGCAGATTGGTTGCCGAAGCGCCGCGCCAGCCGTAGATCGACTGAATCGGATCGCCGACGGCCGTGAGCGCCAACTCATCGTCGACACCGCCGCCGAACAGGGCCGACAACGCGACACGCTGGGCGTGGCCGGTGTCCTGGTACTCGTCGAGCAGGACCACCCGGTAGCGGTTGCGCACGTCCTCCCCGACCTGCGGGAAGTTCGCGGCAAGCCTTGCCGCCGAGGCCATTTGCACGCCGAAGTCCATGACCTTCGAGCTGTGCATCCGGTCCCGCAATGCGTCGAGCAGCGCCACGAGCTCGGTGCGCTCGGTCTGAGCGGCCAGCAGGCGCAGCAACCATTGGCTCGGTCCGCGGTCGCGTTGGTACGGGCCGGCGGGCAGAGTGTGGATCAGCCGCTCCAACTCCAGGTGGGTGTCGCGGAGTTGACCGGTGTCGACGAGGTGCTCGGTGAGCTGGCCCCACAGTCGCAACACCATCGAGGTGACCGCGGCCGGCGTCTTGTCGGTGCCCAGCTGCCCGTCGTAGCCGTTGACGACGTCGAAGGCCAGCTGCCACAACTCGGTCTCGCTGAGCAAACGGGCATCCGGTTCGATCGGCAACAGCAGCCCATAGTCACGCAGCAGCGAGCCGGCGAACGCGTGATAAGTGCTGACCGCCGGGGCGCCCGCCGATTCGGCCGTCGCCGGGCCGGCCGTGTCCAAGCCGATACCCGCCAACCGGGCCAGCCGGGAGCGGACCCGGCGTAGCAACTGCCCGGCGGCCTTGCGGGTGAACGTCAGTCCCAGCACCTGGCCGGGCTCGGCGTACCCGTTGGCGATCAGCCACACCACCCGCGCGGCCATCGTCTCGGTCTTGCCCGCGCCGGCTCCCGCGATCACGACGAGCGGGCCCGGCGGCGCGGCGATCACGGCCGCCTGTTCGGCGGTGGGCGGGAAAAGACCAAGCGCACAGGCTAATTCGTCCGGGCTGTAGCGCGGGGTCATGGCGCCGACTCCGCTACGTGGGCCGGGCACGACGGGCGGACCGGGCAGTGCGAGCAGCCGTCGTTGCGCCGGGCCACGAACTGCGGACCGGCGGTCGCATCGGCCGCGCGCGTGACGAGGTCGCGCCATTCCTCGCGGGCGGCCGGCGTCAGCGGATCCTGCTCTCGCACGGTGGCGCCCGCCGCTCCGGTCTTGCCGATGTAAACCAGCCGCGCGCCGCCGGGCTCCATGTCGGGTCCGCCGCCGGCCATAAGGCCTTCGGCCACCGCGAGCTGATACATCGCGAGCTGAGCATGCTCTTGGGCGTCGTCCTTGCTGACCGGTGTTTTGCCGGTCTTGATGTCGACGACCACCAGCCGGCCAGACCCATCGCGTTCCAGTCGGTCGACCCGACCCCGCAACCGCACTTCACCACCACCCGCACGCGGCGCGCCAAGAACTCCGTCGACGTCCACCTCGACGCCGACTTCGCGCAACTCGCCTCGCGTCTGCGCTCGCCACTCGACGAACGCCTCGATCATGGCGCGGTGTCGGGCGAGCTCATTGGCCGAATGCCATCGGGCATCGAAAGGCAAATGCTGCCAAGCCTTCTCCAGATCGGACAACAGCTGAGTTTCGGTCTTCCCCGGCTCGGCGATCAGCGCATGCAGCACCGAGCCAATCGTTGACCGCAGCTCTCGCGGATTGGTTCCGCCGTGCCGCTCGACCAGCCACCGCAGCGGGCAGTCGTTGAGGGTCTGCAGCGTCGATGGCGTCAACGTGACCGGATCGCGGCCGTCGCACAGCGGATCGCTGGTGCTGACCGCGGTCAGACCGTGCCAGCCTGACGGGTCCGCGCCGGGCACACCGGCGGCGGCCAGTCTGGCCAATTGCATTGCCGCACAATGGCGTGCATCGTCGTCGACCGCACCGTCGGGCGCACAGACGACACCGCGCAACCGTCCGACCAGCGCAGCGGTCGATAGGACGCGCGGCGCCGAAACAGGCTGTGCCGCAAAGGTATCCTCATCGGCCCACTGGGCGAGCTCGAAGAAGAACGGCGAGGGCAGCGCGGCTCCCCCGTCCGCGCCGTCGCTGTCGCTGTCCACCGCGGTCACCAGCAGTCGACGCCGGGCTCGGCCCATCGCGGCCACCAGCAGCCTGCGCTCCTCGGCCAGCAGCGGCGCACGCACCGAGGCGTCGGCGCCGACGCCGTCCATGACATCGAGCAGTCGCTGGGTAGCCAGCACGCCACCACGCGGAACGACGTTGGGCCACAACCCATCCTGCAGGCCGGCGATGAGGACCACGTCCCATTCATGTCCCAGCGCCGCATGTGCGCTGAGCACCCGGACCTGCTCGGCGTTCGACGCGGGCTCGGTCTTGACGCTCGGCAGCTGCAGCGCCGCGATGTGCTCGAGCAGACCGCGCAGTGACGCCGCAGGGGTGCGCGACACGTATTGATCGGTGATGTCGAACAGTGCCGTCACTGCCTCGAGGTCCCTGGTGGCCTGGGCCGCGGCGGAGCCGCCACGCTCGCTGGCCGTCAACCAGCGGCGCTGCAAACCGGACCGGTGCCACGCCGCCCATAGCGTGTAGCGCGGGTCTTGACCGTCGCGATCGCAGCGTGCGGCGGCGTCGAGCACCGCACGTACTCGCCGCAGCGGCCGTGACCCGGACGTCGGCGCCCCGGCGCCCAGCGCGGTCACCACCAGATCGCCGAAATTCCCTGTTGCATCGGTGTTTTTGCCGCGCGCCAGCGTTCGGCGCAGCTGTCGCAGCGAGACCGGGTCGACGCGACCGATAGGCCCGGTCAGCAGTGCCAGCGCCTGGTCGCCGTCCAAGCCCTCGGCGGTGGCGGCCAGCACCGTGAGCAGCGCCCGCACCGCGGGCTCCTCGGCCAACGACCCGCTGACCGGAGGTGCGGCCACCGGCGCCCCGGCGGCCGCCAATGCTCGCGGCAACCGGGCTGCCGCCCGTGGCACCGACCGCACGATCACCGCCATCTGCGACCACGGCACGTTGTCGACGAGGTGCGCACGCCGCAGCGCGTCGGCGATCATCGCGGCCTCCGCGTGCGCCGAGGCCGCCAGCCGCACACTGACCGATCCCTCCGCGGCGCCCGTGCCCTCGATCTGCCGGGCGTCGCTGCTGCCGGGCAGACGCCGCGCGATGCCACTGACGGCGCGCGCCACCGCCGGCGCACACCGATGCGACTGCGTCAGCGTCACCGCCGGGGCGTCGCCGTCAAGCAGCCCGGCCGACTCGCCGCCGCGGAAGCCGAATACCGCCTGGTTGGGGTCCCCGGCGACCAGCGCCAGTTCGCTTCCCACCGCCAGTACCCGGACCAGGCGGGCCGCCTGCGGGTCGAGTTGCTGCACGTCGTCGACCAGCAGCACCCGGATGCGGGCGCGCTCGGCGGCCAGCAGCTCGGCATCGACCGCGAACGCCTCCAGCGCGGCGCCCACGAGTTCGGCGGCACCCAGCGCCGGCGTCGTCGCCTGCGGCGCCGCGGTACCGACCGCCGCGCGCAGCAACATCACCTGCTCGTACTGTTGCGCGAATCGGCCCGCCGCGGTCCATTCCGGACGCCGGGACAGCCTGCCGAGGCGCTGCAGCTCGTGGGGGTCTACCCCACGTTCCGCGCAGCGCGCCAACAAGCTTCGCAGTTCGGAGGCGAATCCCGCGGTGCTCAGGGCGGGCCGCAGATGCGCCGGCCACGCGCAGGTGCCGACCTCTTCGAGGTCGCCGGCCAGCAGCTCGCGGATGATGGCGTCCTGTTCGGCGCTGGTGACCAGCCGCGGCGGTGCGTCGCCGGCGCGCTCGGCCGCCCGCCGCAGCACCGCGTAGGCGTAGCTGTGCACGCTGCGTACCACCGGCTCTCGGACCGCCGAGGTGCCCGGGCCGGTGGCACGCAGCAATGCCATCGTCAACGCGCTGCGCTGCCGCATCCCGATCCGGCCCGAACCGGTAAGCAGCAGAACCGATTCCGGATCGACACCGGCATCGACCTGAGCGACCGCGGCGTCCACCAGCAGGCTGGTCTTCCCCGTGCCCGGGCCGCCCAGGATTCGGATCGGGCCGCGGGCAGCCGGATCCAGAACGGCTCCCGCCTCGGCACCCCAGGTCAACGACATACGGTCATGACATCACGACGGTCTGACAAGTCGGTCCGGCTACGACCGGCGGTGTCCCCCGGGCCTGGCATCATCGACGCGTGACCACCCACCTTCACGTGCACCGCTTCGGTCCGTCGGGCCCGGTGCAGATGCTCGCCCTGCACGGACTGACCGGCCACGGCCAGCGGTGGCAACAGCTGGGCGATTATCTACCCGAAATCACCATCGCCGCTCCCGATCTGCTCGGCCACGGCAGGTCGTCCTGGGCGGCGCCGTGGACCATCGACGCCAATGTCGCCGCGCTGGCCGCGCTGCTCGACGAGGTGGCGCATGCCCCGGTGCTGGTCGTCGGGCACTCGTTCGGCGGCGGGCTGGCGATGAATTTGGCGGCGCTGAGGCCGGACCTGGTGGCGTCGCCGCTGCTGCTCGATCCCGCGGTCGGCTTGGACGGCGGGTGGACGAGCCAGATCGCCGAGGCGATGTTCTCCTCGCCCGACTACCCGGATACCGCGGAGGCCCGCATGGAAAAGGCAACCGGATCGTGGTCGGACGTGGATCCGGCCGTGCTCGACGCCGAACTCGACGAGCATCTGATCCGGCTGCCCAACGGACGCTACGGCTGGCGGGTCAGCCTGCCGGCGATGATGTCCTACTGGAGCGAATTAGCCCGTCCCACAGTGCTTCCGCCCGCGGGAACGCCGACGACGTTGGTGCGCGCGGCATGGACGTCGCCGACCTACGTCACCGACCAACTCGTCACGGGTCTGCGGGAACGGCTGGGGTCCGATTTCGAGTTACTGACCTACGAGTGCAACCACATGGTGCCCGGCGCGAAGCCGGCCGAGGTCGCCGCGCTGATCCGCAAGCAGCTCGAAGACCGCTGACATGGCGCCGGTGACCGAGGAGCAAGTCGAGCGGGTGCGCGCACTGGTCGCCGCGATTCCCTCGGGCCGCGTCTGTACCTACGGCGACATCGCCGCTGTCGTAGGGCTTTCCAGCCCGCGGATCGTCGGATGGATCATGCGCACCGACTCCTCCGACCTGCCCTGGCACCGAGTGATCACGGCATCCGGACGCCCGGCCCGGCACTTGACGACGCGGCAACTCGAACTATTGCGCGCCGAAGGAGTGCTCGCCGTCGACGGGAAAATCGCGCTCAGCGAGGTTCGCTACGAGTTTCCGCCGGACTAGAGCACCAGGCGGATCAAAGCCGCCGTGCGGGCCAGGCCCGGGAAA
The DNA here is from genome assembly GCF_010731715.1 of Mycobacterium stomatepiae. Taxonomy (NCBI): domain Bacteria; kingdom Bacillati; phylum Actinomycetota; class Actinomycetes; order Mycobacteriales; family Mycobacteriaceae; genus Mycobacterium; species Mycobacterium stomatepiae. The sequence goes on from NZ_AP022587.1 coordinate 2,539,951, forward strand.
GCCTCGGCAGTGGATCGCGGGTGTAGCGTGTGTACGGCCAGACGGAACATCAACGCGCGCAACAACATCTGCGGCCATTCCGGCAGCGCGTTCCAGCGTTCGATCAGACCGTCGTCGGCCTCACCCCAGGACAGCGCGTCGACGACGACCACACCGGCGGCCCACGACGCCGGACGCCAGTACGGCGTGATGTCGGTGATTCCCGGCGCCGCGGTGCCGACGAAAAGCACCGTGCCGTAGAGATCCCCGTGCACCAGCTGGTTGGGGCTCTTGGTCGGCTTACGCAGCGTGGCGAGCTGGGTGATCAGTTCGACCGAGCGGTCGGCGTCGGCGCTGGGTGGAGCGGACCGCGCGCCCGGGGGAATCGACTGCAGCGGCCGCTCTTCCCACGCGCTGCGGTCGGCGGCGATGAACACGTCGACGTCCGACCACGGCGTGGTCGGTCCCTGCGTCAGGAATCGGGGGCGCTCGAGTTTGCCGGTGGCCTCGTGCAGCCGCACCGCCGCCGAGACGACTTCGTCGTGGCGCGGCTCCGGCGTACCGGCGACAAACGTGTCCGCTCGCCATCCCGAGACCACGTAGCGGCCGTCAGTCGAGCGGACCGGCCGGGCCAGCCGCACCCCGTCGACGAACAGCGTTTCCCGCACTCGCGCAGACCACGCCGCGCGCGCATGGTCCGCCACGATCGAGAGGACGACCTCGCCGCATCGCCAGCCGCCCTCCCAGCTGGCGCCCAAGGCGATCGGCTTCACGCCGGCCAATCCAAACGCCGAAAGCACGTGCTCCGGCGGTGGATCGACACTCACGGGGGTTAGCCTAGCCGGGCGACGATGCGCGTCGTTACGACGCGCTGATGGGGCGTCAGTACATCACCATGTCGGGCTGCATCTGCTGCGCCCACGCCACGATTCCGCCCTGCAGATGGACGGCATCGGCAAAACCAGCCTTCTTCAGCGCTGCCAGTACCTGGGCCGATCGCACGCCCGTCTTGCAGTACAGCACCGCCTTGCGGTCGTGCGGCAGCTTTGCCAGACCCTCGCCGGAGCTGATCGACGACTGCGGGATCAACTGGGCGCCGCCGATATGATTGATGTCCCATTCGACCTGCTCCCGAACGTCGATCAGGGCCAACGCCTTGCCCGAGTCCAGCAACGCGCGCAGCTCACGCGGGGTAATGGTCGAGCCGGTGGCCGCCTTGGCCGCGTCGTCGGAAACCTCACCGCAGAACGCCTCGTAGTCGATCAGCTCGGTGATCCTCGGTGTGGCCGGATCCTTGCGGATCCTGATCGTGCGGTAGCTCATCTCCAGCGCGTCGTAGATCATCAGCCGGCCCAGCAGCGATTCGCCGATGCCGGTGATCAGCTTGATCGCCTCGGTGCCCATCACCGAGGCGATCAAAGCGCAGACGATGCCCAGCACGCCGCCTTCGGCGCACGACGGCACCATGCCGGGCGGCGGCGGCTCCGGGTAGAGGTCGCGGTAGTTCAGGCCACGCTCATTGCCGGCGTCATCGGCCGGAGCGTCTTCCCAGAACACCGAAACCTGGCCTTCGAAGCGGTAGATCGACCCCCAGATGTAGGGCTTACCGGCCAGCACCGCCGCGTCGTTGACCAGATACCGGGTGGCGAAGTTGTCGGTGCCGTCGACGATCAGGTCGTACTGCCGGAACAGGTCGACGGCGTTGCTCGCCTCCAGCCGGAACTCGTGGAGGCGCACCTGCACCAGCGGATTGATCGCGTGGATCGAGTCGCGCGCGGACTGCGCCTTGGGCCGTCCGACGTCGGCCACGCCGTGGATGATCTGGCGCTGCAGGTTCGACTCGTCGACGATGTCGAATTCGATGATGCCGATCGTCCCGACGCCGGCCGCGGCCAGATACAGCAGCGCCGGTGCGCCGAGTCCGCCCGCGCCGATCACCAGCACCCGCGCGTTCTTGAGTCGCTTCTGCCCGTCGACGCCCAGGTCCGGAATGATCAGGTGACGGCTGTAGCGCGCCACCTCGTCGCGATTCAGCTCGCCCGCCGGCTCGACTAATGGCGGCAACGATGTGGACACCACATATCTCCTCGGTCGACTCAACTGCTACCAGTCAACGCTTCCGTCACCGGCAATGCTTCCCCGGTGCGCTTCGTCGCGGGGCTAGGCGATCGGATACGGCCAGGGGTTGAAGCGGCAGGTCTTGCCGTCGGCCTTGACGTACTCGGGGTCGAACTTCGCCGCGTCGTCGTTGGAGGTGGAGAACGTCTGCTGCATCATCACCGGCGCCAATCCGCCCTGCTTGTCGCACGGTTCGTGGCGCACATAGCCGATGGCATGGCCGACCTCGTGGTTGATGACGTACTGCCGGTACTCCCCGACGTCACCCTCGAACGGCACGGCGCCGCGCACCCAGCGCGCCTCGTTGATGAACACCCGTGCTTGCCGTTCCGTGCCGAATACCGGGTTGTAGCAGGAGGTCTCCAGCCGGAATTCGTAGCCGCAGCCTTCGCGCACCGTCACCGGGGAGACCAGCGAAATCCGGAAGTCGGGTTTCCCGTTGTCGATCCGGACGAAGGCGAATTGCGGATTGTGCGTCCAGCCCTTGGGGTTGGCCAGCGTCTGATCGACCATCGTGGCGAACGCGTCGTCACCGCCGAACATTGCGGGATCCAGGCCGTCCTCGACCTCGACGGTGTACCGGAACACCTTGGCGGTGCCCTGACCGATCTGCGGCGTGGTGCCGGGCACGACGTGCCACGTCTTTTCGCCGGCTTCGGTGAACGGCCCGCCGTCCGGCAGCGTCCCGGCCGGCAGATTCGCGTCGAAGGTGGCCAGGCCGCGCGGCGGTGCGTCGAGGATGGCGGTGCCCACCGCCCCGATGGCCGGGGGCCCCTGGATGGGGGGCTTACCCGCCGTCGGTTGCGGGGCGCCGACGCCGGTCGCCGTCTGGTAGATGACCACCGCGGTCAGCGCCACCAGAACGGGCAGGGCGTACGCGCGCCAGCCGTACGTGGAGATGAACCGGCCCAGCCACGTTTGTTTCCGCCACTGGCGGGGACGGTCGCGATCGACGCGGGCTCGACCGGTACCCAGCGCGATCGGGTCCCGCAGCGCGCGAAGCGGTTCTCGCCACTCGTCACGCAGCATCGGTACTCGACCGGTGCCGTGCACGGGCGGCTCGGACGTCATTGCCCCAGGATGGCACAGCCGGAACCGTGGGGGTCCCTGGCGCGCCCGACGACACCGGTTCGGGCTGCACCTACGGTGCCGATGCCGGTCACTGGTACACCATGGGTAGTAATGTCTGTGCGACGAGCGGCGTGCGGCCAGCCCGTCGGTATTCGATGGTCGGTCGCCACAATTCAGATGAGGACCAAGTGAGCGATCTCGCCAAGTCGGCGGCACGGCGTGCCGTCAGATCGGACCGGGGTCGGCCGAGTGACGGCATAGCGACCTCGAACCGGCGGGGTAACCGGTTGCCGCGCGACGAGCGGCGCGGCCAATTGCTGATCGTGGCCAGCGATGTCTTCGTCGACCACGGCTATCACGCGGCCGGCATGGATGAGATCGCCGATCGGGCAGGGGTCAGCAAACCCGTTCTGTACCAACACTTTTCCAGCAAGCTGGAGCTGTATCTGGCGGTGCTCGATCGCCACGTCGAGAACCTGGTCTCGGGCGTGCAGAACGCCCTGAGTACCACCACCGATAACCGGCAACGGTTGCGCGCGGCGATCCAGGCGTTCTTCGATTTCATCGAGCACGACAGCCAGGGCTATCGGCTGATTTTCGAGAACGACTACGTCACGGAGCCCGAGGTCGCTGCGCAGGTGCGGGCGGCCACCGAATCGTGCATCGACGCGGTGTTCGCGCTGATCAGCGCCGATTCGGGCCTGGACCCGCACCGCGCCCGGATGATCGCGGTGGGCCTGGTCGGCATCAGCGTCGACTGCGCCAGGTACTGGCTGGACTCCGACCGCCCGATCTCGAAGTCGGATGCCGTCGACGGCACCGTCGCGTTCGCGTGGGGCGGACTGTCACACGTGCCGCTTACTCGCTCTTAGCGCCCTTGCCGGACTTCGCGCCGACGTCCGCCCCGATTCCGAAGCCGACCCGACGGCCGTCGGCGGCACCGATCTCGACGTAGGCGATCTTGGCGGTGTGGATCAGGAAGCGGCGGCCCTTCTCGTCGGTTAGGCCCAGGAGGCCCGAACCTTCACGAAGCGCGGCACTCACGGCATCTTCGACCTCCGCAGGCGTCTGTGCACTGGCGAACACCAGCTCGCGCGGACTGTCCGTGATACCGACCTTGACCTCCACGATGGCCCCTTCCGTTGATATTCCGTCGCAGGCGTGTCAGCTGCAGGTTAATGGACGCGGCCGAGCTGCTCCGAGCAGAGGGGGACTGGGGGCGCTTCGCGCTAAGCGAAACCCTTTCTAACGGCAGATAACGATTCGCTCCCAGCTGGATCAAGGTGGCGCACGGCACCCGGTCTTGTCCTGTCACGTCAGTAACATCGGCCTCATCAGAAACACGATCGATGATCGCACCGGCCTAGACCGCGGCTATCGCCGCGACTACCCCGATGACGACACCTACGACGGAGCCGACTACGACGGCTACGACGATGACGGCTACGACGATGACGAGTACGTCGACGACGACCACGAGGAGTACGACGAGCTCAAGGAACTCCTCTGGCCGATCGGCAGCTGGCGCCCGGCGGTCGCGGTGCTGGGCGCAGTGGTGGCGATCGGCGCGATCGCGACCGCGGTGATCATCAACAGCGGCGACAGCGCATCGACGAAGGCCACCGTCGCGCCCGCGGCTCCCACGACGGTGAGCTCCGCGCCCCGGACAACCAGCCCGCCGAGCGCGTCGCAGCGCCCGGCCCCGAGCACCTCGCAAGCACCCCAGCTACCGCCGGAGACCGTCACCACGCTGACCCCGCCGAGCGCGGCGCTGACGACTCCGCCGCTGGCCGCGCCACCTCCCGCGGTCGTATCACCAAGGGCCACAATCAATCCGAGCACCATCTACTACAGCGTGACCGGGACGAAGACACTCCTGGATCTGGTGAACGTCGTCTACACCGACGCCCGTGGCTACCCCCAGACCGAGTTCAACGTGGCGCTGCCGTGGACGAAGGTGGTGGTGCTGAATCCGGGCGTCACGACCCAGTCCGTCGTCGCGACCAGCATCGTCGGCAAGCTCAACTGCGCGATCGTCAATGCCCAGGGCCAGGTCGAAGTGGCGTCGGCCAACAACGCGAACCTGGCGACCTGCACCAAGTAGGGAATCAGCTCAGGCCGAGCTCGCGCATCCGCCGGTCGTGGGTTTGCTGCAGACGCTCGAAGAACGCGCCGAGCTGCCCCAGACCGCCGGTGCCGGACAGCACCAGGTCGACCAGCTCGTCATGATCGGCCAGCAGGTATTGCGCCTGGGTGATGGCTTCGCCGTACAGCCGGCGGGCCCACAGCGCCAACCGGCTGCGCTGTTTGCCACTCGCGGTCACCGCGGCGCGCACTTCGGCGATGACGAACTGCGAGTGCCCAGTTTCCGACAGGGCCGCACGCACCACGTCGGCTACCTCGTCGGGCAGTCCGTCGGCGATCTCGAGGTAGAGGTCGGCGGCCAGCGCGTCGCCGACATAGGTTTTCGCCAGTGCTTCCAGCCAGGTGCTGGGCATCGTCAGCCGGTGGTAGTTCTCGATCGCGGAGACGTAGCGCGACATCGCCGAAACAACGTCGACGCCACGGTTTTCCAGGGCATCGTCCAGCAGCTCGTAGTGCTTCATCTCGGCGGCCGCCATGCTCGCCATCGAGATACGTCCCCGCAGGTCAGGGGCCATACGAGCCTCGTCGGTCAGCCGGTAGAAGGCGGCCACCTCACCATAGGCCAGCACTGCGAACAGTTCGTTGACACCCGGATGATCCGCGGTCAGTCCCACTGAAGGCGAATCGTCTACTTGGTCGGCAGAGGAGGCCGAAGTCATGGGCATCACTGTAGTCGGCGGACCTGGAAGAAGATGGGTCTGAGCTATCGACCAGCTATCATGCAGGTTGATAGTGGCTGTATCTCTTCGCACGGCCGTTATCGGCGAAATGTGCGTGCACCGCTGGCCCGCCCCAATCTCAGCAGGGCCTGGCGACTCGGAGTCGGAATTCGTGCGCGCGTGACCGCGACAGAAAAACCGACTCAACCGAATAGTCACCGAAAGGTACATCACTCACGCATGACTGCATTGACGAGTAAGACTGAACCAACTTTTGCCGAACTCGGCGTCCGCGACGAAATTGTGCGGGCCCTCGCCGAAAAGGGCATCGAGCACGCCTTTGCTATCCAGGAACTCACCCTGCCGATGGCGCTGGCCGGCGACGACGTCATCGGCCAGGCCCGCACCGGTATGGGTAAGACCCTGGCCTTCGGCGTCCCGCTGCTGCAGCGCATCACCAACGGCGTCGGCGTGCGGCCGCTCAACGGCACGCCGCGTGCACTGGTCGTGGTGCCCACCCGCGAACTCTGCCTCCAGGTCACCGAGGACCTGGCCGCCGCCGCCAAGCATCTGACCGCCGGCAGTGACCCCGCGGCCGGAACCCGGCCGTTGTCGGTGGTGTCGATCTACGGCGGCCGGGCCTACGAACCCCAGATCGACGCGCTACGCACCGGCGCCGACGTCGTGGTCGGCACCCCCGGCCGGCTGCTCGACCTCTCCCAGCAGGGTCACCTGCAGCTGGGCGGGCTGTCGGTGCTCGTCCTCGACGAGGCCGACGAGATGCTGGACCTGGGCTTCTTGCCCGACATCGAGCGCATCCTGCGCCAGATCCCGGCCGACCGGCAGTCGATGCTGTTCTCGGCGACTATGCCGGACCCGATCATCACGCTGGCCCGCACCTTCATGGTGCAGCCCACCCACATCCGGGCCGAGGCGCCGCACTCGGCGGCGACCCACGACACCACCGTGCAGTTCGTCTACCGCGCGCACGCGCTGGACAAGGTGGAGATGGTCAGCCGCATCCTGCAGGCCGAAGGCCGCGGCGCGACGATGATCTTCACCCGAACCAAGCGCACCGCGCAGAAGGTCGCCGACGAGCTGGCCGAGCGCGGCTTCAAGGTCGGCGCCGTGCATGGCGACCTCGGCCAGATCGCCCGCGAGAAGGCCCTCAAGGCGTTCCGCAACGGCGACGTCGACGTGCTGGTGGCCACCGACGTCGCCGCGCGCGGCATCGACATCGACGACATCACCCACGTCATCAACTACCAGATCCCCGAGGACGAACAGGCCTACGTGCACCGGATCGGCCGCACCGGTCGCGCCGGCAAGACCGGTATCGCGGTCACCCTGGTGGACTGGGACGAGCTGCCCCGCTGGACGGCGATCGACAAGGCGCTGAACCTTGGCTCCCCGGAGCCGGCCGAGACCTACTCCAACTCACCGCACCTCAAGGCCGAGCTGGGCATCCCGGCCGAGGCGACCGGCACCGTCGGCACGCCGCGCAAATCGCCGGTCAAGCGCCGTGACACCGACAATCGCGATCAAGGCGACGGCCAGAAGTCGAGTCGTGCCCGCTCCCGTGCGCCGCGCCGTCGCACCCGCGGTGGTCAGCTCGTGAACGGCCACTCGGCCGGTAGCGAGGGCGAAGGCACCGGGGAGACGCCGTCGGACCCGGCGTCCGGCAATGGCGGCAGTGCCAGTGGCAACCGTCGTCGCCGGCGTCGCCGCAAGCCGGCGGAAGCCAGCACGCACGCCAACTGAGCCAGCCGAGTCGACAGCCCAGGCATGGTCAAACCCGAACGCCGAACCAAGGGCGATCTGTTGGCCGCCGCGGCGATCGCGGTCGTCGTCGCCATCACCGCGTCGCTGATCTGGTGGACCAGCGACGCTCGGGCCACGATCAGCCGACCCGCCGCGACGCCGGCGCCCAACCCCACGGTGGCCCGGCAGGTGCCGACCAGCCTCAAGCAGCTGTGGAGCGCGGCCAGCGCCGCCACCACGGCACCGGTGATCGTGGCCGGGACGGTCACCACCGCCGACGGCCGCGAGGTCGACGGGCGCGACGCCGGCACCGGCCAGACGCGCTGGAGCTACTCCCGCGACACCGACCTGTGCGGCCTGTCGTGGGTCTACCACTTCGCGGTCGCGGTCTATCGCGACGACCGCGGTTGCGGCCAGGTCAGCACCATCGACGGGTCCACCGGTCGCCGCGGGCCCGCCCGCAGCAGCTACGCCGACCCGCAGGTCCGCCTGTCCTCCGACGGCACGACGGTGTTGTCGGTCGGCGATACGCGGCTGGAACTATGGCGTTCGGACATGGTCCGGATGCTTGCCTACGGCGAGACCGACGCCCGGGTGAAACCGTCGTCGCGGGGACTGCACTCCGGATGCAAGCTGTACTCGGGGGCGGCCAGCTCGCTGCAGGTTTCGGTGCTGGAGAGCTGCGCCAACCAGGCCGATTTGCGGCTCGCGCTGTTGCGTCCCGGCAAGGAAGACGACGAGCCTTCGCAGCACCTCGTCGCCGAGCCCGGCATCGGGATGAACTCGGGTGCTCGTGTGTTGACCGTCTACCAAAGCAATACGGCCGTTTATCTGCCGACACCGCAGCCCCGAGTCGACGTGGTCGATGAAATGGGCAGCACGGTGGCCAGCGCGCTGCTGCCCAAGGCGCCGACGAATTCGGCGGTGTCGCAAGCCGGCAACCTGATGACGTGGTGGACGGGCGAGTCCGTTCTGGTGTTCGACGCGAGCACGCTGAACCTGCGCTACACGATCGCGGCGGGCGGCACGACGGTCCCGTTGGGACCCGGCACCATGATGGCGGGCAAGCTGCTCATTCCGGTCACCGGCGCGATCGGCGTCTATGACCCGACGACCGGGGCCAACGAGCGCTACATTCCGGTGAACCGGGCGCCGAGCAACCGCGCGGTCGTCCCGGCCGTGTCGGGCTCGCACGTGTTCGAGCAGCGCGGCGACACCGTGGTGGCGTTGGGCTGAACCCCGCCCGAATGTGCGTTACGCGCTATGCCTCGACGGCGAACGTCGGCAGCGGTTTTCCGGACTTCCAGTGCTTGAGCAACGCCTGCGCCAGCGTGGCGTACGCCACCGCGCCCTTGTTCTTGCGCCCGGCCATCACCGACGAACCGGACGCGCTGGCCTCGGCGAAGCGCACCGTGCGTGGGATCGGCGGTGCCAGCACCGGCAGGTCGTAGCGGTCCGCGACATCGAGCAGCACATCGCGGGTGTGGGTGGTCCGCGAGTCGTACAACGTCGGCAACGCGCCCAGCAACCGCAGCTTCGGGTTGGTGATCTGCTGGACATCGGCGACGGTGCGCAGGAATTGACCGACGCCGCGGTGGGCCAGCGTCTCGCACTGTAGCGGCACGATCACCTCGTCGGCGGCCGTCAGCCCGTTCAGGGTGAGCACCCCCAGCGACGGCGGGCAATCGATGACGATCACGTCGAATTGGTCGGCGACTTTGGCCAGTGCGCGCTTGAGCGCGTACTCACGGCCGGCCCGCATCAGCAGCATCGCCTCGGCACCCGCCAAGTCAATGTTGGCCGGCAGCAGCGTCATTCCCTCCATCGTGGTGACCAACGCCGCACTCGGCTCGACCTCACCGAGCAGCACCTCATGCACCGACACCGGCAACTTGTCGGGATCTTGACCGAGCGAGAACGTCAGGCACCCCTGCGGATCGAGATCGACGAGCAGCACCCGTCGTCCTTTTTCCACCATCGCCGCGCCCAGCGAGGCAACCGTCGTCGTCTTGGCGACTCCACCCTTCTGGTTAGCCACCGCCAGTACCCGCGCTTCACTCACACCTGCCATCCTGGCACGTTCCGGGGAGCTAAGGACTTCCATCTTCGGCGACGGCAAGTCGTGGGGCAGAATCACCGGCATGGGCTTGCACAACCATCGACTTGTATTGCTGCGCCATGGCGAGACCGAGTGGTCGAAATCCGGCCAGCACACCGGCCGCACCGACATCGAACTTACCGATTCCGGCCGGCTCCAGGCCGAGCTTGCCGCGCACGTCCTGCGTGAACTGAAACTCGTCGACCCATTGGTGATTAGCAGCCCGCGAATTCGTGCGCTGATCACCGCCAAGCTGGCCGGGCTCACCGTCGACGAGGTAACCGAACTGCTCGCCGAATGGGATTACGGCTCCTACGAGGGGCTGACGACCGAACAGATCCGGGAAACGGTGCCAGATTGGCTGGTGTGGACGCATGGTTGTCCCGGCGGCGAGAGCGTGGCGCAGGTCAGCGCCCGCGCTGACCGGGCCGTCGCACTGGCTTTAGAGCACATGGCCTCGCGCGACGTAGTTTTCGTGGGCCACAGCCACTTTTCCCGTTCGGTCATCACCCGCTGGGTCGAGCTGCCGCTCGTCGAGGGCAGCCGCTTCTGGATGCTGGCCGGCTCGATCGCCGTATGCGGATTCGAGCATGGCCTGCGACAGCTCGCCGCCCTCGGACTGACCGGTGTCCCGCAGGCGATCGCACCCGGGTGAGCTCGGTCGAACCGCCTTTCGCATTGTGCGGCCCGCGAGGCACCCTGGTTGGCGAAGGGGTGCGGGCGCACTACCACGACATGGGCGCCGCGCAGACCGCGCTGATTTCGGGATCGACACCAATAGTATTGGGCGCGTTGCCTTTCGACGTGGAGAGACCGGCCGCACTGTTGGTGCCGGAGACGGTATACCGCAGCGACGGCCCACCGGATTGGCCGATGGACCCGCTGCCCGGTGTGCACGTCGCCGCGGCCATCCCGGCCCCCGCCGACTACCGCGCCCGGATCAGCCGCGCCCGAGACGAGCTGCGGGCACCGGACACCTCGCTGAGCAAGGTGGTGCTGGCCCGCGCTTTGCAGCTGACCGCCGACGACGCGCTGGACGCCCGCGTCCTCCTGCGCCGGCTCATAGCCAACGATCCGGCGGCCTACTGCTATCTGACCGACCTCACCCCGGCGGGCGCGGACTACGCGGGCGCGGTCCTCGTCGGCGCAAGCCCCGAGCTGCTGGTCGCCCGCTCCGGCGACCGGGTGAGCTGCCAGCCGTTCGCCGGTTCGGCACCCCGCGCCGTCGACCCGCAGCGCGACGCCGCCAACGGCGCCGCGCTGGCCGCGTCCGCCAAGGACCGCCATGAGCATCAGCTGGTCATCGACACGATGCGGGCGGCGCTGGAACCGCTGTGCGACGAGCTGACCATCGCGCCCGAGCCGCAGCTGAGCCGCACCGCCGCGGTATGGCATCTGTGCACACCGATCAGCGGCCGGCTGCGCGATAAGTCAACCACCGCAATCGATTTGGCGTTGGCACTGCATCCCACCCCGGCGGTCGGAGGGGTGCCGGCCAAGGCCGCGTCCGAGTTGATCGCCGAACTCGAAGGTGACCGCGGCTTCTACGCGGGGGCGGTGGGCTGGTGCGACGCCGACGGCGACGGCTATTGGGTGGTGTCCATCCGCTGTGCGCAGCTGTCGGCGGATCGCCGCACCGCGCTGGCCCGCGCCGGCGGCGGCATTGTCGCCGAATCGGATCCCGACGCCGAAGTAGAGGAAACCACAACGAAATTCGCCACGATACTTAACGCGCTGGGAGTTGAGCAGTGAGCGAAAACATCCGTCGTGCCAAACCCGAAGACGCCGCGGCTATTACCGACATGATCCATGCGCTGGCCGAATTCGAACACGCCGCCGACGAATGCACCGTCACCGAAAAGCAAATTTTCACAGCGCTTTTCGGTGATTCGCCGATCGCATACGGACACGTCGCCGAAGTCGACGGTGAGATCGCGGCGATGGCGCTGTGGTTCGTCAACTTTTCCACTTGGGACGGCGTCGGCGGCATCTACCTCGAAGACCTGTTCGTACGCCCCGAATTTCGCCGCCGCGGCCTGGCCCGCGCACTGTTGTCGACCCTGGCGGCCGAATGCGTCGACAACGGCTACACGCGGTTGTCGTGGGCGGTGCTGAACTGGAACGCCGACGCGATCGCGCTGTACGACGAGATCGGCGGCCAACCGCAACGAGAGTGGACGACCTACCGGCTGTCCGGGCCGCTGCTGTCCAAGCTGGCCGGCCCGCGCTGATCGCCCCCGGTGACCCAGCGCAACGCCGCGGGACTGAAGAGCAGCAGCAACGCTGTCAGCGCCACGACGGCCAGCGGTATGCCGAAGGCGGGCCGATGTGAGCCCACCGCCAGGTACCAGGCCACCGGCAACAGCAGCAGCTGCGTGAACACCGCCAGCCCGCGCCCCCAACGCCGACCGACGACGAGTGCTCGCCCTGCGGCCAGCACCACGCCGCCGATCACCAGGAACCAGAGCGCGGTACCCAAGCCGTTGACCACCCGCTGGTCGGCCCCGGCGATCGCGCGCACCACCAGGACCACCGCCATCGCCAGTGCGGCCAGTCCCTGCGCCGCGACGATGAGTCCCGCGCCGCGAACAGCGGACGGCGGCGGTGGTGTCTCCTGGTTGCGGGGGACGCGGGTCACAGCGTCAGCGTAACCACGCGGTACCCCCCAGCGCTTCCCCCACAGGGCCGCCTTAACCGCCCCGCATAAGCTCGTGCGTCATGCGAGCCGTGCTGATCGTGAACCCCGCAGCCACGTCCACCACGCCCGCCGGCCGCGATCTGCTGGCCCATGCGCTCAAGAGCCGTCTCGAGCTCACCGTCGAGCACACCAACCACCGCGGTCAAGGCACCGAACTCGGCCGCGCGGCCGCCGAGAGCGGGGTGGACCTAGTCGTCGTGCATGGCGGCGACGGCTCGGTCAGCGGGGTCGTCAACGGCATCCTGGGCCCTCCCGGCGCGGCGCGGCCCGCGCACGTCCCGGCGGTCGCGGTGGTGCCCGGCGGTTCGGCCAATGTGCTGGCCAGGTCGCTGGGCATCTCCCGGGACCCCGTCGCCGCGACCAACCAGCTGATCCAGCTGATCGACGACTACCGGCGCCACCAGACCTGGCGACGCATCAGCCTGATCGACTGCGGCGAGCAGTACGCCGTGATCAACGCGGGGATGGGCGTCGATGCCGAGGTGGTCGCCGCGGTGGAGGCCCAGCGCAACAAGGGTGTCAAGGTCACGCCGTTGCGCTATTGGCGGGTGGCGGTACCCGCCACGATTCGCTACAGCCGCCGCGCGCCGGACATGACGCTGGAAATACCCGGCCGCGATCCCGTCTCGGGCGTGCAATTCGCCTGGGTCTCCAACACGACGCCGTGGACCTACAGCAACAGCCGGCCAATGGTGACGAACCCGGGCTGCAGCTTCGAGTCGGGCCTTGGCGTGTTCGCCGTCACGAGTTTGAAGGTGATTCCCACGCTTCGATTACTGCGCCAGATTCTGGCGAAGAACCCGAAACCCGAAGCCAAACAACTTGTCCGCGATGACGACACACCTTGCCTGCGAATCACGTCCACCGGGGAGCCGGTCGCCAGCCAGTACGACGGGGAATACCTCGGCCTGCGCGACTCGATGACGTTCCGGGCGGTGCGCGATGCGCTTCCCGTGGCGGCGCCGCCGCAAAGCAAACCGTCCTGAGCTGCGGAAACAGCCAGCGAGACGGCGTGGGCAGCCGAAAATCCCCGGCAGGGTAGTCGGCGAGAGTAGTACAACGGAGTGAGGGCTTGACTAAGCCTTAATCAAAGTGAGATAGCCCACGCACTAACTCACGCTATTGACATCTGTTGTGCCTGTGAAACGATCGAAAGGTTGCATGCAGAGATTGTGGGGGTACCGAACGGACCCTTACTCATGCAAGCGTTAAGAGCCGAAGAATAACGCCAGCGCGCGATGCTGCGCACATAGTGAGGAGTAACTACTTATGGATTGGCGCCACAAGGCGGTGTGTCGCGACGAGGACCCGGAGCTGTTCTTCCCGGTAGGGAATAGCGGCCCGGCGCTCGCGCAGATCGCTGACGCGAAACTGGTCTGCAATCGGTGCGCGGTGACCACGGAGTGCCTCGGATGGGCACTGAACACCGGTCAGGACTCCGGCGTGTGGGGCGGTATGAGCGAAGACGAGCGGCGCGCGCTCAAGCGCCGCAACGCCCGGACGAAGGCCCGCAGCGGAGTCTGATCCCAGTCTCTAGACAGCGCGGGCAGCTACAGCAGCAGCCTCGACCGACGGCCGATCGGCACCCTCAGCACCACGTCGGTGCCGCCCTGGGGTCCCTGACGCATGCCCAGCGTGCCGTCCAGCTCGGCCGCCACCAGGGTGCGCACGATCTGCAGACCCAGGCTGTCGGATTTCTCCAAGCTGAAGCCCTCGGGCAGCCCCCGCCCGTCGTCGTGCACCACCACGTCGAGCCAGCGCGCCGAGCGCTCGGCGCGAATCGTCACCGACCCTTCCTGGGCGGCCGGGTCAAACGCGTGCTCGATCGCGTTCTGGACCAGCTCGGTGATCACCATGATCAGCGCCGTGGCGCGGTCGGAGTCGAGCACACCCAGATCACCGACCCGGTTGATCCGGATCGGCCGGTCCACCGAGGCCACGTCGTTCATGATCGGCAGGATCCGGTCGATCACTTCGTCGAGGTTCACCTGCTCGTCAACCGACATCGACAATGCGTCGTGGACGAGGGCGATCGACGACACCCGGCGCACCGATTCGATCAGCGCCTCGCGGCCTTCGGCGTTGACGGTCCGGCGGGCCTGCAGGCGCAGCAGCGCCGCGACCGTCTGCAGGTTGTTCTTCACCCGGTGGTGGATCTCACGGATCGTGGCGTCCTTGGAGATCAGGGCCCGGTCGCGGCGCTTCACCTCGGTCACGTCGCGAATCAGCACCGCGGCGCCCACCCCGGCGCCGTGCACCACCAGGGGCAACGTCCGCAACAGCACCGTGGCACCGCCGGCATCGACCTCCATGCGCATGCTCTTGCCGCCGGCCAGCAGGTCCTGCACGTGCTCGGCCATCTCCTGGGCTTCGAACGAGTCCGAGATCAGCGGCCGCGTGATCCGGATCAGGTTGTGACCCTCCAACTCGCTCGTCAGTCCCATCCGGTGATACGCCGACAGGGCGTTGGGGCTGGCGTAGGCGACCACGCCGTCGACGTCGATGCGGATGAATCCGTCGCCCACGCGAGGCGTGGAGCGTGACATGGCGACGTCGCGCACGTCGGGGAAGGTGCCGTCGGCCAGCATGTGGACCAGATCGGCGGCGCAATCGCGATAGGCGGTTTCCAGGTGCCCGGAGTTCTGGTTGGCGGTCAGCTCGGTTTGGTGCTGGGTAAGCACCGCGACCACCTGATCGGCGTAACGCACCGGGGACGCCGCGACGTGCGGGCCGGGAAGTTGCCACGAATCTTGTTGGCGCGCATTGGTTTCCAGGTGCGCAGTTCCTGACGCGAAGGTCTCGGCGACCAGCGGTAGCCGCTCGGCCTCCACGACGCTGCCCACCGAATCCGTCTGCAGCACCGTGGGCGCGGTGTTGGGCCGGCATTGCGCGACACACACCAACACGCCGTCGTCGCGGCGAACCCACATCAGGTAGTCGGCGAACGACAGGTCGGCCAGCAGCTGCCACTCACCGACCACCGCGTGCAGGTGGTCCACCGCATTGCCGGGCAGCATCGTGTGTTCGGCCAGCAGGTCACCGAGCGTGGACATCAGTTACTCCCGTGTCGTCCCACGGCGGTATGCGCGCAGCGCAGAACGGCTAGCTGATTACGGCGATCAGATCGCCCGCCTGGATGACGTCACCAACGGCCACGCTCACCTTGCTGACCGTGCCCTCGACCTCGGCCAAGACCGGAATCTCCATCTTCATCGACTCCAGCAGCACCACGATGTCGCCCTTGCCGATTTGGTCGCCCTCGTTGACAACGACTTCGAGCACGCTGGCCACGATCTCGGCACGAACATCCTCGGCCATCTTCACCCCACTCGTTTCGGCCATTGCGCATGCTGGCTGGTCCGGGCTTTCGTCAAGCTCATGTATATCGAACCACAACATCATCGGGCACACCGGCGCGCGGGTTGACGCCCGGTGGGGTGAAAAAGCACGGCCGCCGCCGTGAGAGAATTGTCGGCAACCTGACCGGGCGCCCAGCGCCGGAGATCATGAATGAAATATGGAGGTTCTCCCCATGGCCAAGCGTGGCCGCAAGAAGCGTGACCGTAAGTACAGCAAGGCCAACCACGGCAAGCGCCCCAACGCCTAACCGCTGGTAGTCGCACCGCAGCGCCGGTACTACACGTCCCGGACGATCGTGGTGCGGCGGATCTCGAGCCGCAGCCGCTCGCGCAGGCCCTCCGGGGCCTTGTCACCGCTGCATTTGGTGGCGATCAGCGCTTTGAACTGCTCTTCAATCCCGAAGAGCCGCAGGCATGGCGGGCATTCCTCGAGATGCTGCTTGAGCTTTTTCCGGTTCTCGGCGGTGCATTCGCCGTCGAGCAGCGTCCATACCTCGGCGATCAGTTCGGCGCACTCGGCCTTCGTGCGGGGGTCCGCACCCGCCGAGGCGCCATCGGACGAGAACTCGCTCATGACGACACCTCCTCGTGCGCTTGCGGACCCCGGATGAAGCCGCGCTCCTTGGCGACGTCTTCCAGCAACGAGCGCAGCTGACGCCTGCCCCGGTGCAGCCGAGACATTACCGTCCCGATCGGAGTGTCCATGATCTCGGCGATCTCCTTGTATGGGAAACCCTCGACATCGGCGTAGTAGACGGCCATCCGGAACTCTTCCGGCAGTGCCTGCAGGGCCGCTTTGATCTCAGTGTCCGGCAGCGCCTCCAGGGCCTCGACCTCGGCCGATCGCAGCCCGGTGGACGAGTGCTCGGCGTTGGAGGCCAGCTGCCAGTCGGTGATCTCCTCGGTCGGATACTCCGCGGGCTGACGCTGCTTCTTGCGATAGCTATTGATGTAGGTGTTCGTCAGAATCCGGTACAGCCAGGCCTTGAGGTTGGTGCCGGCCCGGAACGAGCGGAACCCGGCGTAGGCCTTGACCATCGTTTCCTGAAGCAGGTCCTCAGCATCGGCGGGGTTGCGCGTCATGCGCAGGGCGCCGCCGTAGAGCTGATCCAACAGCGGAATGGCATCGCGCTCGAAACGCGCGGTCAGCTCCTCATCGGTTTCTTCAACCGGCCTGAGCTCTGCGTCGGCTGAACCGCGCACTTCTTCTGGACCATCGTCGAAGTCCGCCATCTCGATTAACACGGTCCCTTCCGTTGCAGCGTCGCCGCGTACCACCCCGAACGACACCGGACTCGCAAATAGGCGAGCCAACTGCTTCTCGCCTATTGAACTGCCTAACAGGCTCGTCGCCGTTGACACCAGATCCTCCTCCCAATCTAAAGGCTGCGACCGACATTGTTTGCCTGGGCCGCTCACATGCGTATTAGGGACCGACTTGAGCAACAGCGCGAGCCGATGGGCTATTTCCGGCGCCGAGCCCCCCAACCGCCCGGTTGGGACAGAGCGTTACTGTGACGCCATGTCTCTCAACGGCAAAACCATGTTCATCTCCGGCGCCAGCCGCGGTATCGGCCTGGCGATCGCCAAACGCGCAGCACAAGACGGCGCCAACATCGCGCTGATCGCCAAGACCGCCGAGCCGCACCCGAAACTGCCGGGAACGGTGTACACCGCCGCGAAGGAACTCGAGGAAGCCGGCGGCCAGGCGCTGCCGATCGTTGGGGACGTCCGCGACCCCGATTCCGTCGAATCCGCGGTGGCCAAGGCCGTCGAGCAGTTCGGCGGCATCGACATCTGCGTCAACAACGCCTCCGCGATCAACCTCGGGTCCATCCTCGAAGTGCCAATGAAGCGGTTCGACCTGATGAACGGCATCCAGGTACGCGGCACGTACGCCGTGTCGCAGGCGTGTCTACCGTACATGAAGGGCCGGGAGAACCCGCATGTCCTGACGCTGTCCCCGCCGGTACTGCTGGGTCAGGAGTGGCTGAAGCCGACGGCGTACATGATGGCCAAGTTCGGCATGACGCTGTGCGCGCTGGGAATCGCCGAGGAGATGCGGGAAGAAGGCATCGCGTCCAACACGTTGTGGCCGCGCACGCTGGTCGCCACCGCCGCCGTGCAGAACCTGCTCGGCGGCGACGAGGCGATGGGCCGGGCCCGCAAGCCCGAGATCTACTCCGACGCCGCCTACGTGATCCTCAACAAGCCGTCCAAGGAGTACACCGGCAACATGCTGCTGTGTGAGGACGTGCTGGTGGAAAACGGCGTCTCCGATTTGTCGGTCTACAACTGCGTGTCGGGCGGCACCCTCGGCGTCGACTTCTGGGTCGATGGCGTCAACCCGCCGGGGTACACGGGCCCCTAAGGGGACATAGCGTGGCCGCGACGCCGGCACTGGCGGCGCTGACCAAGCCCGGCGTGCCGCACGAGGTGGTGAAGTTCGACCACGATCCGCGGGAGCATTCATTCGGTGTGGAAGCCGTTAATGCGTTGGGCGCGGCCGGCATTGCGCCCGGGTAGGTCTACAAGACGCTGGTGATCGCGATCCCCAACGGGTTGGCCGTCGCGATCGTGCAGGCGTCCGCCCGGCTCTCGCTGAAGGCGGCCGCCGCGGCGCTGGGCGTGGCCAGGGCGGCGATGGCCGAACCCGCGGTCGCCGAACGGACCACCGGTTACGTCGTCGGCGCGGTCTCGCCGTTCGGACAGCGCAAGGCGCTGCCGACGGTCGTCGATTCCAGCGCGCTCGCCTGGGAGCGGGTGTTCTGCAGCGCCGGGCGCCGCGGCTGGGATGTCGCGGTGGCCCCGGCGGACCTGATCCGCGTCACCGGAGCGGTCACCGCCGACATCCAGGCTTAGCGTTTGGCGAGGGTGAACTGCGCGACGTCGGTGTACCCCTCGCGGAAAAGGTCGGCGCAGCCGGTCAGGTACTTCATGTACCGGTCGTAGACCTCCTGTGACTGAATCGCGATGGCCTCGTCACGCCGCGCTTCGAGCGCGGCCGACCAGTTGTCGAGGGTGCGGGCATAGTGCAGCCGCAACGGCTGATAGAGCTCGAGGTTGAAGCCCGCGCGCTTGGCGTGCTCCTCGACGGACTTGGCGTTGGGCAGGTCTCCACCAGGGAAGATCTCGTCCATGATGAATTTCATGAAGCGGATCTTCGTCATGGTGAGCGGCAGCTCGCGCTCGGCGAATTCCACGTCGCTGGGCTTGATGATGGTGTGCAACATCATCACGCCGTCGGCCGGGAGCGCCTCGTAGGCGGTTTTGAAGAAGTCGTCGTACCGGTCGCGTCCGAAGTGCTCAAACGCGCCGATGGAAACGATGCGGTCGACCGGTTCGTCGAACTGTTCCCAGCCCTGCAGCAGCACCCGCTTGGTTCGTCCGGACGGATGCTGGTCCAGCCGCTGCTGAACGTGTGCCTGCTGATTACGGCTCAGCGTCAGGCCGACGACGTTGACGTCGTAACGCTCGAGGGCACGGACGATCGTGGTGCCCCACCCACAGCCGATGTCGAGCAGCGTCATGCCGGATTGCAGCCCGAGCTTGCCCAGCGACAGGTCGACCTTGGCGAGCTGAGCCTCTTCGAGCGACATGTCCTCGCGCTCGAAATAGGCGCAGCTGTAGGTGCGCGTCGGGTCCAGGAAGAGCGCGAAGAATTCGTCGGACAGGTCGTAGTGCACCTGCACGTCTTCGAAATGCGGCTTCAGGCCAGGAGTTTCGCTTTCCTTTGAGGACAAAAGGCACAACTTTCTGATCGGTTTTTATTGGACTTTGCGGCGCCCGATCGAAGTTGATCGACTCCCCCCGGTGTAACAGTCTATCGAGCCCATGACCGCGCCCCGACCAATTCGCGTCCAGCGAACTTCATCAACCACGTAGAAGTACTCTTTCACCGCTATGAACGGCCGATATAGCTCTGAGAAATCTACATCCAGCAAATGAAAGTGTCGGCGATTTGCTCGAAGTTCTTAGCCGTTGTCGTTTTCACTGTTCAGAAATTTCCCGATCACGGGCGCGAGCTCCGGCGCATTGTACACCAGGTCGATGTGTCCGCCGGAATGCAAATGCAGCCGCGAATGCGGTAGCAGTGCGTGCAGGATACGGGCGTTGATCACCGGGACGATCGGATCGTCTGTTCCCGATCCTGGATGCCACGGCGCGGGTGTTCCTCGCCCAGGAGACCTTCACTCAGGCGATGACCAACGCCTCCCGTCAGCAGTTGACGGCGCAGATCTTAGAGCGCGAGGAAGAGCGATCGGCGTTGGTGGAGGCGCTGCTGCCGCGGCGAATCACCGATGGTCAAAGTCTTTGGGAAGCAGCCGATTTGCTGCTTCTTCCCACTTCGGGGCCCTATGCCGTCGTAGCCGCGGAATTGCCGGCCATCGGCAAGCTGGGGCTTCCGGCTATCGAGAACAAGCTGTCCGCCCGCGACATCCGTTCCGCGTGGCGACTGCCGCCCGACTCACAGGTCGGCATCGTCCATTTGAGCGAGCCCGCACCGGAGGCCCTGGGTTCCGCGAACGACACCGCCGCGCAGATCTATTGCCACCCCAACACGGTGCGGCATCGGCTGGCTCTCGAGGTCGAAGTGCGACTGCCCTAGGCGGCCTTGGTCCGGCTACGGACCTGGAACGCACTGATCACGTCGACGATGCCGATCGCGATCAGCCAGCAGCCCGCGACCAGCGTCAGCACGGCGATCGAGTGCAGCGGCGAGACGATCAGCACGGCGCCGCCGACCACGATCACCAACCCCGACAGCGCCTGCCAGCCGCGGCCCGGCATGTGATCCAAAGACAGCGCCGCGGCCAGCAACGTCATCCCCCGGAACAGCCAGCTGATGCCAATCCAGATGGCCAAAAGTGTGACCGCCTCGAATTCTTCGCGGAAGCAGAAGAATCCCAGAATCAGCGACACGATGCCGGTGATGAACGTCAACACTCTCATCGCGGCGCCGGCATGTGAACCGAAAGCGGCGAACACGTAGCCAACCCCGGAAACCACCAGGTAGATGCCGAACAGAACACCTGCCACGAATAGGGTCTGCCCTGGCCAAGCCAGGACTATGACACCCAGCGCAACCGCCAGGATGCCGGTGAGGAGAAGCACTTGCCAGGCACTGCGGGCAAGCTGCTGGAGGGGGCCTTCGAAAACGGTCTCGTCGCCAATAGCCATCTCAATATCATTGGCGACAATTGGTGAAAAGAAAATGTCCGTGGCAACACAATTGCGCATCGCGCACGGGTATAGCGAACAATGACGAACCGAAACCGCTGAGGTACGGTGCGCACCCGCGACCCTGTGCAACCAGTTTGTCGCCCGAAGACAACGTTCTGCTGGCCCCCGTAGTGCTGCCCGCGATCATCACCGCCGTCGACGCGCTCACCCCGCGGGCGCAGATCAACACCCTGGAGCGCGCAGCTCCTGTGCAGCCGAGCACCTGATCCGGCCCGGCTCACTCATCTCGGCTGCAAGACCGCGGCGCCGTACCAATGGCAGATCAGCAATGCGAGCTCGAGGTCGAGCCGATCCTCGCCGATCTCGCGACCGCGCCGGGCAACCGCGCGGCCGACGCGATACTTCACCGTGTTGAAATGCAGGTTTAGCTCCTCGGCCGCCGTCTTGTAACTGCAGCCACAGCTCAGAAACACGCGCAACGTCTCCCGCAGGCGCGCGTCGTTCTCCTCGTCACCCGCTAGCCCGCCAAGCACATTGAGCACCCATCCGCGGGTTTCGGCGACGTCGCCGCTCAGCAACGCCGCAATGGATAGCCCGGGATCGCTCGCCGCGATCACCGTCGGCTCCCGCTTTCCCACCAGCGCGACGCGGCGGGCACTTTCGGCTTCGCGGTGCGATTGGCGAAAGCCCTCGACACCGCTGGACAACGTCCCGATCGCCAGATTCGGGGCCTCGGGACGCGTCAGCGCGAACTGACGCACCTTCTCCGCGGCATCCCCAAACGCGGCGCGATAGGGCAGCCAACCCCATCCACACGTCTGATCTGCAGCGACAAACAGCGGGGCGGCGGCCGCGTCGACGGCATCGGCCAGATCCCGGAGAAAACGCTGCAGCCGGGCGAGTTCGTCGCCTTCATTGCCCAGATCCGGATACCACCGGAGCGAGATGATGCCACCGCAGCGGGTAGCGGATGGCCGTGGTCACCTCGTCGACGTCGACGGTCTTCGACGCCGCCAGCACCTCGCGTACCCGCAGGGCGCGCAGGCTGTTCTGATTTTCCAGCCAGCGTTCGCGCTCGTCTTCGTAGACGACGACCACCTGCTGCGAGATCCAGTCGATGTATTCGAAAATCGTGCCGGAGATCTTCTCGATGACCGAGTACCTGGCCTGCTCCGAGGTGTCGATCAGGCGTACCTCGTTGAAGACCAGCTCATTCGTCAGCCGCTGGCCGAGGCGATAGGCGCGAACCAGGGCGTTGACGGGCACCCCGTGTTGGGCCAACCGCCGGGCGTATTCGAATGCCGCGGTCGGCGCCTCGATTCTTTCGACGGCGATGCCGTACCGCAACGCGCGCAGGACGGTGTCCACGTTCCCCTCGACGCTGGGCCGGAGCAGTTCGGTGACCCGTCCGTCGCCGCGCAGCTCGGGGATCTCCTCCTCCAGGAAACGGTGCATGTCCGACGTCAGCTCGGCCAACCGACCATGCAGCCGCTCGGCGGTCTGCGCGACGTGACGGCCGATCTCGACATCGGTGTCGGCCTGCGCTTTTGTCACACCCTGACGGTAGACCCCGGGGTTGTCTCGGGGCGACAACTCGAGCACAAATCTTCGTCGCATGACCACTGTCTTGGCACGGGCGCGATTCCTAATCTTGTCGCCACCACACCGGCGAATCGAAATGGGAAAGGAGCTGCGAAAAATGGGATTTACCAAGCCGCATTTGCCCGACGTCGAGCCAGACGATTTTCTGCAGAAGCCGTTGATGGAGCGGATGCGGATCCTCGCGACCGAATGGGCCGAGAACGGCTTCGGCGCACCGCGGATGGTCCACACCATTTACATCGTCAAGCTGGTCTTCTTCTTCGCGTTCGGCGGCATCGCCATCGCTACGACGACGTCCGGCCTGCCCGCCTTCTGGCATGTCACCGAATGGTGGAATCAGCCGGTCGTCTATCAGAAGGTCATTCTGTGGACGGTGCTGCTGGAAGCCATTGGCGTGGCCGGCTCGTGGGGGCCACTGGCCGGCAAGGTCAAGCCGATGACCGGCGGCATCCTGTTTTGGGCTAGACCCGGAACCATCCGGCTACGGCCCTGGAAGTGGGTGCCGTTGACCGACGGCGACCGCCGCACCTGGTCGGACATCGTGATCTACCTGGGGCTCTTGGTGAGCCTGGCCGTGCCGTTGCTGTCGCCTGGCGCGCACCCCGAAACGCTATCGAAAGCGTTGCCGGACAACACGTCTGGTTTGGTGAACCCGATCCTGCTCGTCGCCCCGATCGCGCTGCTGGTGTTGATCGGCCTGCGAGACAAGACCATCTTCCTGGCCGCGCGCGGCGAGCAGTACCTGCCGGTCCTGCTGGCCTTCGCCGTGCTGCCGTACTGGAACTTCACCAACATGGTTGTCGCTTTGAAGATGGTGATCGTGGTGGTGTGGGTCGGCGGCGGCTTTTCGAAGTTCGGGAAGCACTTTTCCAATGTCATTCCGCCGATGGTCAGCAACACGATTTTCGCGCCCAAATGGGTGCGGCTCGCTCACTACCGCCAATTTCCGGCCAACCTGCGCCCGTCACGGCTTGCGGACTTCATGGCACACGTCAACGGCACGACAGTCGAGATCGTGGCCCAGCTGGTCCTGTTCTTTTCGACCAGCAAGTGGCTGACGCTGGCCGCGGCGCTGTTGATGGTGGGCTTCCACCTGTTCATCATCTCGACGTTCCCGCTCGCGGTGCCGCTGGAATGGAACGTGGTTTTCGCGTACACCACGATCTTCCTGTTTCTCGGTTTCCCGAACTGGAATGGCTACGCGCCCTGGAACATGACGCCGCCGTGGTTGGCCCTCGTCATCGCCGCCGGCCTGCTGTTCTTCCCGATCCTGGGGACCCTGCGACCCGACAAGGTTTCGTTCCTGCCGTCGATGCGCCAGTACGCGGGGAACTGGGCCTCGGCGGTGTGGGCGTTCGCGCCGGGCGCTGAGGCCAAACTCGACCGCGTCCCCCGGTCGACGCGAAACCAGGTCGACCAGTTCGTCGACTTCGGCTATGAGCCACAGTGGGCAGAGATCACCTCGCAGCGGACGATCGCGTGGCGCAGCATGCATAGCCAGGGCCGAGGTCTGTTCTCGCTGCTGCTGAACCACCTGCCGGACGTCGACACGCGCACGGTCCGAGAGGGCGAGTTCATCTGCAACTCGTTGATCGGGTTCAACTTCGGCGACGGTCACCTGCACAATGAAGACTTGATCCGCGCCGTGCAGAGCCAAGCCGCCTTCGAGCCGGGCGAGTGTGTCATCGCCTGGGTGGAGTCGGAGGCCGTCGGCAGCGGAGTGCAACATTACAAGTTGATCGACGCCGCGCTCGGGGTGATCGAACGCGGGACCTGGAAGGTGGCCGACGCCGTGCAAGAACAGCCCTGGCTCCCCAACGGCCCCATCCCGACCGAGGTGACATGGTCGCTTCGAGACGGCGCGACCGGGCCGCTGGGCGGCAGCAAGCAGGGAGTGCTGACATGAGTACCGGGCTGGTCGTCGGCAGTGGGCCCAACGGGCTGGCCGCCGCGATCTGCCTGGCCGCCAAGGGCGTGCAGGTCACCGTGCTCGAAGCGGCCGACGAGGTCGGCGGCGGTACCCGCAGCACCGAGGCCATCATTCCCGGCCTGCTGCACGACCACTGTTCGGCGATTCACCCGATGGCGGTGGGCTCGCAGTTCCTGAGCGGCTTCAACCTGCAGAGGTATGGCTTGTCGTGGCGCTGGCCGGAAATCGATTGCGTCCATCCGCTCGATGGCGGCAGCGCCGGCGTGCTGCACCGCTCGGTGGAGCAGACCGCAGCCGGACTGGGTCGCGATGGGGCGCGCTGGCGCCTGGCGTTCGGTTACTCCGCCGGCCATTTCGATGCGCTCAGCGACGACATCATGGGTCCGCTGCTGCGGATCCCCCACCATCCGCTGATGCTGGCCCGGTTCGGTGCTCCCACGGTGCTTCCGGCGTCGACGTTCGCGCGGGTGTTCCGCACCGACGAAGGCCGGGCTTTGTTCGGTGGTGTTGCGGCCCACGCCTTCCGGCCGCTGCACTACCCGATGACCTCGGCCATCGGCATGGGCATCATCGCGGCCGGGCACCGGCACGGCTGGGCGGTGGCCGAGGGCGGATCGCAGTCGATCGCCGACGCGATGGTCGCGCTGCTGAGCGATCTGGGCGGCAAGATCGAAACCGGTGTCCGGGTGCAGAATATGTCGCAGCTGCCACCGGCCGACGTCACGATGTTCGACCTGGCACCCAGCGCGGTCGCCGGCATCCTCGGAGCCCGTCTGCCCCGCCGAATCTCGGCCGCCTTCACCAGGTTCCGGCGCGGGCCCGGCGCGTTCAAGGTCGACTTCGCCGTCGAGGGCGGGGTGCCCTGGACGAACCCGGACGCGCATCGGGCCGGCACGGTGCATCTGGCCGGCACCTTCGCGGAGCTTGCCGCGACCGAGCGGGATGTCCATGCCGGTCGCATGCCCGAGCGGCCCTTCGTGCTGATCGGTCAGCAGTACCTGGCCGATCCGCAACGCTCGGTGGGTAATACGCATCCGGTGTGGAGCTACGCGCACGTCCCCAACGGCTACACCGGCGACGCGACGGAAGCGATCATCGCCCAGATCGAGCGGTTCGCGCCAGGCTTCCGGGACCGCATCGTCGGCCACGTCGTGCGCAGCACGACGCAGATGGCCACCTTCAACGCCAACTACGCCGGCGGCGACATCATGACCGGCTCGAAGGACATCCGCCAACTTACCTTCGGACCACGGATTACGCTGTCGCCCTACACTATTAGCGTGCCGGGCATGTACGTCTGCTCGGCCGCCACCCCGCCCGGACCCGGCGCGCACGGGATGTGCGGCGCCAATGCCGCCAAACTCGCGCTGGCCGAGCTAAGTCGTTAGGTCCGCCAGCGTAACGCTAGGGCGAAAACCCGGGGCCTTATCCCGCCGTGGCGTTGCGCGCGAGCTTGAGGACGTCACTAGTCGCGTCGTTGTCGTATTCGCTCGTGTGCTAGACCGTCAGGTATCCGCCGTCGACGGCGATGGTGCTGCCGGTGATGTACGACGCGGCATCGGTACACAGGAACAGCGTCGCCCCGGCGCAGTCCTGGGGTGTGCCGGGTCTGCCCAACGGTGTGTGGAAGCCGATCTCGACGTCCAGGATCTCCGGAATTCCCATGGCCGGCTGTGTCATTCGGGTGTCGATCAGGCCCGGCGCGATGGCGTTGACGCGGATTCCGTCGGTCGCCCACCGGCGTGAGAGGTTCATCGTCAGCGCGACGAGGCCCATCTTCGATGAGGCATATCCCGGGACGAACACCGCCGAGCGGAACGCGGACCTCGAGACGATGCTGACGACACTGGCGCCGCCGGGCGCCTTGCTCGCCTTCAGGAGGTCGTGGCAGCGCATGGTTAATCGCATGGGGCCCAACATGTTCTGCGCCACCGACGCGACGTAGCCGTCGGGATCGTATTCGTCGCCGGCGGGATACGGACCACCGGCGTTGTTGATCAAGACGTCGAGTTCATCGAGTGAGTCCGCCAGCGCGTCGACGGCGTCGGGATCCTGGATCTTGCACTGGCGGTAGGTGAATGGTCTCAGATCCGCCTCGGGATAATCCGCGGTCGACGCGCGGGTACCGGTCACCGTAACGGCCGCGCCCGCCTTGGCGAACTCGGCGGCGATCGCGTTGCCGATGCCGCTGGTGCCACCGGTCACCAGCACGTGGGCGCCGGTGAAGTCGAACCTGATGGAGTTCATGATACCGGCCATGACTTGCGATCCTCTACATTTCTAGAGGTAAAGTCAATATCCATGGGACTGCGCGGCCTCGCCTTCCTGCTGTCCGAGGAAGGCGAATGGATCAACGGCCAGGTCGTCAACATCGACGGCGGTACCGTCCTTCGATGACCATGGCCGGCAAGCGATCCCGGAAACGCAACGGCGACGAACGCCGACGCGCACTGTGTGACGCCGCGATCCAGGTGCTGGCCGAGCAGGGCTCCCGCGGCCTGACGCATGGGCAGGTCGATCGCTGCGCTGGAGTGCCGGGGGGCACCACGTCGTACTACTACCGGACCCGAGCGGCGCTGTTGCGTGGCGTCGGCTGGCGGGTCGCGGAAATCGACGTCGCCAACTTGCAATCGGTGATCGACGAACCGCTCGACCCGCTCGCGCCGTTCGCGCATCTGGCGCAGCTGACCATGATGCAGGCGCAAGGGCACGGTCTGATGCTGAACCGGGCGCGGCATGAATTGCTGCTGGGGGCGCTGCGCGATCCCGGGCTCGCCGAGACGTCACGGACCTTCGTCGCCCGGATCAACGCGATGGCCCACGAGGCGATCGCCCACCTACAGCCGGCCACCGACGACCCCGAACTGCTCGACGCGCAGACGACGGCCGTCACCACCTTCATCGCGGGCGTGTTCACCCGGCTGGCCGGCGGAGACCGCACCATCAGCAACGTCGAGCAACTCACCCGGCTGCTGGCAGCCGTCGCCACCGCGGTCTCGCTGCAGCGGGCAAAAACATAGCGGCGAAAAGCCCTATGCAGTCGCCTGACAAGCCCTAGCCTTGTCGCTGACGTACCACGGAGGATTGGATGAACATGAAGCGACTCTTTGCCGCAGGTGTGCTGGCTTTCGCGGGAATGATGACGGCCGGACTGGGCGTCAGCAACGCCGACACGATTCAGACCGAGGGCAGTTATCCGACGCGGGAGGCCTGTCAGGACGCCGGCCCGGGCGTGAAGGCCACGACACCCGGCGGCTGGAACAACTTCTGGTGTGTTCCGGACCGGACGACTCAGGGCAACTGGCGGCTGGTTCTCAGCAACTAGTACGTGTAGAAGCCCTCGCCGGTTTTGATACCGAGCTTGCCGGCGTCGATTTGGGACTGCAGCAGGTCCCGCACGTTCTTCGGCAGGTGTGGACTCTCTGCGGCGTAGTGGTTTTCGATGTCGAGCACGACGTCGAGGCCGACCAGGTCCATCATCTGAAACGGTCCGACCGGCACGCCCAAGGCGAGCTTGAACAATCGGTCGATGTCCTCGGGGCGTCCCACGCCCTCGGCAACCACGGCGAGCGACTCGCGCTTGATGGCCGCCCAGATCCGATTGAAGATGAAACCCGTGCTTTCCTTGCGTACTTCGAAGGGATGCAGGCCGAATTCGGGCAGCACGGCCAGCAGGGTGTCCAGCACGCTGCGTGCGGTCTCGCCGTCGGACATCAACTCGACTGCGTTGATATCCGGCGGCATGTAGAAGTGCGTGCTGCAGAAACGTGTTTTGTCCCTGATCTTTTCGGCCATCATCCGCGACGGGATGGACGACGAGTTGGTCCCGAAGATGGCGCCCATCGGCGCGGCCTGGTCGATCTCGTCCCACAACGGAATCTTGATCTCGAGCTTCTCCGGGACCGATTCGACGACCAGCCATGCGTCGTCCAACGCCTCGCCGAGCGACCCGGTGGCGGTCACCGTTCCAGCCTCGCCAAATCCTCGGTCGTCCAACAACTTCGGTAGCGCCTGAGCCACGTATTGCGTCGCTTCGTCACGCTGTTCTTCGCGCCGCGCGTAGATTCGCACAATGCCGCCGCGGGTGGCGAACATCAGGGCGATGCGACGGCCCAGCGTGCCCGCTCCGATCACCGCGACGGGCCGGTTTTGGATGTCTTCGAATGTATATGTGTACGAACCAGTCACATACGCATGCTAGATCCCCATCGGCGCGAGTGGATCCGTCGATCATCGACAAAGATTCGCCGAATGTTGTCCCGCGCAGACAATAAACCTTGGGTGTTATTTTTGCGGGCCTCTGAGCGACTATCGCCGTGAGTTCACACTCGTTAAATCTCTTGTGCCACTTGTGTTTCTGTGGTCACAGGGCGGGGTTTTGTGTCGGTGGGTCGATCTAGTTTGGTCGGTATGAGTACGGGTGTGATCGTCGACGGGGAAGCCATGGTGGCGGCCTTCGATGTGCTGACCGCCGCGATCGAGACCATCAACGGGTTCGACAAACAGATGCTACGCACCCCCGAGCGACTGGCCATGCTGCGCCGCTACGAGCAGGCACAACGACAACTATCCGCCGGCCAACACCCGCTGATCAACGGGCTCGCCCAGGACGCCACCCCGGCGGAGTTGGGCGGCACACTGTCCCATGCGATCGCCGACGCCACCCTGATCAGCCGCGCCGACGCCGGCCGCCGGGTCCGCGAAGCCGCCGACCTCGGGGAGCGACGCGCCCTGACCGGTGAACCGTTGCCGCCGGTGTTGGCCGCCACCGCCACCGCGCAAAGGGCCGGAAAGCTGGGTCGCGAGCATGTCGCGGTGATTCGGCGCTTCTACCATCAGCTGCCGGGCTGGATCGACATCGAGACCCGCACCGCCGCCGAAGCCGACCTCGCCCGCCTAGCCACCCAATACCGCCCCGACCAGCTGATCGGATTCGCCGAGCACGTGATGAATTGCCTGAACCCGGACGGCAACTTCACCGACGACGACCGGGCACATCGCCGCGGGGTGACCCTGGGCAACCAGCAAGCCGACGGCATGTCCGCCCTCAGTGGTTGGCTCACCCCCCCAAGCCCGCGCCTCGCTGGAGGCCGTGCTGGCCAAATTCGCCGCCCCCGGCATATGCAACCCCGACGACCACACCCCCTGCGTCGACGGCGCACCGTCCCAGGACGCGATCGATCACGACCCCCGCTCGGCGGCGCAGCGCCATCACGACGGCCTCAACGCCGCCCTCCGTGCCGTGCTCGCTAGCGGGGAGTTGGGTCAGCACAATGGGCTGCCCGCCTCGATCATCGTCTCGACCACCCTGACCGAACTCGAAGCCGCCGCCGGCCACGGCCTCACCGGCGGCGGAACCCGGCTCCCCATCTCCGATGTGATCCGCCTGGCCCGCCACGCGCATCACTACCTCGCCATCTTCGACCAGGGCCAACCCGTCGCGCTGTATCACACCAAACGCCTGGCCTCACCCGGACAACGAATCGTGCTGTACGCCAAAGACCGCGGCTGCACCGTCGGCGGCTACTACTGCGAAATCCACCACATCACCGACTACGCAACCTGCCACACCACCAACATCGACAACCTCACCCTGGCCTGCGGCACCCACCACCGACTCCTACAACCCCACGGCTGGACCACCCGCAAACACCCCAACGGCACCACCGAATGGATCCCCCCACCCCACCTCGACAAAGGCCAACCCCGCACCAACACCTACCACCACCCCAACAAACTCCTCCACAACCCAGACGACGACGAGACGGCATAAAATGCTCGCCACGTGTCACAAAAACCGTGTGAGGGCTATAACAGCGTGATCTGCTCGGGCTGCGGTTCGGCCGGCTCGAGCAGCTGGGGCCCGTTATTGCGGATGCTGTTCACCAGCCGCGACACCTCGCGCAGCTCGATGCCACGCACATCCGGCACATGCGTCAGCAGCTCGGTGTCCAGCGGGGCATCGGGATCCAACCAGGCGTCCCAGTCACGCTCGGCCAGAATCAACGGCATCCGGTCGTGGACCCCGGCCAGCTCCCCCACGGCGTCGGTGGTGATGATCGTGCAGCTCAGCAGCAGGTCCGCCTCCTTGTCGGGTTTCCAGACCGACCACAGGCCCGCCATGAACAGCGGCTCGCCGTCCTCGCGATGCATGAAGAACGGCGTCTTCGCGCTCTTCTTGCCCGCGGCGTCGTCCGGATTTGGCCGCCATTCGTACCAGCCGTCCATCGGCACCAGGCAACGCTTGCTCTTGGCCGAACCGCGGAAGGCCGGCGAGGTCGCCACCTTGTCGGAGCGGGCGTTGATGAGCAGCGGACCCTTGGAATCCGGGCTGCCGTCGGGACCGGCCTTGACCCACGGCGGAACCAGCCCCCAGCGCATCAGCCGCACCCGGCGAGTCGGCTCGTCGTCCGGCTCACTGTGGCGGCACACCACCGTCGCGACCGTGGTCGTCGGGGCGACGTTGTAGTTGGGCTCGCTCGCGCGCTCCGAGCTACCGGTAGCTTCGTCGATCGCCTTGATCTTCTCGGCCAGCAGGGCCGGATCCGTCGTGACCGCAAACCGTCCACACATGACATCCATGGTGCCCGGTACCCACGACACCCGCCGACACGGCAGGATGAAGCCGTGAGCACCGACCCCTGGACGGCCCCCATCGCGCCGACGCCGGTGCACGCGACCGTGACCGTGCCGGGCTCGAAATCGCAGACCAACCGGGCGCTGGTGCTCGCGGGACTGTCCAGCGCGCAGGGCCAGAGCGCGTCGACGATCGGCGGCGCGCTGCGCAGCCGCGATACCGACCTGATGATCGGTGCGTTGGCCGCGCTGGGCCTGCGGGTGGACGGCGACGGCACCGAACTGACGGTCAGCGGCCGGCTCGACCCCGGCCCCGGCGCGCGCGTGGACTGCGGCCTGGCCGGCACGGTGTTGCGCTTCGTTCCACCGCTGGCGGCGCTGGCCAACGCAGCGGTGGAATTCGACGGCGACGACCAGGCCCGGGGCCGGCCGATCGCTCCGTTACTGGACGCGCTGCGCGACCTGGGTGTCCCGATCGAGGGCACCGGTCTGCCGTTCCGGGTGCTGGGCAGCGGATCGGTCGCCGGCGGCACCGTGGCCATCGACGCGTCGGGGTCGTCGCAGTTCGTCTCCGGCCTGTTGCTGTGCGGGGCGTCGTTCAGCAACGGCCTGACCGTCGTGCACACCGGGACGTCGCTGCCGTCGCAGCCGCATATCGCGATGACGACAGTGATGTTGCGCCAAGGCGGAGTCGACATCGACGATTCGGTGCCCAACCGCTGGCAGGTGCATCCCGGCACGGTCGCGGCCCGGCACTGGGACGTCGAACCCGACCTCACCAACGCGGTTCCGTTCCTGTCGGCGGCCGTCGTCACCGGCGGTACGGTACGCATCACCGGATGGCCGTCGACCAGCGTGCAACCCGCCGGCGACATTCTGGATGTCTTGGGCGAGCTGAATGCCGTTGTCACCCAGACTGATTCATATCTCGAAGTGCAGGGCTCGGAGGACGGCTACGGAGGATTTGATGTCGACCTGCGCGCGGTCGGCGAACTGACGCCGTCGGTCGCCGCGCTGGCGGCACTGGCCACCCCGGGGTCGGTGTCGCGGCTTTCCGGCATCGCCCATCTGCGCGGCCACGAGACCGACCGGCTGGCCGCGCTTAGCGCCGAGATCAACCGGCTGGGGGGTGACTGCCAGGAGACCGCCGACGGCCTGGTGATCACCTCGACACCACTGCACTCCGGCATCTGGCGCGCGTATGCCGACCACCGGATGGCGATGGCCGGCGCGATCGTCGGGCTGCGGGTAACCGGAGTTGAGATCGACGACATCGGCGCCACCACAAAGACATTGCCGGAATTCGCTCAGCTGTGGGCACGCATGCTGGAGTCCAACGTTTGAGGCCGGGTGACTACGACGAATCCGACGTCAAGGTCCGATCCGGCCGGGGTTCACGGCCCCGGACCAAAACCCGTCCCGAGCACGCTGACGCCGAGGCCGCGATGGTGGTCAGTGTCGACCGCGGCCGGTGGGGATGTGTGCTCGGGGGTCGGCCCGACAGCCGGGTCACCGCGATGCGGGCCCGCGAGCTGGGCCGCACCCCGATCGTGGTCGGCGACGACGTCGACGTGGTGGGTGACCTGTCCGGGCGGCCGGACACGCTGGCCCGCATCGTGCGTCGCGGGCCTCGGCGAACGGTGTTGCGGCGCACCGCCGATGACACCGATCCCACCGAGCGGGTGGTCGTCGCCAACGCCGACCAACTGCTGATCGTGGTGGCGCTTGCGGACCCGCCGCCGCGCACGGGTCTGGTCGACCGGGCGTTGATCGCCGCGTACGCCGGCGGGTTGACGCCAATTCTGTGCCTGACCAAGACCGACCTGGCCCCGCCCGAGCCGTTCGCAAAGCAGTTCGCCGACCTCGATTTAACGGTGGTCACCGCGGGCCGCGACGATCCGCTGCTGGCCGTGGTGGACCTGCTCGCCGGCAAGATCACCGTGCTGCTCGGGCATTCCGGCGTCGGCAAGTCAACATTGGTGAATCGTATTGTGCCAGAAGCGGATCGAACTGTAGGCGAGGTTACCGAGATCGGCAGGGGCCGGCACACCTCGACGCAGTCGGTGGCATTCCCGCTGGGCGCCAACGGCTGGGTGATCGACACACCCGGCATCCGCTCGTTCGGGCTGGCTCACATCCGGCCCGACGACGTGTTGTTGGCCTTCTCGGATCTAGCCGAGACCGTGCAGGATTGCCCACGCGGCTGCGGCCACATGGGGCCACCGGCGGACCCGGAATGCGCGCTGGACATGCTCTCCGGTCCCGCCCTTCGCCGTGTCGAAGCGGCCCGCCGATTGCTCGGAGCTCTCAGGGAGACTTAGCCAGCCGCATGCCGAGCTCGTCGGGCGGCACCAAATGGCCCTCGGTGCACCGTATTTCGACGCTCGCCTCCGCGCCGCATCCCAGGTGGGTCAGCCGTAGCTGGTGGCGGCCCGGCAGATGGTGCCGTCCCCACTCGAACATGGCCCAGACCACCGGCATGAAGTCGGTACCGGCCTCGGTCAGCACGTATTCCTCGCGGCTGCGCTGACCTGGCTCCTGATAGGGCTGGCGCGCCAGTAGCCCGAGATCAACCAGCTCGGTCAGGCGCGCGGACGTGGCCGCCTTGGTGATCCCGACCCGGCGCGCGAAGTCGTCGAATCGGGTGGTGCCGTAGTACGCCTCGCGCATGATCAGCATCGCCGACTTGGTGCCGACCACCGCCATCGTCTTCTCGATCGCGCACTGACCAACCGCCGACCATTTCTCCCGATCCGCCAGGGCGCCCTGCAGAAATGTCATGTAGATCACCTCCCGTCTGGGTTGATTTTAGTATACCTAGACGCTTTGCTGGGTATATCGAGCCATACCCAGGGCTCAAGGAGGAGTCATGACCTCATTTCAGGGCCGCGACGCGGTGATTGTCGGCGCCGTCCGCACCCCGATCGGCAAGGGCAAGGCCAGTGGCGCACTACACGACGTGCTCCCGGTCGACCTGCTGGCGCACAGCCTGCGCGAGCTGGTGGCCCGCACCGGTGTGGACCCGGCGCAGGTTGACGACGTCATCGCCGGTGCCGTCCACACAAGTCGGCGACCAGGCGGTCAATATCGCGCGCAACGCGTTGCTGGGCGCGGGCTTCCCCGAATCGGTTCCTGGCGTCACGATCGACCGCCAATGCGGCAGCAGCCAGCAGGCGATCAGCTTCGCGGCGCAGGGAGTCATCGCCGGCGCCTACGACATGGTGATCGCCGCGGGCGTGGAGTCGATGAGCCGCGTCCCGATGGGCACCCAGGTATTGCCGGGCAGCGACCCGTTCGGCGCGGGCATGGGCACGCGCTACCCCGAAGGTCTTGTTCCGCAGGGTATTAGCGCTGAATTGATCGCCGCCAAGTGGGGCTTCTCGCGTACTCAGCTCGACGAGTTCTCGGCCGGTAGCCACGACAAGGCCGCCCGCGCCACCAAAGATGGGCTGTTCGAAAACGAGCTGATCCCGATCGCCGGGCTGCACACCGACGAGATCATCCGCCCGGCCACCACGGTCGAGACCCTGGCCGCACTTAAGCCGGCGTTCTACAGCGAAAAGATGGAACAGCGCTTCCCGCAGATCAATTGGGACATCACCCCGGGTAACTCGTCGCCGCTCTCGGACGGCAGCGCCGCGGTGCTGATCACCACCAGTGAGGTCGCCAACAAGCTGGGCCTGCGCCCGCTGGCGCGGATTCACACCACCACCGTGGTGGGCGACGACCCGCTGTACATGCTGACCGGCGTTATCCCGGCGACCGAGAAGGTGCTGCAGCGATCCGGCCTGACGCTGGCCGACATCGACTTGTTCGAGGTCAACGAGGCCTTCGCACCCGTGGTGCTGGCCTGGGCTCACGACACCGGTGCCGATCTCGCCAAGACCAACGTCAACGGCGGTGCCATCGCGATCGGACACCCGTTGGGCGCCAGCGGAGCTCGCATCATGACCACGATGGTCAACGCGCTCGAACAGCGCGGTGGCCGTTACAGTCTGCAGACGATGTGTGAGGGCGGCGGCATGGCCAACGCCACCATCATCGAACGGCTGGGCTAGAACGCTTCAGTAGACGCCGAGTACCCGGGTACACGCCTGGGGCCCGGCCGAGCTGGGCGAGGACTCCTTGCGCCAATAGTGGTTGGCCCATATACCCCTTGGGGGTATATGGGTCACGGCGTACACAGAGCTCACCCGTGGCTCTACGCGGAAGGCCGAGAGGAGTCACCGATATGTCCGTGACGTTCGACAGCGAGACAAAATTGTCATGGGTGTTGGCGGCACTGGCGGGCCTGATCGGCGCGGCCGCGTTTACCCACTCCGCTGGATACTTCGTGACCTTCATGACGGGTAACTCCGAACGTGCGGCATTGGGACTTTTTCGCCAACAACCTTGGCTCGCAATTACAGCAGCGTTGCTGATAGCGACTTTCGTAGGAGGCGTGGTAGTCGCATCGCTGTGTAAGCGCCATCTGTGGGTAACGCATCCCCATGGACCAACAGTGCTCACCGCCCTGTCTTTGGCTACCGCTACCGCGGTCTGCGTCACCACTCATGGGTGGTCGCAATCAAACGATCTCTCCTTCGCACCAACCCTTTTCGTTGCATTCGGAGTCGGCGCCCTCAATACGTCATTTACGAAGGACGGCGAGGTATCGACGCCACTGAGCTATGTGACGGGGACCCTTGTGAAGATGGGCCAGGGCATTGAACGTCACATCAGCGGCGGCTCGGCGGCCCAATGGTTGGGATACTTTCTGCTGTACCTGAGCTTTGTACTGGGCGCAGCCATCGGCGGCGGCATTAGCCTGGCCGTGAGCGGCGCCCAGATGTTGGCGATCGTAAGCACCCTGTGTTTTCTCACCGCCGGATACACGTATTTCCATGGCGACCGCCGTGCACTGATAGCGGAATCGAACGCGCGCACGCGACGAACAGGCCGTCTCACGCCGCAGATCGGTGTTCGAGACCTGCGCCCCTGACCCAACCCTGGCTCGGGCTCGGATACCGGCGGCATGGCCAAGGCCACCATCATCAAGTGGCTGGGCTAGTCAGTTTCGGCCACCCCTGGGACGTGACGCGGCTACTTGGAGTTGGCTTGTTTGAGATGCGTTATCTCGTTGCCCCACACGGATTGTGCTCCGGTATCCCCGACGCGGTAGATCTGGATCATCGTCGCGACAGCAACGACGACCGCAACAATTGCGACGGGCACGCTGAGAGGCCGACGACTCGAGCCGGATCGGCGTTCGGCCAAACCGAGTATCAAAAGCGCGACCGCGACGATCAACAGCGCAACAGCGAAATAGATCATGGTGTCGCCTAACTCGGCGTGTTTGCGCAGAATCGGACTGGGATCGCGCCGCAAGTCGTAAAGCTATCCGCCGGCATTTGTCGTGATCGGCGTCAGCACCACGGTCGCGACCGCGAGGACGCCGGTGAGCCAGCCCAGGTGCCCTCGCCGGCCCGCGGACCACAAGGCACACACGATCTCTAAAAGTGCTGTCAGCGGTACCAGGACGACGAGGAAATGGACGAGCAGCGCATGGGCAGGCAAGCCGTGAATGACCGTCATGAGGTTCCTTCGCGCGAATATAAATACCTCGGGCGCCAGCGTCATGGCTTGTCCGGCGGGCTGCAACGAGCGCCACTGTGAGGTGGGGCGACCGCGATCATACCGTCGCTCAACCCGACAAAGGCAAAGCTAATTAGGTCTAGTGCACAAAGTTTGATGAGGCTGCGCTTGCTGGCGCGACCGGGTGAAGATGCGCTTTGCTAGGCGACATGGGCAAAAACGAGCCGCCTCAGGAGGCACCAACCCACGCCGCCGAACCGCATGCCGGCGACACCTCTGGCCGGCTCAATAGCCTGCGCGCAGCGGTATTAGGCGCCAACGACGGCATCGTATCGGTGGCCGGCCTGGTGGTCGGGGTGGCCGGGGCGACCACCGAGCGCGGTCCGATCTTCACCGCGGGCCTGGCGGCCCTAGTCAGCGGGGCCGTCTCGATGGCACTGGGCGAGTTTGTTTCCGTCTCGAGCCAACGGGACAGCGAAAAGGCTCAGCTCGCCACCGAACGAAATGAGTTGCAGCACATACCCGAGGCCGAACTGGCCGAATTGACGGCCATCTACCAGGGCCGAGGTTTGTCGGCTGAAACCGCAGCGCAAGTCGCCAAAGAGCTGACCGCGCACGATGCGCTCACCGCCCACGCACACGCCGAACTCAACATCAATCCCCACGACTTGGCCAACCCGTGGCAAGCCGCCGCAGCCTCTGCGACCTCGTTCCTGATCGGAGCGCTGCTGCCATTAGTGGCTATCTTATTGCCGTCCAGCGCATTTCGGGTTCCGTTCACTTTTGTCGCCGTGCTCGCGGCCCTGGCGCTCACCGGTGCACTCAGCGCACGGACTGGCGGCGGTGGTGTTTGGCGTGCGGTGCTTCGTGTCGTGCTCGGCGGCGCGGCCGGACTCGGATTGACCTACGGCATCGGGCATCTTTTCGGCACCGCGGTCCAGTAGTACGCCGCCTCGAAGGCGCCTACGAACCCGCCTCCGTCGTGCTCGGTGAAGTCAGAGCCACCCGGTGCGCGCGGCGGCAACCGGCTCCGCGGGTGCCGGGGCCAATTCCCCCTCTCGCACGCCGTCCAGCATCCTCTTCACCGCGGCAACGATCTCCGGAGCCGCCGCGGCCAGTCCGGCTTTATCCGCCTCGGGGACCTCATCGGCATCGACGCCCGCCCGAGTCAGCACGGTGACCGGATCGGCCAACTGACCGGCCAGCCAAGACACCGGATCTGCCGACAGCTCGGGAACAAAGTTCCGGCGTCCGGGCTCCCAGCCCTCGAATCGAGGATGATGATGGGCCCGGTCCAGCGTCCCCGGCGGGCTCTCGGTCGACCCAAAGAGATCGACGCGCCACACCGGGCGGTTGAAGGCGATCGGGATGCCGGCGTAGATCGACCCGTGCGGCTCGGCCCGATCGACGACGCGCAGTTCCAGCCTGACTCCCCGCTCCGGGGTTTCCTGACCTTCATTCGGGGTCGGGTCGACGAAGAACATGTCCCCGACGACCACACCCAGGGTTTCGAACCCAAACGCTGCGAGCATATTTCCGAGAATAGCGCTAAGCGCCAACCGCGCCGGGATTGCGCAGTACAGGGCGCTGGGCGGCCTCGGCGCCGTCACCTAAACCGAGATCGGCCGATCATCTCGACACACGGCCGCGCGGCGCGCCGTCGGCCGCGCTGCTTGATCTTGGTACCCTACGGGGGTACCGTTCGGCGCATGCCAGGCGAGGAAGCCACCTCTTGATCGGCGACTTGACGTTGCGGTGGATTGTCACCGCCCTCTTCGGTATCAGCATTGCAACGTACGTCTACCTCCTTGTCGCGCAACGCGATCGGGCGACGAGCACAATCGACCACTTGTTACACCTGACGATGGCGGCGGCAATGGTCCTGATGGCGTGGCAAGTCGGCATGGATCTGTCGACAGCCGGGCCGATGGTCTTCTTCAGCTTGGCCGGCGCCTGGTATGTGCGCGCGGCGGGTCGCGCGTCGTCCGCCATCGGCCAGCGACTCACCAACTGCTACTACGCCGTGATGACGGCGGCGATGGTGTGGATGTACGCGGTGATGAGCGGTAACCTGCCGGGCCAGGCCAGCCACCCGACATCGCTGGCCATGACCATGCCCGGCATGGAGATGCCCGGGCACCAGATGTTCAGGGCGCCAACGGGACCCGGATGGATCACCACGGTGAACTGGATCGCGGCCCTCGGGTTCGCGGTCGTGGCGCTGTATTGGTCATGCCGGTACGCAGCCCGGCGGCAGTCCACGCGGTTGGAACCGCTGTATCAAGCGTGCACTGCCGCCGGCACCGCGGCGATGTTCTTCGCCATGCTGTAAGCGCTCAGGCCGCCAGGTCGTCGGCGTCCTTGAGCAGCTGCCCCATTTTCTTCATGGCGCGCTTGTTGCGGCGCCAGCCCCGGACGGTGGCAATGGCGGTCTTGAGTCCGCGCCGCCGGCCGGTCTCCGGATCCGTGCCCGCGAAATCGGCGTCGAGTTCGGCGAACATCCGCTCGCTACGGGTTTCCGGCGCGTCGTCGGCGTTGTCCAGCAAGTACTTGTTGGGCAACGACAGCTTGGCCATCGTGCGCCACGTCTTGCCGTACTGCACCAGGAATGACCCTGTGGTGTAAGGCAAGTCGTACTTGTCGCAGATCTCACGCACCCGCACCGAGATCTCGTGCAGCCGGTTGCTCGGCAGGTCAGGGTAGAGGTGGTGCTCGATCTGGTGGCACAGGTTGCCGCTCATGAACCGCAGCAGCCATCCACCTTCGAAGTTGGCACTACCCAGCATCTGGCGCAGGTACCACTGGCCCTTCGTTTCGCCGATCATGTCGGTCTTGGTGAATTTCTCTGCACCATCGGGGAAGTGGCCGCAGAAGATCACCGCGTTGGCCCACACGTTGCGGATCACGTTCGCGACGGCATTGGCCTTCAATGTGGACTTGTAGGTCGCGCCGGGCGACAGCGAGGTCAGAGCCGGGAATGCGACGTAGTCCTTCAGCACCTGACGGCCGGCCTTGGCGAAAAACTCGTCCGTGCGCTGGCGTGCTTCGTCGTGGTCCATCCGCTTCTTGACGATCTTGCCGATCTCGACGTGCTGCAAGCCGACGCCCCACTCAAAACCGATGGCCAGCAAGGTGTTCCAGACCAGGTTGAACAGGTTGTACTTCCGCCAGCGCTGGTCGCGGGTGACACGCAGCATGCCATAGCCCACGTCGTCGTCCATCCCGAGGATGTTCGTGTACTTGTGGTGCACGAAGTTATGCGTGTAACGCCAGTGCTTGGACGACCCGCTCATGTCCCACTCCCACGAGGAGGAGTGAATCTCCGGGTCGTTCATCCAGTCCCACTGGCCGTGCATGACGTTGTGGCCGATCTCCATGTTCTCGATGATCTTGGCCACGCCCAGGGTCACGGTTCCAGCCCACCATGCCGAGCGCCGCGAACTCGCGGCCAGCATCAGTCGGGCGGATACCTCCAGCGCGCGCTGAGCGGCGATGGTGCGACGGATGTAGCGGGCGTCCCGCTCGCCGCGTGAGTCTTCTACGTCTTGGCGGATAGCATCCAGCTCAACGGCCAGGGCTTCGATATCAGCGTCGGTCAAATGCGCGAATACGTCGACGTCTGTGATCGCCATTGGTCTCACCTCCCGGCGTTCGTTTCTGTGGTCAGTACCTACGCTATTGTAACCTACGAAGCCGTAGGTTACCTATGAGTAGCCTTTAAATGTCGAGCACACAATTGCCCGATGCGGCCGAAACGCACGTTTGCACCCGGCTCCCGGGCTCGTGTTCCTGCCCGGTGCGCAGGTCACGGACGTGACCCTCCACCAGGGGTACCACGCAGGACTGGCAGATACCCATTCGGCAGCCGAAGGGCATCTGGATTCCGGCACCCTCCCCCGCGTCCATCAGCGAGGTCGCGGCGTCGGCGGACACCGTACGCCCGCTTCGGCCGAAGGTCACGGTTCCACCTTCTCCGGCGGGTGCGGCCTTGGCCACCGCGAACCGCTCCAGGTGCAGCCGGTCGGCGATGCCCGCGGCCCCCCAGACCTTCTCGGCCTGGGCCAGCATGCCCTCCGGCCCGCAGGCCCAGGTTTGACGTTCGCGCCAGTCGGGCACCTCGTCGTCGAGCCGGGCCAGGTCCAGCCGGCCTTGGGCCCGGGTCTCGCGAACCTGCAGCCGGTACCCGGGGTGCACCGCCGCGAGCGCGATCAATTCGGCACCGAACATCACGTCGGATTGGGTGGGCGCCGAATGCACGTGCTGGATGTCAACAATTTGCTTCCGGCGCACCAGTGTTCGCAGCATTGACATCACCGGCGTGATCCCAGATCCAGCGGTGAGGAACAGGATCGACGACGGAGCCGGGTCGGGTAGGACGAAGTTGCCCTGGGGCGCGGCCAGCCGCACGATCGTCCCGGGCTCGACCCCGGCCACCAGATGGGTGGACAAGAAACCTTCCGGCATCGCCTTGACGCTGATGGTCACGGTGCGCTCCGGGCCGGACCCGGACCGCGCGACGGGACTCGACGTCAGCGAGTAAGACCGCCAGCGCCAGCGGCCGTCCAACCGCAGTCCGATCCCGATGTACTGGCCCGGCTCGAAGTCGAAGCCGAAACCCCAGCCCGGTTTGATGACCAGGGTTGCGGAATCCTCGGTCTCGCGGCGAACCTGCACGATGCGGCCGCGCAATTCGCGCGCCGACCACAGCGGGTTGGCCAGGTGCAGATAGTCGTCGGGCA
This sequence comes from Mycobacterium stomatepiae, assembly GCF_010731715.1. NCBI lineage: Bacteria > Bacillati > Actinomycetota > Actinomycetes > Mycobacteriales > Mycobacteriaceae > Mycobacterium > Mycobacterium stomatepiae. The sequence goes on from NZ_AP022587.1 coordinate 2,581,444, forward strand.
GCAGCGGCGTCGTGATACGCGCGGCGAGCTGGCGCAGCGCATGCCAACCGGGGTGCCGCTCCGCCCCCGCGACCGTGGGACGCTTGGTTTCGACCACATTCGCGGTGATCGATTGGTATTTCCTACCCATAGGAAGCTCCTGCTCAGGCTGCGGGCGTTTAGCTTCCGCTCGATTTTCGCTGGGGCGTCTCGTACCCCGTCACAAAGGCTACGGTACCGTAAGTTACGGTATGTTTTCCAGGCCCACGTGCCCGGATTGCGTCACATTCGCCGGCGCGTTGTAGCGCTCACAACAGGTCGAGCAGGAACGGCAGCTCCTGGTTCGCGTACCAGGCCAAATCGTGGTCTTGGGCGTCGCCGACGATCAGGTCGGCATCCTCATCACCCAGGTCAGCGGCATCGATGGCTTCGATCGCCTTCGCGACGGCCTCCTCCGCGCCGGCGTTGTCGACGTAGGCCGCGACCACCCGGTCCATCGGGACGGGCCCGGCGAGCCTGACCACCGCATCGTCGAGATCGGGGCGGAACGTGACGTCATCGAGCTCGGCGGCCAGCACCGCGCGCCGCGGTCGCACCGACCGATCATCTCCCCCGGCTTCCTCGCCCGCCAGCAGCCGCAGTGAAGCCAGCGCCGCCTCGCGCAGCGCCACGTCGGCGAGCTCGTCGTCGTCGCCCTCCGCATAGGCCTCGCGCAGGGTCGGCGTCACCGCGAAAGCGGTGCCGTTGACCGGGCTCAGTGAGCCGTCGGCGACAAGCCGCTGCAGCATCGCCAGAGTGGCCGGAATGTAAACCTGGACCGTGCTAGCACCCATCGTCAGCTCTTGATCAGGGTGGCCGCGTAATCGTCGACGTAAGTCGACAGCTCGCGCGGCGGGCGCTGGTAGTTGCCGCTGACCACCGGACGTTGCGGCAACTCGACCTTCGGCTCGTCGACCTCGTGGTACTCGATACTGGCGAGCAGGTGGTGCATCATGTTCAGGCGCGCGTGTTTCTTGATATCGGATTCCACTACGTACCAAGGACTTATCGGTGTATCGGTGTGCACCATCATCTCGTCTTTGGCGCGCGAATAGTCCTCCCAGCGATACACCGATTCCAAGTCCATCGTGGACAGTTTCCAGCGCCGGACGGGGTCGTTGCGGCGCGCCTTGAAACGACGCAGCTGTTCACCCTCGGAAACCGAAAACCAGTACTTGCGTAGCAGAATCCCATGACTTTCTCGATCCCAGCACGGTTGTACCATGACCGGTCGAATAGCACGATTTCGCCTTTGCTGGGCAGATGCTCGATATACCGCTGGTAGTACCACTGGCCGCGCTCCCGATCCGTGGGCACCGGCAACGCGGCGATGTGGGCGGTACGGGGGCTGAGGTATTCGGTGATCCGTTTGATGGAACCACCCTTGCCCGCGGCGTCGCGACCTTCGAAGAGCACCACGATTCGCGCGCCGGAATGCCGCACCCACTCTTGCAGGTTCACGAATTCTGTTTGTAGCCGGAACAATTCAGCTTCATAGACGGCATCGGAGATTTTGGGCGCGCTGCGCGCGGAGGATTTCTTTTTCTTCGCCTTTGCCGGCTCGCCGTTGTTCGAGGTGCTCACGGTAACGAATAGTATATCCCCACACCAATTTTCACCGTCAACAATTAGCGGGAAGCTTCGAGCAGTTCCTCGAGTGATTGTTTCAACAACCCCGGCAGCAGGTCGACGTCGCTCATCGCCTCGCGATCGGCGTTGATTCCGAAATACAGCGTGCCGTTGTAGGACGTCACACCGATGGCCAGCGCCTGATTGTGCAGCAACGGGGGTACCGAGTACGTCTCCAGCAGCTTGGTGCCGGCGACGTACATCTGCGACTGAGCGCCGGGCGCATTGGTGATCAGCAAGTTGAACAACCGCGCCGAGAAGCTGGTGGCCACCCGGATACCCATGGCGTGCAGGGTCGGTGGCGCGAAACCGGACAGCGTGACGATAGTCCGGGCGTCGACCAGCCGGGCGGCCGACGGATTGGACTCGGTGGCGTGCGCGATCTGCGACAGCCGCACCACCGCGTTTCCCTCACCCACCGGCAGGTCGACCAGGAACGGGGTGACCTGACTGATCATCTGGCCGGGGCCCGTCGAGTCGTGTTGGTCTTCGGCGTAGACCGAAAGCGGTGCCATCGCGCGGATCGTCGCGCTCGACGACACCGCCATCCCGCGTGACATCAGCCAGTTGCCCAGCGCGCCGGTCACGACGGCCAGCACCACGTCGTTGATGTCGCAGTCGTAGCGGGCCCGCACCGTGCGGTAGTCCTCGAGACTGCCGCGCGCCACCGTGAATCGCCGATGACGCGAAACGGTGGCATTGAGCGGGCTACTGGGCGCGGTGCCGCGCGCGACGGTCCGCGCGATGTCGAAGACCCGACGGCCCACGTTGAGCAGTTCGCCGTAGTTCGTCGCCACCCCGGCCATCGCCGAGCCGACGGCCTGCAACTGCGTGCCCGGGCCCACCATCCAGTCGCTGAGCGCGCCCACCAGCAGCCGGGTCGAGCCGGGCTCGCGTTCCGGGATCCAGATGTCTTCGGGGAACGGCGCCGGCTGCCGCGTCCGGTCGGCGATCACGTGGCCGATCTCCAGCGCGGTCATCCCGTTGATCAGCGCCTGGTGCGACTTGGTGTACAGCGCCAGCCTGTTCTTGGCCAGGCCTTCAACCAAGTACATCTCCCACAACGGCCGCGTTTTGTCCAACGGCCGGGCGGCCAGTCGGGCGATCAGCTCGTGCAGCTGCTCATCGCTGCCCGGCGACGGCAGCGCCGAGCGCCGCACGTGGTAGGTGATATCGAAATCGGCGTCGTCAATCCAAACCGGCCTGGCCATCCCGATCCCCACCTCGCGGACCTTTTGGCGGTAGCGCGGTATCTGCGGCAACCGCTGTTCGACGGCGGCAAGCACCGTCTCATAACTCAGCCCGGTCCGCGGGCGCTGCAGGATGGACAGCGACCCGACGTACATCGGGGTGGCGGTGTTCTCCAGCCGATAGAAGGACGCGTCCGAAGCGGACAACCGGGTCACCATTGCGGCCCTGACCTCCTAGGTCAATCCTTGGCGTTCCCCGATGCTCTCGCCCACCGTAATCGTCCGCTAGGGCGCAACACGGTGCGGGTACGCGCGATGTCGAATTGTGCGATGATGACCGGCAATTGAAAGACCAATTGTCTGCCACTCTCCTGCAGGCCGCTCGTTCATCGATGACTTGGAGAGTGCGTGTCGACCGTCAGCCCCGTAAATCCCGCTCACCGAGACGATTTCGCCGTCGTGCCGGTCGTCGAGTACGAACCGCCGCCACGGGAGGTGCCGCATAACCTCGCGCCCTGCCGGCCGCCGACAGTGGCGCACCGTGGGCCCCGCCGACCCTACAGCGGGCGGGCCGTCCGGCGACCCGAGCCGAATCCGGCCTGGTCCGCGACGATGGGTCAGGCCGCGACCTTCGCCGACGCCGCCCTGCGCCGCGTGCTCGAGGTGATCGATCATCGCCGGCCGGTCGCCCAGCTCCGGGGTCTGCTGGTGCCCGGACTCGTCGACTCCGTGCTGTCGATCAGCCCGCCGGACGCCAGGCGGCCGCGGTGCTGCGTCGGATGCGGCTGCAACCGGTCAGGCGAAGCGCCGCGGAGACGGCCGCCGAGGTGTTCGGCTCCTACAGCCGCGGGGACCGCATGCACGCCATCGCCGCTCGGGTGGAGAAGCTGCCCACCAGCGGTGGAGTCCGCTGGCAGGTAGTCGCCCTGCACATCGGTTGAGGGGCGCGAGTGTTATCGGGCGCATCGCGTGGAAAACCACCGCGACGGGCGGACGGGCCGGTGGCCGCATCCGGCGCGACGAGCTGAGCCCGGCCGACGGCACAGGCTGGTCCGCGAAACCTGGGTCGCGCTCCTCGAAGGCTAGTGCTGGCTGGCCGTCGCGTTCGAGTGCCGCCGTACCCCGGGCACCAGCGCCGGCACCTCGCGGCGGTAGGCAAGATACTGCTCGCCCAGCGCCTCGACCAGATCGTGTTCTTCGAGCCGCAACGCGATCAGGATGTAACCCGTTGTGGCGATGCTGAACAGGAGGTGCCCGGCCGTCATCGTGGGCGTCGACCAGAACGCGATCAGGAATCCCAGCATCAGCGGGTGCCGCACCAACCGGTACAGATACCGTACGCGAAAGTCTAAGTTGCGGTATGGTTTTCCACGCCATGCCAGGTGCACCTGCCGCAAGCCGAACAGGTCGAAGTGACTGACCATGAAGGACGAGAAGAACACCGTCGCCCACCCGAGCCAGAACAATGCCCACAGCAGCACGCGTGCCGCCGGCAGACTCACGTCCCACACGACGTCCGGAAGCGTCCGCCACTGCCAATAGAGCAAGAGCAGCGCGCCACCACTGGCCAGCACCACGTAAGTGCTGCGCTCGATCGCGGTCGGCACGAATCCCGTCCACCATCTCTTGAAGGCGGGGCGCGCCATGACGCTGTGTTGAATCGCGAAAACACCAAGCAGGAGTACGTCGATCAGCACCGCCCAGCCAACCGGCGCCGAGAGCGCGTGGTCGACACTGCGTGGCACAACGATGTTGCCGACGAATCCGATCGCGTACGTGAACGACACCAGGAACAGCAGATAAGCCACTGCGCCGTAACAGATTGTCAGATATCGCTTCATGTTTTGATTGTCCGCCGATTGCCGCGCGACGAGATGGGGCGATTGCCTCAATTTTCGGTAATCGGCACTGACAACCCTTGTTGTAGGGCATACATGCTGGCGCCGATGCGATTTGAGACACCGATCTTCGCGTAGGTTCTCTCCACATGGTTGCGGGCGGTCTTCTCGCTGATCACCAATGCGGCCGCGATTTCCTTGTTGGACGCGCCGCGGGCGACGAGGCGAAGCACTTCGATCTCGCGCGGGGTGAGCCCGCCGGGACGTGGCTTTGGCCGTTGGGCGGGCTGGCCCGCCGCGTGCAGCACCGCTTCGACGGCGACGGTGTCGAGTTCGCCGGCGCTCGCCCGCTCGTACAGCCGCCGCGCCGCCGTACCGGACGACAGCTCTTCGCGGTATGGCCTTGGCTCACAGGCGGATTGATAGCCGACCGCGGCCGCCAGGATGCGGTCGGGCAGGCTCAGCGCGGCGCCGGCAAGCCCGCGTGGGTATCCCGACCCGTTCAGGCATTCGTGGTGGTTTGCGGCCACCTCCGCTAGCCGCCCCAGGCCGCGGACCTGGTTGAGGATCCGGGCGGTGAGATAGGGATCCAGCCGCACCCGCTCGAACTCGCCGGGGGTCAACGATGCCGGCTTGGACCAGATTTGATTCGACACACCGATGCGGCCCAGGTCGTGAACGTGGCCGGCACGTCGCGTCAGGGCCGCCGAGCCGGGATCGACGCCGGCGGCGAGCGCCGCGTCGCCGGCTAGGCCGGCCACCGCACGCGAATGCCCAAGAGTGAACGGACATTTGAGGTCGACGAAGTCGCCGAAGGCGACGAGAAGTGTGTCCAGTGCCTTGTCGTCGAGTCGTTGGTGGCGGTCGGGCGCCTCGCGCACTGCCGCCGCCCACGCATCGCCGGGGCCCGGCCCGGCCAAGATGGCGTCGGCATGGTGGATGAAGGTGTCGACGACCGTCGGGTCGAATTGGCCGCCGCGGCGGCTGCGCGCCATCGCCACGGCGCCCTCGACGCCGTAGGTCCGATGGTGCACCTCGACCATCTCGGCGAGTTGGGCGACCCGCATCTGTATCGGGATCTGCTCGCCGTGCGTGCCGGCGGGTAGTCCGCCGCCGTCGTAGCGCTCGAAAGCGAAGACGAGCGACGCCTGGACGTCGGGGCCCAGCCCGATGCGATCCGCCAGCAGCGCCGCGGAGGTGCAATGCGAGTGGATCAACCGGGACAGCTGACCGCGCGCATCGGCGAACAGCGTCGCCATGATGGTCAGTCGCTGCGTCAACGGCTGGCCGCGACCGATATTGCCCAGCAGGAACCGCCAGTACGGCAGCCCCGACCAGTCGACCAGGTACGAGTCGTGCCGCACCGCGATGTCGTCGCCGAACCACAGCGCGTATTCGTGGGAGTCGGCATGACACCCGATCCACATGACAAGTGTCGTGTAGTAGACGCAATCCCGTTGTGCGTCGGTCAGTCCCAGCCGATCGGCCAGCCGCGTCGCGATCATCGCCGCGCGCAGCATGTGCTCGGCGGGTTGCCCCAGACCGAGGTCGATCGCCACGGATAACGCCGCCAACAGCTCGGCCCGGCTGGGCGCCTCGCCCGCCGGCGCCGGCTCGGTGATCTGCGACGCCATCGGCTCATTGTCCCCTTCGGTCGCGTGCAAGTCAGCAAATCGAAGTGGTGCGCTGCACGCCGCGGTGACGGCTGGGGTCGAACGTCTCCAGACGGCCGCCCCCGGTCACGAAAAGCCCCCGCTGCGGCCCCCAGAAGTCGGCCAAGCGCGCCTGCTGACGCAGCGGGGTAACCGGGCCGAGGCCCTCGGCGCGCCACACCGCGCGCGAATCGGTGACGGCCCAGAATCGTTTGGGGGCGATCATGAATCGCTGGCCGTTCGGCGCCTTGCCGGATAACCGGACCCGTCCGGCTCTCATCATCGGACCGGCAACCCGCCCGAGCGCGGCGAGCGCCAACCGGTTGGTCCATACCCGTTCGGGCAAGCGCGGGGCGATCCCGCTCATCAACCGGGTCGACGCACTGGTCCCGAGATCGAGATGCCACTCGAGCAATCCGGCAATCCGGACATACAGCGACCAGGGGGTAACCCAGGCGATGTCGATACCGCATTGCACGGCGTCTCGGGGCGTGGCCGCGCTGAAGAAGCGGGAGCAACTGTGTTCGCCAGGGGTCGTCGCGTAAAACGTCCACACCCCGGCCGCATCGCGATGCCACACCGACCGATAGCCCGGCGCGAACGACGACCTGGGTATGCAGCGCAACGCCAGGTAATGCCCGCTGGCGAAGGGCAGGCCCAAAACCCCGAAACCGGCGAATCTTTCGTCATCACCGGGGGGCAGCGTGGCATTGTGCAGGACGGCCGAAGCGGCATCGGCGGGAGTGAGCGGCGTGGTCATGCACCGATGCTGCGCGCCCCGACGAGCCGGGCGCATGAGGCTAATGCCTCAAGTTCCCGGGCCGCGCCTCGGACGTGAAGTTAGTTTCACGCTGGGCGCCGAGCGTGAAATAACTTCACACTCGCGCCGAACGCCCGGCTAGCCGCACGCTCGGCGACGAACGCCCGGCTAGCGCTTCTTGACCGACTTCGGCGGCTTGGCGCCCCGGCCTTGTTGGCGGGCTGCGGCGCGGCGCTCACGCCGGCTGGCACCGGCGGGCACACCGGCCGGCGTCTTCTGCGCGCCACCGCCGTTGCGCTGGACCTCCGCCGAACCGTCCTCTGCCGGACCGGAATACGTCAGAGCGGGGGCCTCGTTGTCAATACCCTTGGCCCGTAACGTACTTGGTGCCTGCTCGCGCACCGCGGCGGGCGCGGGGGCGGATTCCTCTTGCTGCGGTTCGGCCGCGGCGGCGGTTGCGAACTCCGCCAACCCCTCCGGGGTTTGCACCGGCGCGACCTGCGGAGCGGGAATGGCCTCCACGGTGACGTTGAACAGGAAGCCGACCGACTCCTCTTTCATGCCGTCGAGCATGGCCATGAACATGTCGTAGCCCTCGCGCTGGTACTCGACCAGTGGATCGCGCTGCGCCATCGCGCGCAGCCCGATGCCCTCCTTGAGGTAGTCCATCTCGTAGAGGTGCTCGCGCCACTTACGGTCGATGACGTTGAGCAGCACGTTGCGCTCGAGCTGGCGCATCGCGCCTTCTCCAGCGATTTCCTCTAGCTCGGATTCCCTTGTGGCATAAGCTCGTTCGGCGTCTTTGACGAGCGCCTCGAGTAGCTCCTCACGGGTGAGGTCATCGTGGTCGGAGTCCGCGTCGCGGCGGGTGAGCGACTCGTGGTCGATCCCGACCGGGTACAGCGTCTTGAGCGCCGACCACAACGCGTCGAGGTCCCAGTCCTCGGCATAACCTTCGGTCGTCGCGCCGTCCACGTAGGCGGTGATGACGTCGCGGACCATCTCGAACGCCTGCTCCTGCAGGTTCTCGCCCTCGAGGATGCGCTTGCGCTCGGCGTAGATCACCTTGCGCTGCTGATTCATCACCTCGTCGTACTTGAGGACGTTCTTGCGGACCTCGAAGTTCTGCTGCTCAACCTGGGTTTGGGCGCTCTTGATGGCGCGGGTGACCATCTTGGCCTCGATCGGCACATCGTCGGGCAGGTTCAGCCTGGTCAACAACGATTCCAGGGCGGCGCCGTTGAAGCGGCGCATCAACTCGTCGCCCAGCGAGAGGTAGAAGCGCGACTCGCCCGGGTCGCCCTGGCGGCCGGAGCGGCCACGCAGCTGGTTATCGATGCGCCGCGACTCATGGCGTTCGGTGCCCAGCACGTACAGCCCGCCCGCCTCGATCACCTCTTCGGCCTCGGCGCTGGCTTCTTCTTTGACCTTGGGCAGTTCCTCGTGCCAGGCCGCCTCGTACTCGTCGGGCGTCTCCACCGGGTCGAGGCCCGCCGCGCGCAGCCGCTGGTCGGTCAGGAAGTCGACGTTGCCGCCCAGCACAATGTCGGTACCGCGGCCGGCCATGTTGGTGGCCACGGTGACGCCGCCCCGGCGTCCGGCCACCGCGATGATGCCGGCCTCCTGCTCGTGGAACTTCGCGTTGAGCACGTTGTGCGGGATACGGCGCTTCTGGAACTGTCGCGACAGGTACTCCGAGCGCTCGACGCTGGTGGTACCGATCAAGACCGGCTGGCCCTTCTCGTAACGCTCGGAGACGTCGTCGACCACCGCGATGTACTTGGCTTCTTCGGTCTTGTAGATCAGGTCGGACTGGTCTTGGCGGACCATCGGCTTGTTGGTCGGGATCGGGACCACACCGAGCTTGTAGATCTCGTGCAGTTCGGCCGCCTCCGTCTGGGCGGTACCGGTCATGCCGGCCAGCTTGTCGTAGAGCCGGAAGTAGTTCTGCAGCGTGATCGTGGCCAGCGTCTGGTTTTCGGCCTTGATCTCGACGTGCTCCTTGGCCTCGATGGCCTGGTGCATGCCCTCGTTGTAGCGGCGGCCGATCAGTACGCGGCCGGTGAATTCGTCGACGATCAGCACCTCGCCGTCGCGGACGATGTAGTCCTTGTCGCGGTTGAACAGCTCCTTGGCCTTCAGTGCGTTGTTCAGGTAGCTGACCAACGGCGAGTTGGCGGCCTCGTAGAGGTTGTCGATGCCCAGCTGGTCCTCGACGAACTCCACCCCGAGTTCATGCACACCGACGGTGCGTTTGCGCAGGTCCACCTCGTAGTGGGTGTCCTTTTCCATCAGCGGAGCCAACCGGGCGAACTCGAGATACCAGTTGGAGGCGCCGTCGGCGGGTCCGGAAATGATCAGCGGCGTGCGGGCCTCGTCGATCAGGATGGAGTCCACCTCGTCGACGATCGCGAAGGTGTGGCCGCGCTGCACCATGTCGTCGACCGAGTGCGCCATGTTGTCGCGCAGGTAGTCGAAGCCGAATTCGTTGTTGGTGCCGTAGGTGATGTCGGCGTTGTAGGCCACCCGGCGCTCGTCGGGGTTCATGTTGGCCAGGATCACCCCGACCTGCAGGCCCAGGAATCGGTGCACCCGGCCCATCCACTCGCTGTCGCGTTTGGCCAGGTAGTCGTTGACGGTGACGATGTGCACGCCGTTGCCGGCCAGCGCGTTGAGATAGGCCGGCAACACACAGGTCAGGGTCTTGCCTTCACCGGTTTTCATCTCGGCGACGTTGCCCAGGTGCAGGGCGGCGGCCCCCATCACCTGCACATCGAACGGGCGCTGATCCAACACCCGCCAGGCCGCTTCGCGGGCCACCGCGAACGCCTCGGGCAGCAGGTCATCCAGGGTTTCGCCGTCGTCGAGTCGCTTCTTGAACTCGTCGGTCTTGGCCCGCAGCTCCGCATCGGTGAGTTTCTCGACGTCGTCAGACAACGTGTTGACATAGTCGGCCACCCGCTTGAGGCGCTTGACCATGCGACCTTCACCAAGGCGCAGCAACTTCGACAGCACAGCTAGGTCCCCTGTTGGTAGGAGTCTTCTTCTTCCGAGCGACTCCCATGGTAGGGGACGACCCCGCGAGGACCGCTGATCGTCAGGACAGCCTGATCAGTCCGTAGTCGTAGGCGTGGCGGCGATAGACGACGGACGGCCGCTCGGTCTGCTTGTCGTAGAACAAGAAGAAGTCGTGTCCGACGAGTTCCATCTCGTAGAGCGCGTCGTCGACCGACATCGGGGTGGCCTGGTGTTCCTTGGTGCGCACCACTTGCCCCGGCTGATGGCCATCGTCGTCGCCGCTGTCGTGTTGGTGCGCCTCCGCGGACACATGGTTGTTCAGGAACGCCCGCTCCGGCGGGGTCACCGCGGTCGCCTCGGCCAGGGAAACGGGCGTCTTTTCGCCGTAGTGCACCTTGCGGCGATCCTTACCGCGGCGCAGTCGACTCTCCAGCCGGACCACCGCGGACTCGAGCGCGGAATAGAAGCTGTCGGCACAAGCTTCGCCGCGGACCACCGGCCCACGGCCCCGCGCGGTGATCTCCACGCGCTGACAGGACTTACGTTGGCGACGGTTGCGTTCGTGCTTGAGTTCGACGTCGAAGAGGTAGATGGTCTTGTCGAATCGTTCCAAGCGAGCGAGTTTCTGCGAGACGTAGACGCGGAAGTGATCGGGGATCTCGACGTTGCGGCCCTTGAAGACAACCTCGGCGGTTGTGGTCGGTTCCTGCTCGTCGACCCTCACCGGTGGCTCGTCCAGAAGCTGAGTGGAATCCACGGTTAGCCTTGACATACGTGACAACTCGTTTCTCTTTTCACGTCGCACGCGCCCTGCGTGCCGGCTTTCAGATGAAGCTCCGACGGGGTTGGGAGCGGTTCTAGAAAGATCACCGCCGCAGGCAGCCCGCCGGTGCAAGGTGTCGAATACTCACCCCCTCCGCGTATGCCGTCTCAACCTGGGAAATTGCGACCAGTGAATCGGAACCAGTGGGTCCCGAAGAGTTGTTGAAGGTTGTTCTCGACGTTAGCTCGTGTTCGCCTCGCCGTGCCACCGATTTGATGAACCCGTAGCGAGTTCTTCACGTCTTCTTGGCAATTTCACTGGTTTACGCCGAGTTTCGCCGATATCAGGCGACCGCGATCGCCAGCACGGCCGTCACGCGCGCTCCGGCCGCCGACAACACCCGCACCGACTCGGCAGCCGTCGCGCCGGTGGTGACGATGTCGTCGACGAGCAGCACCTCGGTGCGCGGCCGCCCGCCCCGCAGCAACACCCGGCCCGCGACGTTGCGCTCGCGCTCCGCGGTGCCCAGGCCCACCGAGTCCCGGGTCAACGCTTTCATCCGCAATGCCGCGACGACGCCGACGTCCGGATGCCGGGCCACCGCCGCCTGCGCCAGCCGGGCGACGGGATCGCCCCCGCGCCGTCGTGCCGCCGAGCGCCGGGACGGCGCGGGCACGACCGTCAATGGAGCCGCGACGATGCCCCAGGCCAGTAACCGGTGTATGCCAAGCGCCAGCGCCTGGGCCAACGGTGGTATCAGGTCGCCGCGCCCGTGCTCCTTCATCGCGAGAATCGCCTGGCGACGCGCACCGGCGTAGCGTCCGAGCGCGAACACCGGCGCTTGCGGGTCGACGCGTGGACTGATCAGGTGGGGTTCGTCGGGCTTGACGACCAACTCCATGGCGCACGCATCGCACCAGCGGGTCGACACCGTCCGGCAGTCGCCGCATTCCAGCGGCAGGATCAAATCGAGCACGCCGCCAGTGTCGCCGGTAGGGGTGACAGCCAGCTGCCCGCTAGTCGTTCGCCTTCTCGATGATCGACTGCAGCATTTTGCGTGTGGTCCGGGACCGGTTCGGGGTCAGATCGAACCTGTCGACTGGGCTGCGGGTTCGTTCGACCAGCCCGCGCTTCTCGAGCCGCTTCAACAGCGGCGTCGTCGTCCCGTAGTCGAGCTGCAAAAGTTCCACCAGCTCACCCACGGTCTGGTCGTTGCGCTCCCACAATGCCGACAGCGCAAGATATTGCGGGGTAGGTCAGGCCCGCGGCGCTGCTCACCGTCGTCGACGCGGAAAAGCCGCCGCTGCGCGTCATCTTCGGCTCCACGATGCTGCCGATCGTGAAGAACGTCTATCAGGACAGGATCACCGGCTGGGAGGAATGGGACCGCATCGGCCTGGAGACCTCGGCCCCGGCATAGCCATCCGCAACGACGAATCAGTCGATACCCGTTGCTCCCCTGTCTAATTCGCGTATCCCCAGGCGGCTGCTGACGGCGGCGTGTTGGCCCGCGCGGATACCCGAGAAGACGCAGTCCGCCAGCGACAGTCCGCTGACGTAGGAGTTCGAGCAGACGCCTACCGCGGTCCGGCCCGCGGCATAGAGCCCCCGAATCGGGGAACTCGCCTCATCCAGCACCTGGCCGCTGGGCCCGTCCACCCGCAGGCCACCCAGCGTCATGCCCGGGACGAAGTGGGCCAGCGAGGGCCGAACGGAGATGTCGATGCCGTAGTACGGCCCGCATCGCAGCGGCCGGCACAGCGTCGGCGCCTTGTGCGCGGGATCTTCGCGGCCCGCTTCGGCGGCATCGTTGTAAGCCGCCACGGTGGATGTCAGGCCAGACGGTGAAATTCCCAGCGCCGCGGCGAGTTCGGGCATCGTCTCCGCCTTGCGATGTCCGGCTGTGATCAGAAAGGACATCTGCAGCCGTTGCAGCGGCGAAGTCTGGTCCGCCAGTTGAGCGCGCGCCCTCTTCCACGTCGCGGAATCTAGGATGAGAAAGCCGTGTCCGCCGAACTTGCGCACCATCACGTCGGCATGGGTGGCACCGTAGAGGTCTTCGCTGGCGATCCGTTCGCCGCTGACTCCGACGGTGATGCCCTCCAGCATCGCCGCGGGCGGGCTCAAGAACCGCCACGCCGCCACGCTGTCCAGGTGCCCGGTCGCTCCGCCGACCCCCGTCCCGAGCTTGATGCCGCTACCGTCGTCGGCCTGTGTTCCCAGCGGAGTGATGCCCGCGAAAGCGGGTGCGTAGCGAAGCAGCATGTCGCGGTTGAACGCGAATCCACCGGCGGCCAAGATCACGTTCGGCGCGCCGACCATCAGCTCGGTTGTCCGTCGCCACAATCGCGCCGCGCCGGTGGGAAGCACCCGGGCGACGGTGGGAGCCCAATTCGTCAGCTTGTCCCGCAATCGCGTGGTGCGCCAATAGTGCTGCAGCAAAAGCGGATTGAAGTCGGTCACGGTGCGACAGCGCAGCCCCGCCACCTGCCCGCCTGCCATCATCACTTCCTCGGCGCTCGTCAGCGGCAGGAACTGCACGCCCAGCCCCTCGGCGGACCGGCGCAGCGGCCGATACAACGCGCGGCCGGAGGCCATGCCCTTGGCGACCTGCCGGTGTCCACGCGGAGCCGGGGTGGCGTGCAGGCGGTAGGGGTAGGCACGTTCGTTGCCGGAGAAGTACAGATAGTGCCGGTCGGTCGGATAGGACGTCTTGTAGTCACACAACGGCCCCGCGAACCGTGCGCCGTGACGCTCGAGCCACGACAGCCGTCGCACACTACCGTCGCAGAACGTGCGCAGTGTCTGCTCATCGACCGCGCCGTGCACCTCCTGGCACAGGTAGTTGAACATGTTCTGCGGGGTGTCTTCGTAGCCCGCCAGTCGCTGGTAGCGCGTGCCTCCGCCCGAATACACCACTCCCCCAGACAAGGTCGTGGCACCTCCGCCCACCGAGCGGTCCACCACGAGCACCCGCGCACCCCGTTCGGCAGCAGCGATGGCCGCGCACGCGCCTGCCCCGCCGAAGCCGACGATCACGACGTCGAAGCTGTTGTCGTCAGGAACAATCACGCTCGCTCCGATCCCTCAGTGGCCGGCGCTCTGGCCGCCGTCGATGTGCAGGATCTCGCCAGTGACAAAGGAGGCCATCTCGAGATAGAACGCACCGTGCACGATGTCGCCGACGGTGCCGATCCGGTGCAAAGGGTGCATCCCGGCATATATGGTGGCCGCATCTACGCCGGTGTGCATGGGCGTGTCGACGACACCGGGGGATATTGCGTTGAATCGAATTCCGTTGCAGGCGTATTCGATGGCCAGCGATTTCGTCGCCGCGATCAGGCCACCTTTGGTCAATGCCGTCAGGACCGACGGCACGGTGGTGTGCGCCTCCTCGGCCAGCGTGGCCGTGACGTTGATGACATGGCCTCCGCCGCCTTGCGCGAGCAGCTGGGCGACGACGCGTTGCGTGATCCCGAAGAAGCCTGCCATATTCACCGCCGCGACCAGCGCATAGTCGTCGTCGGTGTAGAGGGTGAAGGGTTTCGGGATGAACACGCCCGCGTTGTTGATCAGCGTGTCGACCCGGCCGAACCGTGCCAGTGCCACGTCGACGATCCGCTCGGCAGTCCGCGGGTCGGCGATATCGCCTGCGACGCCGACGACTTCGGGATGGGGCGACTCCTCGACGGTGCGTGAGTTCGCGATCACCCGGTAATCGCGTTTGCGGTATGCCTCGACCAGACCGGCACCGATTCCGCGTGAGGCGCCGGTGATGATGGCGACTTTCTGGTCCCCGGATCCCATGATCAGCCCGCCAGCTCTTGGACGATGTCGGTGGCAGAGCCCGTACGCGCGTTGCGGAACGACACACCCGTCCACATCCCGACGCCGTGTGGGTCGCCCAGCTTCACCGCGGCCGACTGAATGGGGGCGGTAATCATGGCGGCATGGGGAAATCCGCATACCGCGTGCGCCTCGTGCTTGTCGATGAATCGATTGCGCAACGCGCGTGCGGGCCGTCCGGTGAACGCTCGCGTCACCACGGTCTCGGTGAACTGCGGATCGCGCACTGCGGCACGGTGCACCGGGTTCGTTCCGGCTTCATCCGCGAGTAGCAACGCCGTGCCGATTTGCACCGCGGCCGCACCGGCATCCCGCGCCCGCCGCACGGCAGCGGGAGTTCCCAGTCCTCCGGACGCGACGACCGGGCAGTCGAAACACGCGGCCAGCGCCGAGACCAGATCGTCGAGAGGGTCGGCCGGTGGTGTCGCGATGGGGTCGAACGTGGCCCGATGCCCACCCGCGTCGGGCCCCTGCGCCACCACCGTGGTGACGCCAAAGCTGACGGCGATCAAAGCTTCTCGTACCGTGGTCACCGTCGCAAGGCTCAGGATGCCGGCGTCACTGAGGCGCTGGCACGCGACTTCACCCGGCGAGCCGAAAGTGAAGGAAACGACTTCCGGTCGCAGATCGCACACCACGTCGAGCTTCGCGGCGTACTCGTCGTCGTCATCGCGCGGCTCGCCCAGCGCTACGCCGTAGTACTCGGCATCGTCCTCGAGGGCCGTCGCGAACGCAGCCAATTCGTCGGTAGTGGCCACTCGAGGCTGGGGCACAAATAGATTCACTCCCAGTGGCCCCGACGTCAGTCTGCGTGCCGCAAGGATCGAGTCGGCCAATTCCTCGGCGGACACCAGACCCCCCGCAAGAAATCCCAAACCGCCTCCGTTGGAAACGGCGGCCGCCAGCGCCGGTGTCGACGGGCCGCCGGCCATGGGCGCGCCGAGCACTCGAACACTCAAATCCCCCAACGCAAATCGATCAAACACCGCAATCCTCCCCCATACTTACCTGCCGCACCTCACTAAGAGCGTGCCCGTCGACGATGACGATGCTGTCGCCCTCCAACCGGATCCAGCCGTTGGCCGCGAATCCGCGTAACGTCGCGCAGATCGTCTCCGGATCGACCCCGGCGAGCCGAGAGAAATCGGCACAGGTGAGGTTGTGCACCACCCGCACGACGCCACCGTCCTGCTGGCCAAACCGTTTCCGCAACAACAGCAGCCGGCTCGCGATGCGGCCTTGCGCATCGGCCAACCCGAAGTCGACCAACGAGTCAGTCATCGCCTTTACCCAGCGCGCGAACAACCGCAGCACCTGATCGCATACCTCGGGGCGTTCGACCATCCATGTCAGGATCCGATCGCGGGCAATCGGCACCGCCAGGACATCGGTGAGCGTGGTCGTGCTCATGTCTTGCCGTTCCGGATCGAAAAGCGTCATGGCACCGAAAATTTCCGACGGACCCAGAATCTTCAGGACGATCTCTTCTCGGCCGAAACGCTGGTACGAGACTTTTACTTTGCCGGAGATGATCACGTACACAAATCCCCCGAAGCCACTTTGAGCGCCGATCAACCGACCCGGTGGGAAGCGCTGGGGTTGCAGCTCCTTGGCCAAGGCGGCAACCACTTCGGCACCGGTCCTGCTGAATATTCCGGATGCGATCAGAGCTTGGTGTGCGTCACCATGCTCCAAGCGCGGCGTCGGGACGGCTTGCTCGGCTTCGGTTGAGCTCGCTACGCCCAACGCCTTTCCGTCGTGCCGCTGCTTGCCGAACGTCAACCCGATCGGACTCGTCGTCTCCCACCACAACAACGCCACCACCATCAGGATAGGCGTCAGGGCGATCGCGGGTGGACTATTCACGCCGTTAACGCTATGCGGGCCAACGCAAACGCAGTAGCCACCGTGCGCGGCCCGCGGGACAGATTGCGTAGCGGTCCGGCAAACGGCCGCGGGCCGTGATGCGCAGAATTCCCGCCGGAACGCGCAAGCGAGAGAAGTCCCGGCTGACCGTGGCCGACAGTGAGCGTAGCCTCGCGGACGCATGACCAATCGGCGCCCGGCTGCCCTGTCTAATGGCACCGCATGGACGATGGCGAATACGTTCGACGAATTCGCCACCCTTTGCTGCCAAGAGCCTCACCTCACGTTGCGCAGCGACCCGGACTCGTTTTCGCTCGGGCAGCGGGCGGGTGGGGTCGGTCCGGTGACCCTCTCCCAACTCGCCGTCCGGACGGACGTGTCACTGGATTGCGGTGAGCGGTGCAGCGGCTACCGCGTCAATGTGCTGCAATCGGGCCAATTCGAGTCAACGCACCGAGGTTCCTCCCGGCGCGCCGGGCGTGGCACGGTTGCCGTGTACCAACCGGAAGGCGAAACCGCGGCACGATGGATGGCAGGCACCCGGATGCTCGGCGTGAAGCTCGACCGCGGCGTCGTCGACGATGCAATGAGCGACACGCTGGGCCGGCAGGTGACCTCGCAGATCGACCTCGCACCGGTCATCTCGACCACGACCGCGGTAGGCCGCAGCTGGGTGAGCATGCTGTTGCTCCTCTACGAGCAGATCGCCCGGCCCGACAGCCTGTTCAATCAGCCACTGGTTGGATTGCCGTTCGCCGACAGCCTGATTCGTGGATTCCTGGTCGCAGCCGACCACCCCGATCGCGATGCCGTCGCCGAAGACGGACCCCGGCCCGCGCCGCGCACCATCCACGCCGCACTCGAAATCATCGATGCGGAGGCACATCTGCCGCTGACGGTGTCGGAGCTGGCGGCGCGTACCCACGTCAGCGTCCGGTCGCTGCAGGAGGGCTTTCGCAGTCATCTGGATTCTTCACCGATGGAGTATGTGCGTCGCGTCCGGCTGCGCCGGGCACATCAGATGTTGCTCGACTCGGACCCTTCCTCGGTCACCGTGGCCTCGGTCGCCTACCGCTGGGGCTTCACGAATCCGGGACGATTCGCCACTGCACACATCGAGAGCTATGGCGAAGCCCCTTCAGTTACTCTACGCCGCACAGGATTCCGTGCGCCCAGGGACAGGCAGTAAGGCTGCGCAGAGGGACGGGCTTGCGCAATGCCCTTATGCGCAGCGGCGCAACGCTTCCGAGGGAGACTCGCCGTAACGAGCGCTGTGCGCGGTCGCGAACCTTCCGAGGTTCGTGAACCCCCAGCGGTAGGCGACCGAGGCCACGGTAACGCGCCCGGATCGGACTCCAGCAGCATCTGGTGCGCCCGGCTCAGCCGGACCTCGCGCAGATACGCCATCGGCGTGACACCGAGATGATCGCTGAACGCCTGCTGTAGCGTGCGAACGCTCACATAGCTGCGCTCGGCCAGCACCGAGACCGTCAACGGTTGGTCCGCCTCGGCTTCAATGACGTCGATCGCGGCCCGGACCGCGAGCGGCTCCGGCTCGGCCGCCTTGGCTTCCAATGCGGCCCGGTATGAGTGATCGGTGGCGAGCAGCAGGCCGTGAACCAGACTCTCGGCGAACGGCAACCCGACAGCCGGCTGCTGCAGCGGGCTGCCCGGTTCGAACAGCTGCTCGGCGAACAGCGACACCATCGTGATCCAGCTGCGGACGGCCTGGTGCCTGGTCACCATGACGGGCTGACAGTCGATTTGGGAACTGACACAACGTCCCAGCGCGCCCGCGAGAGCGTCCTCGACGGCCTGCCGATCGATCATCACGGCCAGCATCCGGCCGGTGTAACGACAGATACCGGCCCTGCCCTCCGGCCGATAGACCCCGACCGAACCGGGTTTCGAGACGATCGAACGACGGCCGGCGCCGACGGCCGAAGACCTCGCGATCGGCACAGTGACGTGATAGTGCGGACGAATGTCGCCGCCGTTCACCCACACGTCATCGTGAAAATCGATGTCCAGCACAGTAATCGGACCGAGACGACGCGCCCGGTGCGTGAACGAAAACGAATCGGCGTTGACGGTCGGTCCGATTTCGGGCCACCAACGACACGGTGAATCAGGTCGGCCGGTGCGTAGCGCGGCGAAGTCGTCGACTGAGCGCACCGCGACCCAAGCGCTGTCTTCTGCGGTCACCCGGCCACCTCCCACTCGATCACGATAGTGCTCTTGCCCTGCGATCCGGCCAGGTCAAAGTTCCTCCCGGCTCGGAGGCCGAACCTAACACCGCCGCGCGGTTCTGACATGAACCCGTTCGTCGGCGGTGAGGCGGTGGAACGCCCTGCGGCGCAAGGTCTCCGTCGGCGTCTCGCGGTAGCGGGCCGAGTGGGCCGCGGCGAACCTGCCGAGATTGGTGAAACCCCATCGGTACGCGACCGATGCAACGGTCACCTGCGACGGGTCCGACCGCAGCAGCGCCTGATGCGCTCGCCGGAGCCGGACCTCGCGCAAATATGCCATCGGCGAAGTGTCCAGGTGACGCTGAAATCCCTGCTGCAGCGTGCGGACGCTGATGTGGGTGCGAGTCGCGATCGAGGACAGGGTCAACGGCAGATGCGCTTCTTCTTCGATGATTTCGATCGCGGAACGAATCGCGCGGGGCGCGAACAGCCGGACGTCTTTGGCGAGCGCGTCGCGGTGTGGGTGATCCACGGCTAGTAGAAACCCGCGGACCAGGCTGTCGACGAACGGCAGTCCGACCAGGGGTTGATTCAGCACACTGTCGACCCGAAAGACCTGATCTCTGAAAAGCGCCATCATGTTGATCCAGCTTCGTGCCGCGGCCGACTCGGTGGACATGACGGGCGCGAAATCAGGCTGCGACATCACCTGCCAACCGAGTGCATCGCTGAGCGCGTCCTCGACGGCCGAACGTTCGAGTTTGAACGAGACGAAATTGCTTCCGGCACTCCATTTCCCCAAGACGCGACCCTGCGGCGGATATACCATGGCCGCACCGGGTCCACCCGCCATTGAGAGACCCCGATATGCGGACTCGGTGCGTCCCGCGCGCATCACCACGACTCGATACGCCCCGCATACCTCGCCGGCGTCCAGCGCCATCTCGGACCCGAGAGCGACTTCGGAAACGGTAGCCGCACCGATTCGACCCACCCGACGACACAGCGAAAGCGATTCGGGCTCGCTCAGCAGATGCGTGTGGGCGCGGCCGCAGCACACCAGGGCAAAGTCGTCGAACGTCCGAGCCGGCTTCCAAATGTGCACATCCGAAGCGTCGGCCGTGGGTAATTCCGTCATTCGATCGCCTCCCTCCACGAATCCACTGATGCCCCTTACACACCCGCGTGCAAACAAGCTAACGTTGCTGGCCGAGGTCGCGCCATGCCGCCCTGGGGGCCGTGCGCAATCCGGCTAATCCGTTGCGTGTTTAGGCTAGCCCGGTTGTGGGCACATCCCTACGGTCTAGCCTGGGTATCGCACCGAGAAGCCCCTCGTCGAAACCGAAAGCCTTCCTATGACCCACGCTGAATCAGTTCCTATTCAGCGCTTTTCGGATCATCAGCTCGCGACCTTGGATGCTCGGATCGACGGTGACATCGTGCACTGTCTATCCACGGAATACCAGCAAGCGCGTCGTGTCTGGAACGCGATGATCGACCGATACCCCGCGCTGGTCGTCCGTTGCCGGGCCGACGGCGACGTCATCGCCGCAATAGAATTCGCCCGTGAGCATGCTATCGGGATGACCGTCAGAGGCGGCGGCCACAGTGTCGCAGGGCATTCCATGATCGACGGCGGCCCGATCATCGATCTCAGCCGGATGTGCGAGGTAAGCGTTGACCCAGACGCCGGCACGGTACGCGTCGGTGGCGGCTGCCTGATAGCGGATATGGACCGGGCTACCCAGATCCACGGTCTTGCAACGCCAGCGGGCGTGATGTCGGAGACGGGTGTGGCCGGGCTGGCACTCGGCGGTGGGACCGGTCGGCTCAGCCGCAAGTACGGCCTCACCTGCGACAATCTGCTTTCGGCTCGAGTGGTCTTGGCCAACGGCAGGGTGGTCCAAGTCAGCGCGAATGAGAATGCCGATCTGTATTGGGGCCTGCGTGGCGCAGGAACCAACTTCGGCGTCGTAATGGAGTTCGAATTTGCAGCACACGTTGTCGCCCAACCGCTTCCCGTTGGCACCGCATTCTATAGCCTGGATAATGCGGCCGATGCGATCGCCCACTACGACCAGGTGATGCGGCGCGCTCCCGATGACCTGAAGGTCGTGTTGTACTTGCGCCGCGCCTTCACTGAGCCGGGAGTGCCCGACGAGCTCGTCGACGCGCCGGTGTGTGCGAGGGTAAGCGTGTGGACCGGAAATCCCGCCGACGCCCGATCGATCAACGAACATCTGTGGAGCGGCGCTCCGCACGCGTTCACGGGAATCCAAGCGATACCGTTCGTCGAACTGCAATCGGTAAACGACGGCCTGCTCGGTCCCGGCGCCTGCAACTACACCAAAGGCGGCTACCTCGGTGAAATCACCGGTGACTGCGTCAGCGCGTTGATCGACTCGGCGCAGCGACTTCCTTCGGCGATGTCGGTGTTGGAGGTCTCCTATCAGCATGGCGCGCAGGACCGGCTGGGCGAAAGCGACACCGCTTTTCCGGATCGCCACGCCGATCACTTTCTCAATGTGCTCACTCGATGGGCACCAGGCGACGACGGTCGCCCCCATATCGAATGGGCACGAGAGACTTTCGCGACGACATCCAACTTTCATAGCGGAGGGGTCTACTCGAATTTCTTGGCTTACGACGACGATGGTCGGGTGCGCGAGACCTACCGAAACGGTAAATACGAGCGACTGGCCGCTATCAAGGCCGCCTACGCTCCTGACAACATCTTCAACAGCAACCCAAATATTCTCCCCGCCAACATGATTGAACGGCAAACCTGACGTGCACCTGGGCATGATCCCGGACGACCCGGCCGAATGGAAGGCGCTGGCGTCACGCCAACTACCGTTACCAATCTTCGAAACCCACTTCGCATTCGCCCGTGCACGCGCGATCATGGCGGCAACCAAACTTGGCGTTTTCGAGTCGTTGAGCGAGCAGGCGGCGACGCCGGCCGAGGTCGCCGAGCGGTGCGGAACGGACACGTTCGCGACGCGGCAACTGCTGGTCGCCCTCGCCGGGTCCGGCTACCTGCTGTACCGCGAAGGCCGGTACGCGCTGGCTCAGACCGCGCGCACCTGGCTGCTGTCGGAAAGTCCTCGCTCGATGGTCGATGCGGTGCTCTTCGCGTTCGACGAGTGGGAGCTCATGATGCACGTCGAAGACTATGTGCGTACCGGTATCCCGCTCGAGCTGCACCAGACCATGACCGGTGTGCAATGGGCGCATTACCTGCGGTCCATGCGGGCAATGGCCGGCGTGATCGCGCACGAGGTCGCGCAGTTCCTCCCGGTGCCGGGCGGCGCCACCGACATGATCGACGTCGGCGGCGCGCACGGACGTTACTCGGTTGCCCTGTGCCGGCGCCATTCCCAGTTGCGCTCGGTAGTCCTGGACGTGCCCGAGGCCGTCAGGGCCGCGGCGCCGCTGTTGGCCACCGAGAACCTGGGTGCTCGCGTCGTCCACCTCGAAGCCGACGCGCTGACGCATGGTTTCGGTGTCAAGACCTACGACGTGGTGTTGTTGTGCAATCTCGCACGACACTTCAGCGCCGCGGAGAACGCGCTGCTAATCCGGCGATTGGGGCGCGCCCTGCGGCCACGCGGCGTCCTCGCGGTTATCGAGCCCCTGCGTCTCGAAACAGGGCATAGTGCAAGCGAATTCGCTGCTCTGAACGAACTGTACTTCGGGTCGACCAGCCGCTCCGGCACATGGACAACACGTGACTCCGCGGACTGGCAGCGTGCTGCAGGACTGCAGCCGTCCGCCGACCCGATCACCTTGAGCGGCGGCGACGTCGGCTTACAGATCGCGACGAAGATCTAGCGGCTAACCCGGCAGCACCGGGACGGCGCCACCGGTCATCAGGCCCGGCACCTCCGACCACGTCTGCTGACTTTCCGACGCCGACGCCGAATACTGCAGCACGCCTTGCGGAGCCGCGACGTAGACGGTCGACGGGTTGGCCGCGATCGCGGTCAGCGGAATCTGCAAACCGTGCGCGGGAGCATCGGAGTTCACCCCGTCGAGGTTGACGTACGAGACCGGATGAGCGAGGTCGTTGCGGGTGACCACCATGTCGTCGCCGGTGCGCCAGTACAGGGACACCACCGTATTGCCCAGCCCGAAACCCAACCGACGGGGATAGGTCAGCGCATACTGCCCGGCCTGGGTCTGCTCGACACCCGCGAGGATGACCTCGCCGCCGATCACCATCGCGGCCCGGGTGCCGTCGCGGGACAGTTGCAGGTCGGTGATCGGCCCCGGGAACTTGCTCGCCAACGCCCCGGAATCCACCGGAAGGCGCGCGGGTTGCCCAGATGCCGGCTCCTGGATGGCCCGCAGCACGTTATTACCATCCACCACCACCCAGACCGCGTCGTCCAGGGCCCAACTGGGACGCGACAGGCTGTGTCCGTCGGCGGATTGAACCGCCTCGCCACCGAGATCACCGATCCACAGTGACTCCGCCATGTCGGGGGCGCCGCGGTGCAGGGTCACGACGGACGCCACCTGCCGTCCGCTGCGGGACAACGCGGCCAGCGTCTGGTCGCCCATCCGGCCGATAGCGCCGGGCACCGTGCTGGTCCGCTGCCCGTCCAATCCGACCAGCGATCCGTTGATCAGGGCGTGCAGGCCCGCGCCGGCTCCGTCGGCCACGCCGGGGTCGGTGGCGGCGACGTCGGAGGTGGTCCACCCTTCGGCGAACCGGTCGTCCAGCGGGGCCCCGTCGGCATTGATCACATAGGGCCCCCGGATGTCGGCTCGGGCCAGCGTCCAAATGATTTGCGCGGCAAGCAATTGCCTACTGTGCGGGTCGGTGGTCGACAGCTTCTGCAAATCGATGCGCGCCCCACCGTAGCCGCGCCCGATCCCGTTCTTACCGCCGTCGGCCCGGGTCACCGGCCCGCGCAGCCGCAAGGGCGGGGCGAGCAGGTTGCGTACTGTGTGCGCCATCTCGGGCCGGGGTCCGGCCAACAGCTTGGAGATGAGTTCGGTGGGCAGCTGATCATGGTCGGAGACCGCAACGTAGCGCGGGTCGGGCACCACCGTCTTACCGGTCGGGTCGGCGAAGTACAGCGTGTTGCGTTTGTAGGTGGCCTGAAACTGTTGCCAGTCCAGGAAAACACCGTTGGGCAGCTTGTCGATTCGCCAGCCGCCGGATGTCTTGACCAACTCGATCGCGCCCGGGTCCGGCAGCACGCCCTCGGCCGTCTCGAACACCCCGATATCGGACAGCGAACCCAAGATGTCAGCCCGCATCGTCGCCGAAACCCGTTCGGCGCCACGGGTTTCGACGAACACCACGTGGTCGATCAGCAGTGCGCTACCGGCGTCGTCCCAGGCGTTGGATGCCGACTGGGTGAGGAACTGCCGCGCCGCCAGATGCCGGTTGGCCGGATCGGCTGTGGCCTTGAGGAATTCGCGGAGCAACACGTCGGGATCCATGCCGGGGGTCGGCTTGGGCAGATTCGACGGCGCGGGCCGCTCGACCGTACCGATGGCCTGCGGCGCCGATGTGCTCGGCACCCCAGCACACCCGGCGAGCAGCGCCGCCAGCAGCGCGACGACGAGCTTGCGCCCGACGACGATGCGGGCCGAGATCGCCCGCTGAGAAGTCGGGCAATCCAGCGTCCGCATCACAGGCTCCACTCGGCGTGCTCATGCTGGCGCGGCCGCTCCGTGCCCACCGGCTGCTGCTGCCCGGGCTCCCCCGCCGGGGGCGCCGGCGTCGGGATGGGTTTCATCGGCAACGGACTGGTGGTGACCTTGTGGCCACGCACCAACGGAAGCGTCAGCCGGAAGCAGGCGCCCCGACCGGGTTCACCCCACGCCTCCAACCGTCCCTGGTGCAGGCGGGCGTCCTCGACGCTGATCGCCAGGCCCAGCCCGGTCCCGCCGGAGCGCCGTACCCGTGACGGGTCCGAGCGCCAGAACCGGCTGAACACCAGCTTCTCCTCGCCGGGCCGCAGCCCCACTCCGTAGTCGCGGACCGTGACGGCGACGGTGTCCTCATCGACGCCCATCCGGATCCGCACCGGTTTGTGCTCGGCATGGTCGATGGCGTTGGCGATCAAATTGCGCAGAATCCGCTCCACTCGCCGCGGATCGACCTCGGCGATCACCTCTTCGGCGGGCATGTCGACCAGCAGCTCGATGCCGGCGTCCTCGGAAAGGTGGCCCACATTGCCCAGCGCGCTCTGCACGGTCGTGCGCAGATCCACTGCCTCCACCGACAATTCGGCGACACCGGCGTCGTGCCGGGAGATTTCCAGCAGATCGTTGAGCAGCGTCTCAAAGCGATCGAGTTCGTTGACCATCAACTCCGTGGAGCGTTGCAGGGTGGGGTCGAGCTCGGAACTGTGGTCGTAGATCAGGTCGGCGGCCATCCGCACCGTGGTCAGCGGTGTACGAAGTTCGTGGCTGACATCGGAGGTGAACCGCCGCTGCAGGTTGCCGAACTCTTCGAGCTGGGTGATCTGGCGCGACAGACTCTCGGCCATGTCGTTGAAAGACACCGCCAGCCGTGCCATGTCGTCTTCACCGCGCACCGGCATTCGTTCGGACAGATGCCCCTCGGCGAACCGTTCGGCGATCCGCGACGCCGAGCGCACCGGCACCACCACTTGCCGCGATACCAGCAGGGCGATCCCGGCGAGCAGCACCAGCAGCACCGCCCCACCGGTGATCATCGTGCCGCGCACCAGCGTGATCGTGGCCTGCTCACTGGCCAGCGGGAAGATCAGATACAGCTCCAGGTTGGCTACCTGCGACGACGCCGGCGTGCCGACGATCAGTGCCGGTCCGGAAAAGCCTTCGGTGTGCACCGTCGCGTACTGGTAGGCCGCCTGCCCGGCCTTCACGAAGCCGCGCAGCGAGGCGGGCACCTGGTCGACCGGCCCGGCAGCCGTCGCAGCGCGCGGGCCGTCGCCCGGCACGATCAGCACCACGTCGAACGCACCGGCGAGACCGGGACCGGAGGACGGATCGGTTTTCGACGTTAACGTGTTGCGGGCCAGCTGCAGGCTGCTGTCCAGCGAGCGCGTCTCCTCGCCGTTGACGATCCCGCCGACCGTCGTGCGGGCCCGTTCGATCTGCTCGACGCCCGCCTTGACCTTGACGTCAAGAACCCGGTTGGTGACCTGACTGGTCAGCACGAAGCCGAGCGCCAGGATCACCGTCAACGACAACCCGAGAGTCAATGCCACGACTCGCAGTTGCAGCGAACGGCGCCAGGCAATGCCGACGGCTCGACTCAACGCACTCATGCCCCGAGTCATGGGGCCGGTGCGCCCCCAGCGGTGACCGTGAATACGTCGCCGCGAGCCCCAAATCAATGGCGGCGCTCCTCATCATCGCGACGACGTCCTAGACCGGCGCCGGCAGTGCATATGCGCCGCTCCTCAGCATCGCTGCGCTCTGCATCGCCGCCGGCGCGGATCACGGAGGTCCGGCCTTGTAACCCACTCCTCGAACGGTCAACACCACAGTCGGGTTCTCCGGGTCTTTCTCGACCTTGGCCCGCAGACGCTGGACGTGCACATTCACCAAGCGAGTGTCCGCTGGGTGACGGTATCCCCACACCTGTTCGAGCAGTACATCACGAGTAAACACCTGGCGCGGTTTGCGTGCCAGCGCTACCAGCAGGTCGAACTCCAGCGGGGTCAGCGAGATCTGCTCGCCGTTACGGGTGACCTTGTGAGCCGGCACGTCGATCTCGACGTCGGCGATCGAGAGCATCTCGGCCGGCTCGTCGTCGTTGCGCCGCAGCCGCGCCCGCACCCGGGCGACCAGCTCCTTGGGCTTGAACGGCTTCATGATGTAGTCGTCGGCACCCGACTCCAGGCCCAGCACCACATCCACGGTGTCGGTCTTGGCCGTGAGCATCACAATCGGAACGCCGGAATCGGCGCGCAACACCCGGCACACGTCGATGCCGTTCATGCCCGGCAACATCAGGTCAAGCAGCACCAAGTCGGGCCGCAGTTCGCGCACCGCGGTCAGAGCCTGCGTGCCGTCACCGATGACCGCAGTGTCGAAGCCCTCCCCACGAAGAACGATGGTCAGCATCTCCGCGAGCGAAGCGTCGTCGTCGACGACCAAAATCCTTTGCCTCATGGAGTCCATGGTGTCACCAGATCGGGACAAAACTCGGGCGCCACACGGGCGTTTCTTCTTGGATAACGGCAAATCGTGACAAATCTGTGCTAATCGCGACCTATTCGGTGCCTATTGCAACGTCAAATCGGCCGCTAACCGCTCCGGATCCACGTCCGCGTCGACCACGAGCCACCGCCCTCCCCAGCCCGCGTCGGCCAGCCCCGCGTACACCTCCCGGGTGCGCTGCTGAAGCCCTTCGTCGCGTTCGTAGCTGTCGCGCGGACGGCCCGGATCGGACTCGGACCGGCGCCGGGCCCGCTCGCCGGCAAGCTCGGCGGACACCCCGAGCAGCACCTGACAATCCGGCACAGGCAGCCTGAGCCGCTGAAATTCCAGCGCGTACACCCAGGCGGCCGCGTCTCCCGCCGCGTCCTGGTGCAGGCGCGCGGCGCTGTAGGCGGCGTTGGAGGCGACGTAGCGATCCAGGATCAGCACGTCATGGTCGCGCCCGCGCGCGGCGATCTCCTCTACCGCGCCGGCGCGGTCCAGCGCGAACAGCATCGCCATCGCATACACCGACGACGCCAGGTCCCCGTGCTCGCCGTGCAGCGCCTCGGCCGCGATGTCGGCGGTCACCGACTGCCCGTAGCGCGGAAAGGCCATCGTCGCCACCGACGTGCCGGCTTGTTCAAACGCGGCCCGCAACCCTTCGGTCAGCGTCCGCTTGCCGGACCCGTCGACGCCCTCGATCGCGATCAGCACGGCGCCGAGCCTATCCGGCGCCTCGAGCCGCGGTGATCAGTAGCGGTAGTGGTCCGGCTTGAACGGGCCCTCGACGTCGACGCCCAGGTACTCGGCCTGGTCCTTGGTGAGCTTGGTCAGCTGACCGCCGAGCGCCTCGACGTGGATGCGGGCCACCTTCTCGTCGAGGTGCTTGGGCAGCCGGTACACCTCGTTGTCGTATTCGTCGTTCTTGGTCCACAGCTCGATCTGGGCGATCGTCTGGTTGGCGAAGCTGTTGCTCATCACGAACGACGGGTGCCCAGTGGCGTTACCGAGGTTCAGCAGGCGGCCCTCGGACAGCACGATGATCGCCTTGCCGGAGTCGCCGAACGTCCACAGGTCGACCTGCGGCTTGATGTTCAGCTTCGTCGCGCCGGAGCGCTCCAGCGCCGCCATGTCGATCTCGTTGTCGAAGTGGCCGATGTTGCCCAGGATGGCGTGGTCCTTCATCGCCTTCATGTGCTCGAGCGAGATGATGTCCTTGTTGCCCGTCGCGGTCACAACGATGTCGGCGTCGGAGATCGCGTCCTCGACGGTCACCACGTCGTAGCCCTCCATCAGCGCCTGCAGCGCGTTGATCGGGTCGATTTCGGTGACGCTGACGCGCGCACCCTGGCCCTTGGCGGCCTCCGCGCAGCCCTTGCCGACGTCGCCGTAACCACAGATCAGGACGTTCTTACCGCCGATCAGTGCGTCGGTGCCGCGGTTGATGCCGTCGAGCAGCGAGTGCCGGGTGCCGTACTTGTTGTCGAACTTGGACTTGGTCACCGAGTCGTTGACGTTGATCGCCGGGAAGGCCAGGTCGCCGGCCGCGGCGAACTGGTAGAGGCGCAGCACGCCGGTGGTGGTCTCCTCGGTCACGCCCTTGACCGACTCGGCGATCTTCGTCCACTTCGTCTTGTCCGACTCGAAGCGGCTGCGCAGCACGCCCAGGAAGACCTTCCATTCGGCCGAGTCGTCGTCCTCGGCGGGCGGCACCACGCCGGCCTTTTCGTACTGCGCGCCGCGCAGCACCATCATGGTGGCGTCACCGCCGTCGTCGAGGATCATGTTGGCCGGCTCGCCCTCCCAGGTGAGCATCTGCTCGGCGCACCACCAGTACTCCTCCAGCGACTCGCCCTTCCAGGCGAACACCGGTACGCCCTTGGGCTCCTCCGGAGTGCCGTGCGGTCCGACGACCACCGCCGCCGCCGCGTGGTCCTGGGTGGAGAAGATGTTGCACGAGGCCCAGCGGACCTCGGCGCCCAGCGAGGTCAGCGTCTCGATCAGCACCGCGGTCTGCACGGTCATGTGCAGCGAGCCCGAGATCCGGGCACCCTTCAGCGGTTGCACGTCGGCGTACTCGCGACGCAGCGACATCAGCCCGGGCATCTCGTACTCGGCCAGGTCCAGTTCCTTGCGGCCAAATTCCGCGAGCGACAGGTCGGCGATCTTGAAGTCGATGCCGTTACGAACGTCGGCGGTCAGAGTCATGGCGTGTCTGTTCCTTACTGCGGCTCAGGGAGATCAAGGTTATGAGCGGACTACATGGCGTTAGTTAGCTTGGGTACGCTCTTCCGCCACTGTAGTCGGCGGTGAATGTCCGCCAGGTCAGGGGATGTTGATGACGCCGTGACGCTCGGCAAAAGGCGTCATCAGGCGGGCAAGATCCTGGGCGACGTCGTGACTGGCCTCCGGCGGCATCGACACATAACTCAACGCCAACCGCACGATGGCACGGCCCAGCACGCCGGCGTCTTCATCGCTGGTGGCCACCCAGCTGTGGGTGAACGCCAACGTCAACCGTTCCGAGGCCCGGGTGATGATCGGCCCGCTGTCGGTGGTGATGATCTGCAGCAGGTCGGGCTTGGCGACACCGGTAAGCAGCGAGATCACCAACGGATCGGCCGCCGAATCCGAGAAGAAGGCGCGAAAGCCCTGCAGAAACGCCTCGTAGATGTTGCCGACGTTGGCGTCGATGGCGGCATGGACGGCGTCGACCAGCCGATCGGCCAGGCGCAGGGCATATCCCTGCGCCAGACCTTGCCGCGAGCCGAATTCGTTGTAGATGGTCTGCCGGCTGATCCCGGCGGCCCGGGCCACGTCGGAAAGCGTGATCGCGGACCAGTCCCGGGTCAGCAGCAAGTCGCGCATCGCGTCCAGCACCGAGTCGCGCAGCAGGTTCCGCGACGCCTCGGCGTAGGGAATCCGCTTCACAGGCGCGACAATAGCTCCTATCACCGCGCCGCTGCGCCCCATCACTTCGTTCTGCATCATCGCTGGCGGCTACGGCCGCGCGACCTCCACCATCTCGAAGTCCGATTTCGCCGCGCCGCAGTCCGGGCAGCTCCAGTCGTCGGGAATCTCGTCCCACCGAGTGCCGGGGGCGATGCCGTCCTCGGGCCAGCCCTTGGCCTCGTCGTACTCGAATCCGCACTGCACGCAGACGTAAAGCTTGAACGGGGTTTGACGCTCTTCGCCCGAGGGCTCATCGCAGCTCACGAGTTCACCCCTATCTTTTCGAAATCGACCTTCTCAAGGACCGCACAATCGGGACAACACCAGCAGTCGGGGATGTCGCTGAACGGCGTGCCCGCGGGAAAGCCCTCCCGCGGAGCACCTTTCGCTTCGTCGTAGGTGTAGTCGCAGCCGGGGCAGCGGTAGGCGGTCATGCCGCAGCCCTTTCGGGTGCCCCGTACTTCGCCAGCACCTTGTCGCACATCCGCGGGTGGATGTTGACCCTGGTGATGTCGCCGCCATAGTGCGCCAGCACGCGGTGGTCCATCACCTTGCGCCACACCGGCGGCAGGTAGGTCAGCGCGATCATCGACGCGTACCCGCTCGGCAGGTTGGGCGCACCCTCCATGCTGCGCAGCGTCTGATAGCGCCGGGTGGGGTTGGCGTGGTGATCGCTGTGCCGCTGCAGGTGGTAGAGGAATAGGTTGGTGACGATGTGGTCGGAGTTCCAGCTGTGCACCGGGGCGCACCGCTCGTAGCGACCGTTGGCGTTGCGCTGCCGCAGCAGGCCGTAGTGCTCGAGGTAGTTGACGGTTTCAAGCAGCGAAAAACCGAAGACCGCCTGGATGACGAGGAACGGAATCACACCCGCACCGAAGACCGCGATCAGCGCGCCGAACAGGACCACCGACAAGGCCCAGGCGTTGAGCACGTCGTTGGACGCATACGTCCTCGGGTCCCAGGGGCTGTTGCCGAGCCGGCGGATCCGCTGCGCCTCGAGATGAACCGATGAACGCAGGCTGCCGAACACGCTGCGCGGCAAGAACTCCCAGAAGGTCTCGCCGAAGCGGGCCGACGCCGGGTCTTCGGGCGTGGAGACGCGCACGTGGTGACCGCGGTTGTGCTCGATGTAAAAGTGTCCGTAGGCGGTCTGCGCCAGGGTGATCTTGGACAGCCAGCGGTCCAGCGAGTCTTTTTTGTGCCCCATTTCGTGCGCGGTGTTGATGCCGACGCCGCCGAGCACGCCGACCGACAGGGCGACGCCGATCTTGCCGACCCAGCCCAGGCCGCCGTCAGGCCCAGTTTCGAAGCCCAGCCATCCCAGGTCTGACGCGGTGAACAGGTAGGCGCCCATCACCACGCTGAGGTACTGGAATGGGATGTAGATGTAGGTGCAGTAGCGGTAGTACTTGTCGTTCTCCAACCGCTCCATCACCTCGTCGGGCGGATTCTGCCCGTCGGGGCCGAAACGCAGGTCCAGGATCGGCAGCAGGATGTAGAGCAGGATCGGCCCGATCCAGAGGGGCGCCTGGGCGGCAACGTGCCAGCCGAGCCGGTTCAGTCCCCAAACGATCGGCAGCATCACGAACAACGCCGTCGGCGGGATCAGGCCCATCAGCCACAGGTAGCGCTTCTTATCGCGCCACTCGGTGGCGCCGAGCTGCTCGGACGCCTGGATCTGTGTGGTCATCTGCCAAACCTCCTTGTGAGTCACACCACGTTGAGATTGGACAATACCGCTATTGGCGTCCTCTGTCTAGACAAATGATGCTAGTTTGTAAAGTGTAATGGGCTAGGTGGTCTGCTCGGCCTGCCGACGGCCCTGCACCGAGTGGCGGTAGCCGTAGCCGAGGTAAATCGCGGTGCCCAGCACCAGCCACGCGGCGAACCGGACCCAGGTCAGCGCGGTGAGGTTCACCATCAACCAGACGCACGCGCAGATCGAGGCGATCGGAAGCACCGGCACCCAAGGCGCCCGGAACCCGCGCTCCAGGTCCGGCCGGGTCCGGCGCAGCACGATGACCCCGGCGGACACCAGGACGAACGCGAACAACGTCCCGACGTTGACCATCTCCTCGAGCTTGCTGATCGGGAACACCGACGCCGTCACCGCGATCACCAGCGCGACGAGCACGGTGATCCGCACCGGCGTCCCCCGCGAGCTGGTCTTGGCCAACGGCCGCGGCAACAATCCGTCGCGCGCCATCGCGAACAGCACTCGGCAGCCGCCAAGCAGCAGCACCATCACCACGGTGGTTAACCCGGCCAGCGCGCCGACGGCGATGATCTTGCTCGCCCACTGGATGCCGTTCGTGGTGAACGCGGTGGCCAGGTTCGCCGGCTTGCCGCCGGGCATGCTTTTGAGCTGGGTATAGGAGACCATGCCGGACAGCACGACGGAGACCGCGATGTATAGCACGGACACGACTCCCAGCGAGGTCAGGATTCCCCGCGGCACATCGCGCTGGGGTCGTTTGGTCTCCTCGGCCATCGTCGCGACGATGTCGAATCCGATGAACGCGAAGAACACGATCGACGCGCCGGCCAGCACGCCGAACCACCCGTAGTGACTACTGTGCGCCCCGGTCAGCAGCGACAGCACCGACTGGTTGATACCGCTGGCCTCTTGGCCGGCTTCCGGTTTGGGAATGAACGGCGTGTAGTTGGAGCCCTTGATGTAGAAGACGCCGACCACCACGACGAAGATCACCACCGACACCTTGATGGCGGTGATCACCGCGGAAATCCTCGACGACACCTTGGTGCCGACGGCGACCAGCGTCGCCACCAGAAAGATGATCAGCAGCGCGCCCCAGTCCAGCTCGATCGATCCCAATTGGACTGTGCCACCAGCGAATCCGAACACCGATCCCAGATAACTGGACCACCCTTTGGATACCACCGCGGCTCCGATTGCCAACTCCAGCAACAGATTCCAGCCGATGATCCAGGCCAGGAACTCACCGAAGGCGGCGTAGGAGAAGGTGTACGCGCTGCCCGCGACGGGAAGCGTCGAAGCGAATTCGGCGTAGCACAGCGCCGCCAGCGCGCAGGTAATCGCGGCGATCACGAACGATATCCAGATCGCGGGTCCGGTGATATCCCCGGCGGTCGACGCGGTGACCGTAAAGATGCCGGCGCCGATCACGACAGCGACGCCGAACACCGTTAGGTCCCACCAGGTCAGGTCCTTGCGTAGCCGGGTGTCTGGCTCGTCGGTGTCTTCGATGGACTGTTCGACTGACTTAGTACGCCATCGGTTGGCCATATGCCGTCCTCCCACTAACGTCAGAAGCCTTGGACCGCACAGTACTGGGTACTCCCCCGGGATGCCGGGAGACACAGACGCGCGAGGCCACGCGGTAGTGATCGGCGCGAGCATCGCGGGGTTGTGTGCCGCGCGAGTGCTCGCGGATTGGTATTCCCAGGTCAGCGTCTATGAGCGCGATGAACTGCCGAGCACCCCGGCCAATCGCGCGACGATTCCGCAGGACCGGCATCTGCATTTGCTGATGGCGCGCGGCGCCAACGAACTCGATGCCTTGTTCCCTGGCCTGCTCAAGGACATGGTGGCCGCCGGCGTGCCGATGCTGGAAAACCGGCCGGACTGCATCCACCTCGGCGCCGCGGGCCACGTCCTCGGGACGGGCCACACGCTGCGTGACGAGTTCACCGCCTACGTGCCCAGCCGGCCGCATCTGGAGTGGCAGCTACGCAACCGTGTCCGCGACATCGACAACGTCGCGATCCTGCGGCGATCGGTCGCCGAACCGCGGCTCGACCCGGCGCGGCAGCGGGTGACCGGTGTGCTGCTGGACCCCAGCGACGAGGCCGCCGACGGCGGGCCGGAATTCGTGCACGCCGATCTCGTCGTCGACGCGGCGGGTCGGGGCACCCGGCTGCCAGTGTGGTTGACGCAGTGGGGATATCGGCGCCCCACCGAGGAAACCCTGGACGTCGGCATTAACTACGCCAGCCACCAGTTCCGCATCCCGGAGGGATTGATCGCGGAGAAAGTGGTGGTAGCCGGCGCCTCCCACGACCAGTCACTCGGGATGGGCATGCTGTGTTACGAGGACGGCACCTGGGTGCTGACCACCTTCGGCGTGGCCGGCGCGAAGCCGCCGACGACGTTCCCGGACATGCTCGCGCTGGCCATCGCGTTGCTCCCGGCGCACTTCGCCGAGGCGCTGACACACGCCAAACCCGTTGGCAAGCCGGCATTTCACGCCTTCCCGGCCAGCAGATGGCGCCGCTATGACAGGCTGGACCGCTTTCCGGACGGCATCATCCCGTTCGGCGACGCCGTGGCCAGCTTCAATCCCACCTTCGGCCAGGGCATGACAATGACGTCGCTGCAGGCCGGTCATCTGCGTCGGGCACTGCGAGCGGCTGACCTGGCCGGCGAGCTCAATCGGGCGACCGCCAAGACCACGTGGCCGGTGTGGACGATGAACGCCATCGGTGACTTCGCTTTTCACCACGCCGGCACCAGCGGGCCGATCCCCTGGTGGTGGCGGCCGTCGGGGGCGCTGTTCGACCAGTTCCTCGGGGCCGCCGAAACCGAACCCGTTCTCGCCGAATGGTTTTTGCGCCGCTTCTCCCTGCTCGACAGCCTCTATATGGTTCCGCCGCCGCGGCTAGTCGGCCGGACGATCGCACACAACCTGCGTCTGTGGCTGCGCGAGCGCCGCGAGTCGCGACGGGCCGTCACACTCCTACGGTCGCCCTGAACAACTTGGCGGGCTGGTGCGCGACCAACCCGACCGGGCCGTCGTCGGCCGCGACCCACGCCGCCATACCGCGCTCCAGTGTCAGTGATCCGGATTTCCCGTGCACCACCGCGGAACCCTCTGCGCACAACAAGATCTGGGGCCCGTCATGGCTTGGCGAGGCGTCGACCTCGTGATCCAGATGCTCACCGTCGAGGGTCAGCAGCGCGACCGCGAACTCGTCGGCCGGGGTGTCGTAGATCAGCCCCAGGCCTTCGCGGTGGACGGGCGGGTGCAGCTGCGCCTCCGCGGTGGGCGCGAAGTCCAACACCCGTAACAACTCGGGCACATCGACGTGCTTGGGGGTCAGCCCGCCGCGTAACACGTTGTCGGAGTTGGCCATGACCTCGATCGCGAAGCCACGCAGATAGGTGTGCAGGTTGCCGGCTGGAATGTAGAGGGCCTCGCCCGCGGCCAGGCTGATCCGGTTCAGCAGCAACGACGCCAGCACCCCGGCATCCCCCGGGTAGCGTTCACCGAGTTCCAACACCGTCCTGGCTTCGGCCGCGAATTCCGTTGCGCCGGAACTGACGTACTGAATGGCACCGTCGATCACCGCGGACACCAGCACATCGATGTCGGGTTGCGGCGCGGTGATCCAGGTGGTGAACAGCGCCCGCAGACCATCCGCGTCGGACTGGTCGTTCAGCAGGTCGATGTAGGGGTCGAGGTCGGTGACGGCCAGGCCCCGCAGCAGCTCGATGGTGG
This sequence comes from Mycobacterium stomatepiae, assembly GCF_010731715.1. Lineage (NCBI taxonomy): Bacteria > Bacillati > Actinomycetota > Actinomycetes > Mycobacteriales > Mycobacteriaceae > Mycobacterium > Mycobacterium stomatepiae. Next base: position 2,616,802 of record NZ_AP022587.1, read on the forward strand.
CCGACGCCTGACGAAATCCGGCCAGCGCTTCGAACGAGTGCAGCGCCACCAGTAATTCGGGCTTATGCGACGTGTCGCGGTAGTTGCGGACCGGCGAGGCCACCGGAATGCCCATCTTTTCCTCGCGCAGGTAGCCCTCGATGGCCTGTTCGGCACTCGGATGCGCCTGCAGCGACAACGGTTCGTCGGCGGCGAGCACCTTGACCAGGAACGGCAGCACGTCGCCGAACCGGTCGCGCGACGCGGAGCCGAGCTGACCCTCCGGATCGGCGGCCACCGCCTCCAGCAACGAGAGTTCGCCCCGTTCGGTTTCCAGGAAGGCCGGATCCCCCGGATGCGCACCGAACCATAACTCGGCCTCGGGGTGAGCCGCGGGCACGGGACGCCCGGTGAATTCGGCGAGGGCCGTGCGCGACCCCCACGCGTACGTCCGTACAGCACCGCGAAGCAGTTCCACTTGTCTATCTATCCCCGCACCAGTCGCAAGTAAACGGCGGCCATCTCCAGCCGAACGGCCAATACTGCCAGTTGCTGCTCGGCACGCCCGGCACCGGCCGCCTCGCGCGCGGGTTCGGCGGGTCCGGCCAGGCCGTCGAAGCTGTCGGACAGCTCGGGCACGTCCTGCGCCGCGATCAGGTAGACGTCGTCGAGCCCCGCAACCCGCGCGGCCGCCACCGTCCGGTCCCCGGACAGGGTCAGCGCCAGCACTCGCAACCGCTGTGGCAACGGTCCGTCGATCTCCTCGTCGTGGAACAGCGCGTCCACCGACGACGCGGCTTGGCCCAACCCCGAGCCGAAGTCCGGCTCGCGCAGTGCCACCACCGCGTCCGCCAGCCCGCTCGCCGCGACCGCCTCGTGTGCGATCCGCAGCAGAACCGAACTGCCGTGCCGGGCCAGCGCCAGCGTCGGCGCGGTGTCACCGGCCAGCGCGACCCGGTGATCGGACAGCCGCGCGGCAATTGTCTTGGCCGGATTGGTGAATAGCTCGCGGCCGGCGCTGTTGCGCAGCGCCTCGGCATCCAGCTCGTCGGCGAGCGCGGGCACGTCGATGTCCAGTCGCGGGTCGACCGCGTGCAGCGTGGCCAAGCCGGCGGCCAGATACCGGCACAAGCCGAACTCGTCGGGAACCCACAGCCGTGGCGCCAGCACCGCGGCGCGGCTCGCCGTGGCGTCGCGCAGCGGACCTTCGTACGGAGCGACGACGACCACCCGTGCACCGCGGCGCACCCCGGTCGCGGCGGCGCCGACGAGCGCCGGATCGCCGGGGTCGTCTCCCGCGACGATCAGCACGTCCAGCGGACCGACCCATGGCGGGGCCTCGCTGAGGATCGCGATCGGCGCCGCCGCCGCGCCGCCCTGCGTCGCGGCCAGCACCGCGCCCGCCGTCTGGGCGGTTCCCCGCCCGGCCACCCAGATCACGCTGCGCGGACGGTCGCCGGTGCGCAGCGAGTCCAACTCCCCTTCGTCGACCGCCGCGGCGATCGCGCGCACCTGCGCACCCGACGACGAGGCGGACCTCAACAGCCCCTGCCGGTCGGCGGAGATCAGGCCGTCGGTGTCTTCGAGATCGATCGCCCGGATGGCGTTCACGGCACGCCCTCGCTGCGCTGCACCTGGCCGTTGATCTCGGCGCTGATCTCGGCGATCATCGCGTCGACGTCCTCGGTGGTCCGGCCCTCCGCATTGAGCCGCAGCAGCGGCTCGGTATTGGAGGTGCGCAGGTTGAACCAGCTGCCGTCGCCCAAATCCACCGTCACCCCGTCCAGGTGATCAATCGAGTGGATCCGGCTGCCGAACGACTTCAACACGGCGTTCACGCACAGTGCGGCGTCGGCCACCCGGAAATTGATCTCCCCCGAGGATTCGTAGCGCTGGTAGTCCGCGGTCAGCTCGGACAGCGGCCGGTCCTGCTCGCCGAGCGCGGCCAGGACGTACAGCGCGGCCAGCATCCCCGAGTCGGCGCCCCAGAAGTCGCGGAAGTAATAGTGCGCGGAATGTTCGCCGCCGAAGATCGCGCCGGTTTCGGCCATCAGCGTCTTGATATAGGAGTGTCCGACGCGCGAGCGCAGGGGCGTGCCGCCGCGCTCGGCGACCAGCTCGGGCACCGCGCGAGACGTGATCAGGTTGTGAATGACGGTGGCGCCGATTTCGCGGCCGAGCTCCCGCGCGGCGACCAGGCTCGTCACCGTCGACGGTGAGACCGGCATCCCGCGTTCGTCGACCACGAAGCACCGGTCGGCGTCACCGTCGAAGGCCAGTCCGATGTCGGCGCCGGTTTCGCGGACGTAGGACTGCAAATCCAGCAGATTGGCCGGGTCGAGCGGGTTGGCCTCGTGATTGGGAAAAGACCCGTCGAGCTCGAAGTACAACGGCAGCAACGTGATCGAGCCGATCGCACCGAGCACCGCCGGCGCCGTGTGACCGGCCATGCCGTTGCCGGCGTCGACCACGACCCGTAGCGGCCGCAATCCGGAGGTATCCACCAGCGACCGCAGGAACTCCCCGTAGCCGGCGAGCACATCGCGATCGGTGGTAGTCCCCGGCTTCCCGTCGTAGGCCGGTGCTCCGGCGATCAGGTCTTCGGTGATCACTTTCAGCCCGGTGTCGGCGCCGACCGGCAGCGCTGCGGCCCGGCAGAGCTTGATGCCGTTGTACGCCGCGGGGTTGTGACTGGCGGTGAACATCGCGCCCGGGCAATCGAGTGACCCCGAGGCGAAATACAGCTGGTCGGTCGACGCGAGGCCGATCCGCACCATGTCCAGGCCCTGGCCGGTCACCCCGGCCGCGAAGGCAGCTGCGAGCGACGGCGAACTGTCGCGCATGTCGTGTCCGATCACCACGCGCTGCGCGCCTTCGCCACGCATCAACGCGGCGAACGCCGCACCGATGTCGGCGACCAGCGACTCGTCGATCTCTTCGCCTACCAGCCCACGGATGTCATAAGCCTTGATGACACGGTGGACGGTCGCGGCGGGCCGAGACATGCGGGGCCTCCTTGACGCCGTGGAATGATTTGCCTCTTGGCGTCAGCCTATCGGCCCGCAGAAGTTACGGTTCCAAACGGTTTGGAAGAAGCCCCACGGCGCTAGTCGGACGGATCGGGCAAAACCCGGAGATGCCCGCGGCGGCGACCGGACCGTTTTTCCGGCGGCGCGAACACATTGCTACTGGGTGCGGTGGCTTGGGCTCCGGTGTGGTGCAGATGCGGATCCGAGAATCCGTTCAGCGGCATGCCGGTGCCGCCCGCGTACGGCGCGGCCGCCTCGGCGGAACCACCCTCGCGCACGGCGTCGGCGAGCGCGACCAGGTCGTCTTCGTCGGGATTGACGGGCTCCGAATTGAGGGGCCCGGCGTGGCGCACCAACTCCCATCCGCGGGGTGCGGTGATGCGGCCGGCATGGCCGACGCACAAATCCCACGAATGCGGCTCGCGTGCGGTCGCGAGTGGACCTACAACTGCCGTCGAGTCCGAATAGACGAACGTCAAGGTCGCCACGGCGTAATGCGGGCACCCGGGCCGGCAGCAGCGACGGCGAACGTTCACGTCGCAAAGGCTATCGTGCGCAAACGCCGCCGAAGCGCCGGACACGCGCAACCGTTCAGCCCACGATGTCCAACCGTTACCATCGGCGCGTGGGTGATTCGCGCGGTTTCCCGCGCAACGGACGGCCGTCGGGCCGAACGCCTGGGCACCGGGCAACTCGGCGCGGCCGCGATATGCGCGGGCCTTTGCTGCCGCCGACGGTGCCGGGATGGCGCAGCCGGGCCGAGCGATTCGACATGGCGGTGCTGGAAGCCTACGAACCCATCGAGCGGCGCTGGCAATCACGAGTGGCGGAACTCGACGTCGCCGTCGACGAGATTCCCCGCATCGCCGCCAAGGATCCGGAGAGCGTGCAGTGGCCACCCGAGGTGGTCGCCGATGGCCCGATCGCACTGGCCCGCTTGATCCCCGCCGGGGTCGACGTCCGAGGAAACTCGACGCGGGCACGAATTGTCTTGTTCCGCAAGCCCATCGAACGACGCGCCAAAGACACCGTCGAACTAGGCGAGTTATTGCACGAAATTCTGGTGGCGCAGGTAGCCATCTACCTCGACGTCGAACCCACGGTCATCGACCCGACGATCGACGACGAATAGGTGCGTCGGCTCAGATGATGCCGCGCTTGAGGCGGCGGCGCTCACGCTCGGAGAGGCCGCCCCAGATGCCGAAGCGCTCGTCGTGCGCCAGGGCGTAATCCAGGCACTCGTGACGGACCTCGCACCCCAGGCAGATCTTCTTGGCCTCGCGGGTCGACCCGCCCTTCTCCGGGAAGAAGGCCTCCGGGTCAGTCTGCGCGCACAGCGCGCGGTCCTGCCACTGGTCCGGAGTGAGTTCGGGCTCGGGCAGCGGCTCGGGCTCGAATGGGATTGGCGCATCAGGGACCACGGTTAAGTGGGGCCGGGTAATCGGCGCCGGCGTGGAGCTGATCATGGCGCGCTCGGTGCTTGGCATGACGCCCCGTAGGTGCTCGTAAGACATGCGTCGTACGCCTCCTCAGCTTGGTCTTTGATAGAGTGGTTGTTTTCCGCTGTTCTGATGTAACAGACAATTCGAACAAGTGATCGAATCTCGGTCTGCGACACCGGAACCGGCCGGCCAACCGGGAAATGACACTGATGTGATTAGACACGGGTTAATCTGCTGGGTCAAGCGTTTCGGCGATTTTCCATACCATCTTGTGATCAATTTCCGGCGTTTCTGTTATTTCACCCCTTCGGCGTGTCCGTCACAACGCTCGCCAAATTGGCCGGCCGGTACTGTCGTCCGATGTGAAGGTCACCGTTCTCGTCGGCGGGGTCGGCGGCGCCCGGTTCCTGCTGGGTGTTCAACAGTTACTCGGACTGGGCCAGTTCGCAACCGGGGGAGAAACTTCCGGTCATGAGCTGGCCGCCGTCGTCAACATTGGCGACGATGCCTGGATCCACGGGGTCCGCGTTTGTCCGGACTTGGACACCTGCATGTATACCTTAGGTGGAGGCGTAGACCCGGAGCGCGGGTGGGGCCATCGTGACGAAACCTGGCACGCCAAAGAGGAATTGGCACGCTACGGCGTGCAGCCGGATTGGTTTCAGCTAGGAGACCGCGATCTCGGGACACATTTGGTGCGCACCCAGATGCTCAACGCCGGCTACCCACTGTCACAGATCACCACCGCGTTGTGCGATCGCTGGCAGCCGGGCGCACGGTTACTACCCGCCAGTGACGACCGGTGCGAAACCCATGTGGTGATCACGGATCCGGCCGACGACAGCCGGCGCGCGATCCACTTCCAGGAGTGGTGGGTGCGCTATCGAGCCCAGGTGGCAACGCACAGTTTCGCGTTCGTCGGCGCCGAAACAGCCAGCGCCACAACCGAAGCGGTCGATGCGATCGGCAATGCCGACATCATCTTGCTGGCGCCGTCCAATCCGGTGGTGAGCGTCGGGGCGGTCCTGGCCGTCCCGGGTATTCGCGGCGCGCTACGGGCGGCTTCCGCGCCGATCGTCGGCTACTCCCCGATCATCGGCGGAAAGCCGTTGCGCGGCATGGCCGATGCCTGCCTCGAGGTGATCGGGGTCGAGTCCACAGCGGAGGCGGTCGGCAGGCATTACGGCGCCCGCGCGAGCACCGGGATACTGGATTGCTGGCTGGTGCACGAGCGCGATCACGCGGACATCGACGGCGTCGCGGTGCGCGCGGTGCCGCTGCTGATGACCGACCCGAAGGCGACGGCCGAGATGGTCCGGGCCGGACTGGACATCGCGGACGTGGCGCCGTGAACCGTTCGCCGAAAGAGCACGGCACCGCCGCGACGGTCGAGATCCTGCCCGTCGCCGGACTTCCCGAGTTCCGCCCCGGCGACGATCTCGGTGCGGCACTCGCCGCCGCCATGCCGTGGCTGCGCGAAGGCGACGTCGTGGTCGTCACCAGCAAGGTGGTGTCAAAGTGCGAGGGCCGGCTGGTGGCGGCGCCCGAGGACCCCGAGGAGCGAGACGAGCTCCGCCGCAAATTGGTCGACGACGAGGCGGTGCGGGTGCTGGCCCGCAAAGGCCGCACGCTGATCACCGAGAACCGGCTCGGGCTGGTGCAAGCCGCCGCCGGCGTGGACGGATCCAACGTCGGCCGAAGCGAACTCGCGCTGCTGCCGGTCGACCCCGACGGCAGTGCGGCGGCCCTGCGCGCCGCGCTGCGCGAGAAGCTCGGTGTCGACGTCGCGGTGGTGATCACCGACACCATGGGCCGGGCGTGGCGCAACGGTCAGATCGACGCCGCGATCGGGGCGGCCGGTCTGGCTGTGCTGCACGGCTATTCGGGTGCGGTCGACGAGCACGGCAACGAGTTGGTGGTCACCGAGATCGCCGTGGCCGACGAAGTGGCCGCCGCGGCCGATCTGGTCAAGGGCAAGCTGACCGCGATGCCGGTGGCCGTCGTGCGCGGGCTCACCGTCGTCGACGACGGCACCACCGCCCGGCAACTGCTGCGGCCCGGTCCCGAAGACCTGTTCTGGCTCGGCACCGCCGAGGCCATCGAGCAGGGACATCTCGAGGCCCAGCTGCTGCGCCGGTCGGTGCGCCGGTTCAGCGACGAGCCGGTGTCGCCGGAGTTGATCGAGGCGGCCGTCGCCGAGGCCCTGACCGCGCCGGCCCCGCACCACACCCGCCCGGTGCGGTTCGTGTGGCTGCGCACCGCGGCTACCCGGACGCGACTGCTCGATCGCATGAAAGACAAGTGGCGTGACGACCTTGCCGGTGACGGCAAGCCCGACGACGCGATCGATCGCCGGGTGGCGCGCGGCCAGATCCTCTACGACGCACCCGAGGTCGTCATCCCGATGCTGGTGCTCGACGGCGCGCACACCTATTCCGACGCGGGGCGCACCGAGGCCGAGCACACGATGTTCACCGTCGCCGTCGGCGCGGCCGTCCAGGCGTTACTGGTGGCGCTGGCCGTGCGGGGGGTGGGCAGCTGCTGGATCGGCTCGACGATGTTCGCCGCCGATTTGGTCCGCGCCGAGCTGGAGCTGCCGGACGATTGGGAGCCGTTGGGCGGCATCGCGATCGGCTACCCCTCCGAAGAAGCACGGGCCGCGGGGTTGCGCGACCCCGTGAATCCCGGAGATCTGTTGATCCGCAAGTGATACTGACCCGGTGAAGACGTTCGCGGGCAAGACGGCCGCATCGGCCGACAAGGCTCGCGGCGGGTACTACACACCCGCGCCGGTGGCGCGATTCCTAGCCCGCTGGGTCCGCGAGGCCGGGACCCGGATCGTCGAACCCTCGTGCGGCAACGGCCGAATCCTGCGCGAGCTCGCCGCGCTCAGTACCGAGGCGCGGGGGGTGGAACTCGTCGCCGCCGAAGCCGCGAAGGCGCGAGCGTTCGCTCCGGTCGACGACGCGAGCCTGTTCGACTGGCTGGCCGAAAACGAGGCCACCGGTTGGGACGGGGTCGCGGGCAACCCGCCCTACATCCGATTCGGCAACTGGGCGCCGCAACAGCGGGAGCCGGCGCTGGAGCTGATGCGGCGCGAGGGTCTGCGCCCCAGCCGGCTGACCAATGCCTGGGTCCCGTTCGTCGTCGCGAGCACGGTAATCGTGCGCGACGGCGGCCGGGTGGGATTGGTATTGCCCGCCGAATTACTGCAAGTCGGTTATGCCGCACAATTGCGCGAATTTCTCCTCACTCGCTTCCGAGAAATCACTCTGGTCACATTTCGGCGGTTGGTATTCGACGGCATCCTGCAGGAAGTCCTGTTGTTCTGCGGGGTGGTCGGTCCGGGTCCGGCGCGGATTCGCACGCTGAATCTCACCGACGCCGACGCCCTGGACGGCGCCGACCTCTCCGACACCGGCGTCGAATCGGCGCCCGCGCTGTTGCACGAGCAGGAGAAGTGGACCAAATACTTCCTGGACCCCGCCACGATCGCACTGCTGCGCACGCTCAAGGAATCCGACACGTTGACGCGGGTCGGTGCCATCGCCGACGTGGACGTCGGCATCGTGACGGGCCGCAACAGCTTCTTCACCTTCACCGACGCACAAGCCGACGAGCTGAGCCTGCGGCCGCACTGCGTCCCGCTCGTCTCGCGCAGCAGCCAGCTCAGCGGCCTGGTCTACGACTCCGATTGCCGGGCAAGCGATGTCGCGGCCGGCCACCGGACCTGGTTGCTCGACGCCCCGGACGTGCCCGCCGATCCCGCCCTGACCGCGCACATCGACGCCGGCGAGGCCGACGGCGTTCACCTCGGCTACAAGTGCTCGATCCGGACACCGTGGTGGCGCACACCGTCGCTGTGGGTGCCCGACCTGTTCCTGTTGCGCCAGATCCACCTGTCGCCGCGGCTGACCGTCAACGGCGCCGCGGCGACGAGCACCGACACCGTGCATCGGGTGCGGCTGCTGGGCGACCGCGATAGCCGGGCCGACCCGACGGCGTTCGCCGCGGTGTTCCACAACAGCGCGACGTTCGCCTTCGCCGAGATCATGGGCCGTAGTTATGGTGGAGGCATCTTGGAACTGGAGCCGACCGAAGCCGAGCAGCTACCCCTTCCCGCACCGGCATTGGCCGGCGCCGAACTCGCCGGAGATGTCGATCTGCTGTTGAAGGCCAACGAAATCGAGAAGGCGCTCGACACCGTCGACCGGCACGTGCTGATCGACGGGCTCGGCTGGTCACCCGATGTCGTCGCGCAGTGTCGGGCGGCATGGCACACCCTGCGCGATCGCCGGACCGGGCGCGCCACCCGATGAGCGTGCGGGACTCGGCCATCGCGGTCCTCACCGACTGGCAGGCACCCGACCCCGCGCAGGAGTCGTTGCGGCACGCCGTGCTGGCCTTCGTGCACGCCCGCCCCGACGCCTGCCGCCGCGAATGCGAAGCCGGGCACGTGACGGCGTCGACGATCGTGCTGGACGACAGCGGCACCCAGGTGCTGCTCACCCTGCATCCGCGCCTGGGCAAGTGGGTGCAGCTCGGCGGCCACTGCGACGAGGACGACCCCGACATCGTGACCGCAGCGCTGCGCGAAGCCGTCGAGGAGTCCGGAGTGCCAAGTCTGCGAATCACCCCGCAGCTGGTCGCCATTCACGCCCACCCGGTGACCTGCTCGCTGGGCGTGCCAACCCGGCATCTGGACCTGCAATTCGTCGCGCACGCGCCGGCGGGTGCGCAAATCGCGATCAGCGAGGAATCCGAGGACCTGCGGTGGTGGCCGGCCGACGCACTGCCGCCCGACGCCGATTACGCACTCGCGCACCTGGTTTCGCGGGCGCGGGCGTTATAGCGCAGGAGCCATAGCGCCGAAATCGACATCAGCGCGCAAAAGTTCGAGTAGACGACGCGCTAACGTCGATCTCGGCAATAGCCGCGGCTGACTAGGGCACGAGTCACGCGGTTGAGAATGTCATCGGGCTTGTCCTCAGCGATCACACGAACGACAATCCAGCCCATCTCGGCGAGTTCGGATAGTCGCCGCTGATCCCGCACATATTGCCTTCTGTCGGTTCGATGTTGGTCGCCGTCATACTCCGCGGCGACCATGTAGTCCCGCCAGCCCATATCCAGCAACCCCACTAGTCGCCAGCCGTAATTGACCGGTATCTGCGTTACGGGTCTAGGTAAGCCCGCATCAACGAGAAGCAGCCTCAACCAGCTTTCCTTGGGCGACGCCGCACCGCCGTCCACAAAGGGCAGGACATCGCTTAGCCGTCGCAAACCACGAGCGCCGCGATATCGCTTCGCCAAGACGAAGACATCCTCGAAGGAGAACGGTGTCGCACGCATGAGTGCGTCGAGTCGCGCTAAGGCCTGTCCACGCGGCAGGTAGCGGCCGAGGTCGAGAGCCGTACGGGCTACCGATTTCACCGGCAGCCGCTTGATCGTGGTCACTTCGTCTGCGCCGAGTGTCTCGTTCCTTACGATTAGATCGCGCTGCGGCCGTGCGCTTCTGGAGACGAGTTCGATCGACGTATTCGCATCCACCCATCGCGCTCCGTGCAGTGCGGATGCCGCAGCACCCGCGATTACCGCATGCCGGCGAGACCATAGCCAGGCAGCGAGAATGCGATCGTCCAGCGATAGCTCATCGCGCTTCGGCACATAGACATCGGGAAGTATCCTCCGATACCACCGGCGCAGCTGGTACTCGCTCAACGCATGACCAGCGATCGCTTCGCTGCCTAGAAACACTTCCCCCATGCGGGCATCGTGGCCGGGGCCACGTTCACCGAAATCGACGCTGGCACGGAAAAGTTCGAGTAGCCATCACCGTGGTGTCGATCTCGGCGCAAAAAGACCTACACGTCGCTGGAGTAGCGGATCCCGCCGTCGGGAATGGAGACTCCCGGCCACACCCGGGCGCCGCGCAACAGCTCGCAACGCGCCCCGATATCGGCGCCGTCGCCGATCACACCGTCGCGGATCAGCGCCCGCGGACCGATGCGCGCCCCGAAGCCGACGATCGAGCGCTCGACCACGCTGCCGGCCTCGATCTTGACGCCGTCGAATATCACCGCGCCGTCCAGGCGCACACCGGGACCGATCTCGGCTCCGCGCCCGACGACCGTGCCACCGATCACCACCGCGCCGGGCGCCACCGCAGCACCCTCGTGCACCAGGTTCTCGCCCCGATGCCCGTTCAGCGCCGGCGACGTGACGATGCCGCGCACCAGGTCCGACGATCCGCGGACGAAGTCATCCGGGGTGCCCATGTCTCGCCAATAGGTCGCGTCGACGTAGCCGCAGACCTTGACGTCCGGATCCGACAGCAGCGACGGGAACACCTCGCGCTCGACCGACACCGGCCGGCCGCGCGGGATCCGGTCGATGATCTTGCGCTCGAAAACGTAGGTGCCGGCGTTGATCTGGTCGGTCGGCGGATCCTCGGTCTTCTCCAGAAAGGCCAGCACGCGGTTGTTCTCGTCGGTGGGCACACAACCGAAGGCCCGCGGATCGCCCACCCGAACCAGGTGCAGCGTCACGTCTGCTTCGTTGGCGCGGTGCGACTCCACCAGCTCGCAAAGGTCGGCCCCGGAGAGCACGTCGCCGTTGAACACCAGGACGGTGTCGTGGCGCAGCCTGTCGGCGATGTTGGCGATTCCGCCGCCCGTCCCCAGCGGTTCTTCTTCGGTGACGCAGTCGATCTCCAGACCGAGCGCGGACCCGTCGCCGAACTCCGCCTCGAACACCCCGGCCTTATAAGAGGTGCTGAGGATGACGTGTTCGACGCCCGCCGCGGCGATGCGCGACAACATATGGGTGAGAAACGGCACTCCGGCCGTCGGCAGCATCGGCTTGGGCGCCGACAGCGTCAGCGGCCGCAGGCGAGTGCCCTTGCCGCCGACCAGAATCACCGCATCCACTCCGGCAATCGCCAATTCAGTGCCGCCCTTCTGCCGGCTTCTGCACACGCTGCCGGCGCGAGCTGCGCACCATCAGATGGGAGCGCAGCGCCAACGAGGCCCGCAACGTCCAGCGCAGCGGAGCCAGCCACCAACCGGTATGCCGGTCGGCCAGAAAGATATAGGTGCTCCGGTGGTGCGCCGCGAGGTGGCTGGCCGGATCGTCTCCAGTGGAGTGGCCCTTGTGGTGCAGCACTTCGGCCGAAGGCACGTAGACGTTGAGCCAGCCGGCCTTGCCGAGCCGGTCGCCGAGGTCGACGTCCTCCATATACATGAAGTAACGCTCGTCGAATCCGCCGATCTGACCGAAGGCCGAACGGCGCAGCAGCAGGCACGATCCCGACAGCCAGCCCACCGGCCGTTCGCTGGGCTCGAGCCGCTCCTGGCGGTACGCCGCCGTCCAGGGATTGTTCTTCCAGAACGGCCCGATCACCGCGTGCATGCCGCCGCGGATCAGGCTGGGCAGGTGGCGCGCCGATGGATACACCGACCCGTCGGGGTCGTGGATCAGCGGACCGAGCCCGCCGGCCTGGGGCCAGCGGGCGGCCGCCTCGAGCAGCGCGTCGATGCTGTTCGGGCCCCACTGCACGTCCGGGTTGGCCACCAGCACCCAGTCGTCGATCTCCCCCCGCTCGCCGAGATGCTCGATCGCGCGGTTGACCGCGGTTCCGTAGCCGAGGTTGCCGCCGGTGCTGAACAGCCGCACATTCGGGTAGCGCTCAACGGCGGCCTGCGGGGTGCCGTCGGTGGAACCGTTGTCGGCCATCAAGACGCTGACCGGGCGCTCGGTGGCCAGCGACAGCGAAGCCAGGAATCGTTCGAGGTGGTGGCCCGGCGAGAACGTCACCGTCACGACCGGCAAGACGTCAGTCACGCGTAGAGATTATCGGTCGTGCTGCTGCGACCGGCCCGTCAGACGAGGCCAGCGCGTCGACAAGTGCGGACCGCCAGGGCCGTAGCGGCGTCATGCCCGCGGCCGCCGACTGCCGGCTCGACAGCGCGGAATAGGTCGGCCGCGGTGCCGGGCGGGGAAATTCCGCGGTGCTCACCGGGTTCACCCGCTCGGGGTCGGCGCCACACTCCTCGAAGACCGCGCGGGCCAGCCCGAATCGGGAGACGACGCCCTCGTTGGCGGCGTGCAGGATCGGTCCGGGGACGCCGTCATCGGCTATCTGAAGCAGGGCGGCGGCCAAGTCGGCAACGTAGGTCGGCGAGCCGACCTGGTCGTCGACGACCTTGATCGGCCCGTCACCGGCGGCGAGCTTGCGCATGATCGCGACGAAGTCCTTGCCGGTACCGCCGGTGTAGACCCAGGCGGTCCGGACCACGACGCACTGGGACGCCTCCGGCAGCGCCGCGAGTACGGCGACCTCGCCGGCGCGCTTGCTGCACGCGTAGACGCCACGCGGCGTGGTTTCGTCGCTGGGCTCGAACGGGTGGGGGTCGGCGTAGTCACCGGCGAACACGAAGTCGGTCGAGACGTGAATCAGCCGGGCACCGGCCCGCGCGCAGGCCCGCGCGATGTGTGCCGGTGCGGCCTCGTTGACCGCATAGGCTCGCGCTTGGTCACTCTCGGCCCCGTCCACATCGGTGTAGGCGGCGCAGTTGATAACGACATCGCCGCTTGTCACGATCGCCTCGGCGGCGGCGGGTTCGGTGATGTCCCACTGTGCCGACGTCAGCGCGAGGACGTTACGACCCTGGTCAGCGCCCTGTGCGGCCAGACAACCGCCCAGCTGCCCACCGGCTCCGGTGATCACGATCCTGCCCGACATGGTTCGAGTCTGGCATGTCTCGAAAGCGCCAGGAAAGGTCGGGCCACGCCGCCGCTGGCTACCAAGGAAGCGTATGTGCCGCAAGTAACCTAATGCGATGCCTGTGCAGCGTATGGTTCGTGTTGTTGCCACTGTGCTCGCCGTCGCCGTCGTTCTCGGCACCGGCGTCGCGTGGAACAACGTCCGAACGTTCGAAGACGGCATCTTCCACATGTCGGCCGCGTCACTCGGCCAGGGCGGCGACGACGGCGCGATCGACATCCTGCTGGTCGGCCTGGACAGCCGCACCGACGCCCACGGGAACGCGTTGACACAGGACGAACTAGCGACGCTGAAGGCCGGCGACGAGGAAGCCACCAACACCGACACCATCATCCTGGTGCGGATACCGAACAACGGGAAGTCGGCCACCGCCATCTCGATTCCCCGCGACTCCTATGTGGTGGCCCCCGGCCTAGGCAAGACGAAGATCAACGGGGTCTACGGCCAAACCCGGGAAGCCAAGCGGGCCAACCTGGTCAAAGCCGGTGACTCGGCCGAAGATGCCGCCACGCAGGGAACGGAGGCCGGGCGCGAGGCCCTGATCAAGACCGTCGCCGACCTCACCGGCGTCACCGTCGACCACTATGCCGAGATCGGACTGCTGGGATTCGCCTTGATCACCGATGCACTCGGAGGCGTCAACGTATGCCTCAAAGATGCGGTGTACGAACCGCTTTCGGGCGCCGACTTCCCGGCCGGTCCGCAAAAACTCGACGGCGCCGAAGCGCTGAGCTTCGTGCGCCAGCGCCACGACCTACCGCGCGGCGATCTCGATCGGGTGGTGCGTCAGCAAGTCGTGATGGCCTCGCTCGCGCACCGGGTGATCTCCGGCCAGACGCTGTCCAGCCCGACCACGCTGAAACGACTGGAGGCGGCGGTGCAGCGCTCGGTGGTGATCTCCCAGGGCTGGAACGTCATGGACTTCGTACAGCAATTGCAGAAGCTGGCCGGCGGTAACGTCGCATTCGCCACCATCCCGGTGCTCGACGGCGCCGGCTGGAGCGACGACGGCATGCAGAGCGTGGTCCGGGTCGACGTGCACCAGGTTCAGGACTGGGTGGCCGGCCTGCTGCACGAACAGGATCAGGGCAAGACCGAGCAATTGGCCTACACCCCCGCCAAGACCACCGCCACCGTGGTCAACGACACCGACATCAACGGACTGGCAGCAGCGGTCTCAGATGTGTTGAGCTCCAAAGGATTTACCACCGGTGGCGCCGGCAACAACGACGGCGCTCACGTCAAGTCCAGCCAGGTGCGCGCCAACAAGCCCGATGACATGGGAGCGCAGGAAGTCTCCAAGGAGCTGGGCGGGTTGCCTGTCGTACCGGATGCGTCGTTGGCGCCGGGATCCGTCCGCGTGGTGCTGGCCAACGACTACACCGGCCCCGGCTCCGGCCTGTCCGGCAGCACGACGGCGCCGGCTCGGGTGACGAACCAATCGGCCACCGACCCGAATATCCCCGCACCGTCGCCGATCCTGACGGCCGGCAGCGACAAGCCGGAGTGCATCAACTGACCACCCTGTCGACAGCGATCCTCGATCCGATGCTGCGGGCCGACCCGGTCGGTCCGCGCATTACCTACTACGACGACGCCACCGGCGAGCGCATCGAGCTGTCCGCGGTGACGCTGGCCAACTGGGCGGCCAAGACCGGCAACCTATTACGCGACGAGCTGGGCGCGGGGCCGGCCAGCCGGGTGGCGATCCTTCTGCCGGCGCACTGGCAGACCGCGGCGGTGTTATTCGGGGTGTGGTGGATCGGCGCCGAGGCCGTGCTCGACGCGAGTCCCGCGGATGTGGCGCTGTGCACGGCCGAGCGCCTGGATGAGGCCGACGCTGCCGTCGCCGGCGGTGAAGTCGCGGTGTTGTCGCTCGATCCGTTCGGTCGTCCTGCAAACCTGGGGGGATCCGACCTGCCGATCGGCGTCACCGATTACGCCACCGCGGTACGGGTGCACGGCGACCAGATCGTCGCCGAACGCCATCCCGGCGCCGCGCTGGCCGGCCGCTCCGTCGAGGAAATTCTGGCCGAGTGTGAAAACTCAGCGGCTGCACGGGGTTTGACGGCTGCGGATCGGGTACTGTCCACCGCGTCGTGGCCCGGCCCCGCCGAGCTGGTCGATGGCCTGCTGGCCGTCATGGCCGTGGGCGCGTCGCTGGTGCAGGTGGCGAACCCCGATCCGGGGGCGCTGCAACGCCGAATCGAGACCGAGAAGGTCACCCGCGTCCTCTAAATGCATATTGATATAGCAATACATCAATGTTAATTTCGTGCAAGCATGGGGTGTACGGCGCGACAACAGGCAGGCCGCTTGGCTGTTTCGTCGCCTCCGGCGTAGCTTTCTGATAATGGTTGCCATTAACAACCGGGCGGTGGAGAAGGGATCAGGCAATGGCCGTATACGGGCTACTGGCAAAGGCGGCGGGAACGGTATTCACCGGCCTGGTCGGGGTGACGGCCTACGAAGTCGTGCGCAAAGCGGCGGCCAAGGCACCACTGCACGAGACCGCCGTCAAGGGCGCCGAGCTGGGACTGCGCGGCACCCGCAAGGCCGAAACTGCCGCGGAGTCGGCGCGACTCAAACTCGCCGATGTGATGGCCGAAGCCCGCGAGCGCATCGGCGAGGAGGCGCCCACCCCGTCGCTGGGCGACACCCACGATCACGACCACTGATCGCTCGCCATGAGCCTCGCGATCGTTGAAGACATCGCAACTGCCAAAGACCCAGCCTTAGAAGTACTTTCGGACGCCGCCGGCCGCATGCGGCTTTTGGTCCCATGGGTGCGTTTGAACACCCGCCGCGCCGTCGCGGTCGAAGAGGCCGTGGCCAAGCAGACCGGCGTGCGCGCCGTGCACGCTTACCCGCGCACCGGATCGGTCGTAGTCTGGTATTCACCGCGCCGCTGCGACCGCGCCGAGGTAATGGCGGCGATCAGCGACGCTGAACACGTTGCCAGCGAATTGATTCCGGCGCGCGCACCCCACTCGTCGGAGATCCGCAACTCCGACGTGCTGCGCATGGTCATCGGCGGCCTCGCCCTGAGCCTGCTCGGGGTGCGCCGCTATGTGTTCGCCCGGCCGCCGCTGCTTGGGCCCAGCGGCCGGGTGGTCGCCACCGGCGTCACGATCTTCACCGGCTACCCGTTCCTGCGCGGCGCCCTGCGTTCGCTGCGATCCGGCAGGGCCGGCACCGACGCACTGGTCTCGGCCGCGACCGTGGCGAGTCTGATCCTGCGCGAGAACGTGGTCGCGCTGACCGTGTTGTGGCTACTCAATATCGGCGAGTATCTACAAGATCTGACGTTGCGACGAACCAGGCGTGCCATTTCGGAGCTGTTGCGCGGCAGCCAGGACACGGCGTGGATCCGGCTGCCGGACGGCAACCAGGTCCAGGTCCCGATCGACAGCCTGGAGCTGGGCGACGAGGTGGTGGTGCACGACCACGTGGCGATCCCGGTGGACGGCGCAGTGGTCGACGGCGAGGCCATCGTCAACCAATCCGCGATCACCGGCGAGAACCTGCCGGTGAGCGTCGGCGTCGGAACACGCGTGCACGCAGGCTCGGTCGTGGTGCGCGGACGCGTCGTGGTGCGCGCCAAGGCCGTCGACAAACAAACCACGATCGGGCGCATCATCACCCGTGTCGAGGAGGCGCAGCACGATCGGGCGCCCATCCAGACGGTCGGCGAAAACTTCTCGCGGCGCTTTGTTCCCAGCTCGTTCATCGTCTCGGCGATCACGCTGGCGATCACCGGCGACGTCCGGCGCGCGATGACCATGCTGCTGATCGCCTGCCCGTGCGCGGTAGGCCTGGCCACCCCGACCGCGATCAGCGCCGCGATCGGCAACGGCGCCCGCCGGGGCATCCTGATCAAAGGCGGATCCCATCTCGAGCAGGCGGGCCGGGTCGACGCGATCGTGTTCGACAAGACCGGGACACTGACCGTTGGTCGCCCGGTAGTCACCAATATTGTTGCGATGCATAAGGATTGGCAACCCGAGCAGGTGCTGGCGTATGCGGCCAGCTCGGAGATCCATTCCCGCCATCCGCTGGCCGAGGCGGTCATCCGCTCCACCGAGGAACGCCACATCAGTATCCCGCCGCACGAGGAGTGCGAGGTGCTGGTCGGTTTAGGCATGCGGACCTGGGCCGACGGCCGCACCCTGCTGCTGGGCAGCCCGTCGCTGTTGCAGGCCGAGAAGGTCAGGGTGTCGAAGAAGGCCAAGGAGTGGGTCGACAAGCTGCGCCGCGAGGCCGAGACCCCGCTGCTGCTGGCGGTGGACGGCAAACTGGTCGGGCTGATCAGTCTGCGCGACGAAGTCCGGCCCGAAGCTGCCGACGTGCTGAAGCAGTTGCGCGCCAACGGGATTCGACGCATAGTCATGCTCACCGGCGATCACCCGGACATCGCGCGGGTGGTCGCCGGCGAGCTGGGCATCGACGAGTGGCGCGCCGAGGTCATGCCGGAGGACAAGCTCGACGTGGTGCGCCAGCTGCAGGGCGAAGGCTACATCGTCGGCATGGTCGGCGACGGCATCAACGACGCCCCGGCGCTGGCGGCGGCCGACATCGGCATCGCGATGGGGCTGGCCGGAACCGACGTCGCCGTCGAAACCGCCGACGTGGCGCTGGCTAACGACGACCTGCATCGCCTGCTCGACGTGCGGGATCTAGGCGCCCGGGCGGTCGATGTGATCCGAGAGAACTACGGCATGTCGATCGCCGTCAACGCCGTTGGGCTGATCATCGGTGCGGGCGGGGCCCTGTCCCCCGTGCTGGCCGCGATCCTGCACAATGCGTCGTCGGTCGCCGTGGTGGCCAATAGTTCTCGGTTGATCCGCTACCGCCTCGACTGAGCGTCACCGCTATTCCCGGTCCAAGTCCCACGTGCTGGGCAGCATCGGAATTGTTGGGCCACTGCCGAATTCGTCACCGACCAACGAGGTCAAGCCTGACCCGGTGACCCCCTTGCGTACCGTGCCCGCAAATCCGAGCATGCCCGCGCCCGAATCCGAGGCCATCTGCGATGCGCCTCCCCAGTCCGGTTCGACGTCGACGTTCATGTCCATGAACTCGTCGCCGTAGTCGCGGTGGTGCACCCGCTGCCGTCGTCGCGTCCGCGCCGCCTCCCGCGCACCCATGGCTGCCGCTGCTGCGGCGCTATCGGGTTGCGGCGCCTTCTTTTTCGCGCTCGCGCCGGCGCTGGCGCTCATCCCGGAGCCGAACCCGATGTCGGGCGGCGCGATGGCGTAGGGCGGCACGAATCCGGGTCCGCCCCCGGCGAGTGGCGCGGGCGGCGGAGCGGGACCGGCCACGGTGGTGGTCGGCACGGGGGCGGGCGCCGAAGCCGGAGCCGTCGCGGGCGCGGCGATCGGTGCTGTCCCGAGCGCCGGCACCAGGCCGGGCGAAGCGGGGACCGGCGGGGCTGGCGGCGCCGCCACGACGGGATGCGGTCCCGCGGCCAGCCCGGCCAGCCCCGCCAACCCCCCCGACGGCCCCAAGCGGGGCCACCGCGATCAGCACGGGCACCGCCAACAGTTCCGGCTGAGACCCCAGCCAGCTCGCGATCTCGGCGATGTGCGTCGGCCAGTCCAGGGTCTCGAGTTGGACCAAGTACTCGGCCGCCAAGGCCGGATTCTGCTGCAGCAATTGACCGTACTGCTCGAAATCCTCGAGCAGCTCCAGCGCTCGGACCACCCAGAACAACAGTTGGCCCGGGTTCGTATAGGAGTCGTACGGAAGCCCGTTGACGGTCCCCTCGCCGGGTTTCCAATCGATCCCGAAGAGCCGCAGTATCTGCGCGATGAACTCGTTGAGCGGATTGTCGACCGTGGGGTCGTGATCCTCGTCTCCCGGATCGTCGTCGGTCGCGGCGTCGGACTTCAGAATCTGAGGTGCCGGGCCCGCCTGCGGTGCGGCCGCCACCGCGGCGCCGGTGACGGCTTGGTACGTCGTCATCGTGGTGGCTGCCTGCACCCACATCCTTGCGTAGTCGGCCTCGTTCACCGCGATCGGAATCGTATTGATGCCAAAGAAATTCGTCGCCACCAGCGCGCCGTGGAGGAGGTGGTTGGTGGCCAGTTCGCCCACGGTCGGCATCGCCGCCAACGCCGCGACGTAGGCCGCGGCCGCCTCCTCATGGACAGCGGCGGCCGCCGCGCTGGCGTGCGTCAGCCACGCCAGATACGGCGCATGTGCGGCCACATAAGACTCGGCGCTGGGGCCCTGCCAGGCGACCGCCTGCGTCTGCGCCAGCAATGCGCCGAGTTCGTCGGCCGCCGAAGCGTATTCGACACTCAGCGCCTCCCACTCCCCTGCCGCGGCGAGCAACGACGCGGGACCGGGGCCGTTGCTCAACAGCGCAGAGTGCACCTCCGGTGGCACCGCCATCCAGATCGGAGCCGTCATGCCACGTCAACCCCAGACGTCACGCGCAGATACCCCCTGCTGTAGGCGCTCTTGCGGGCATCAACTTAATGCAAATGGTTGTCATTATCAACTCATAGAAACGATCGACTCCCTGCAAGCGCTGCGGGCCCGGTTCCCGGCAGTGCGACGAGCCGTGCGGCGCCGTTTGCCTGTCGCGGCGCCGCTAAAGCCGGGGAACAAGCACACACATCGCTGATGCTCCCGGAAGTCGCTATCAGCCATGCGCTCTCAGCTGCTTGACACCTACTCACGTTGTGCCATCAGTGTTTGCGATGGCTCCCACAATGAAAACTAATGCTATTGCCCCGATACCACTGGACGGATACGGTCGGTCAAAGCAGGGCTTAGGGGGGCCAAAATGGTTGTTAGTGTTACGGACTCGGCGTTTAACCCACGCGACGACGCTGGAATATTCGACAGTTTGCTCAGCGCCGAGCCGCCCTTCGATCAGCGATTGGTGTTCGACACCGCCTGCGTGCTCGGTGGCAGCATCGCGGGACTATTCGCTGCCCGGGTGCTGTCCGACTTTGCGCGCCATGTCGTGATCATCGAGCACGACGAACTTCATGATCGAGCGTCGCGACCGGGCGTGCCGCAGGGAGACCAACTACACGTGCTGTTGGCCGCCGGGGCTCAGTGGCTGGATCGGTGGCTTCCGGGTTTCACCGAGGAGGCGCTGGCTAATGGGGCCATCAGAATCACCTCCGAAGCCCAGACGCTCGACGGCAACTCGATGGCACCAAGCACCCGCGAGTACGAAATGCTCAGCGCCACGCGGCCGTTGCTCGAATCAGTGGTCCGCACGACGGTGCTGTCCCGGGCCAATACATCCGTCAAGTACGCCCGGGCGACCGGGCTGCGATATCGGGACGGCGCGGTAACTGCCGTCGAATTCGTGGACTCCGCCGGTACCGCCCTGTTGGCAGTCGACTTCGTCGTCGACGCGATGGGTCGAGCCAGCCGGATCTCAAAATGGGTGAGCAACGCCGGGTTCGACCAGCCGCGGCTGGATCGGGTGGCCCTGCCGATCAACTACGCGACGGCAATCTTTGACAGCTCGGAGGCGTCGGCGGATCTGCACGTCAACGCAATGATGTCAATCTTCAGCCCGGGCCACACCGTGGACGGTGTCGCGATAGCGAGCGCTGCCAAGGTAGAAAACGACCAGTGGATGGTCTGTTTGATCGGTTGCGGACCCGATCGCCCGGGCCAGACGCCCGACGACTTCCGGGCTACCTGCACACATCTTGAATCTTCTTTCGCGACGGTGGCAGCCGGTCAAGCTAGCCGCGACGTCACCACTTTTCACCAGATGGAAAGTAGACGACGGAATTTCACCGACCTGAGTAACTTTCCCGCGAGGTTGGTCAGCGTCGGCGACGCGGTGGCATCGTTTAACCCTGTCTACGGGCAGGGCATGTCATCGGCCGCGCTGCACGCATCCTGCCTATCGTCGTATTTGTCGGGCGCGGGCGAATTCGACTCGGTTGCCAAAGACTTCTTCGCACTACAGCATGTGGTGGTCGATGCGGCGCGGGATGTGTCCACCGCCGGCGACCGTGCCCGTCTGGATTTCCTGAATGGCGTCCCGTTGCCCGAAAGCACGCGCGGCCAGCGATGGGCGCAGGATCAGATAACTCAGGCCACTTTCATCGACAGCAAGATCGCCGATCTCTATACCGACGTCCGGCTCATGATGCGACATCCCTCCGCGCTTGACGACCCCGCGGTCTTGCGACGGGCGGTAGCCGTCAACGGGGCAGCGTCCTAGTCCGGCGCAAAGGTAGTGCCGTCGCGGCGGACCAACGGCGCCTGCCGCAGCGCGGCCAAGCGTTGGGCGAATTCTCTGACGAGGTAGGCCTGCCTGTCGGCTACGGCCGCCGCGGCCGCGCGCACGGTTTCGACGATCAGTCGCGCCAGTGGTTCGGACCCGTTGTGGTAGGCGCTATCTCGTAGCCACAGCCCTGTCATCGCTCCCAGCCCGTCGACCTCCACAGTC
Source organism: Mycobacterium stomatepiae (assembly GCF_010731715.1). Lineage (NCBI taxonomy): Bacteria > Bacillati > Actinomycetota > Actinomycetes > Mycobacteriales > Mycobacteriaceae > Mycobacterium > Mycobacterium stomatepiae. Next base: position 2,638,471 of record NZ_AP022587.1, read on the forward strand.
ACCGACGTGCACCGGCTCGTGACACGGACCGTCATCGACCGGCAGTGCTCATCCATCGTCTGAATCAGGTCACGCTGCTTCTCGATGCGCGCAATCAGCGAATTGGCAAGTCCGCCGGTCAAATCGGGGCCATCCAGGTGTCGGGAGCACCGTCGGAGCCTTGTCCTCGCAGCGCGGCCTCGGCCCGACAATCTCGTCAACCTGGTCAGAGGTATGCAGGAAAGCTGCCGCACTGTGGCTGCGTCCGGCACCCGCCCTCGCACCCATCGGCGCGTCTCCCATGAGTGTGAAATCGCGCCTGGCACAGCAGCGCGCACGCCATGATGATCGCGACGAGCTGCGCCTACCGTCGGCTGTGGGTTTGCCCGACGGTGCCGTCCCGGGGCTTGCCTCCCGAAGCCGCAGCCGAGATCGTTTGACCGCTCGTATGTCACCCATGGTGGCGACGGCTCGGGGGCGGCGCTACGACGCGTTACCTATCAGATGCGAGTCACGCCCTCGCACTGAGCTTTTCGCGTTTGGATGGTGCGAGATCGGCGCCTCAGTCACTATCTCGCGCGAGGATACCGCGGCTGTGGAGCGTTCGCGCCCGAATACCGCTGACCGCATCGGGGTTTCGCTGGTTCCGGTACGCTTCAGCAAGCAGGGAATTCTCAGCTGCTCAACTTCCGCTCACAGTGCCCAGGCCCCGCGTCGTCAGCTGTCATCCGGATCGCCGGTGCCCGGGTGTCAAGCCGGCAGCGGCAGCGGCCCCGGAGCCCGGAACGGCACACCGATCAGGGACCGCATCGTTAATCCGTCTAACCAGTAATCGGCGGAAGGGCGGATCCGTGGCACGCAGCGACAACGACACCTGGGACCTGGCGACCAGCGTGGGGGCCACCGCCACCATGGTGGCCGCCGGGCGGGCCCGGGCCACCAAGGACGAGCTGATCGACGACCGGTTCGCCGAGCCGCTGGTGCGCGCGGTCGGCGTGGACTTCTTCACCCGGTGGGCCAACGCCGAGATCGACGGCGCCGACGTCGACGAGCCCGGCGCGCCGTGGGGCATGCAGCGCATGACCGACCTGCTGGCCGCCCGCACGCGCTACATCGATGCGTTCTTTGCCGACGCCCAGGCGGACGGCGAAGCCGCGGGCATCCGCCAGGTCGTCATCCTGGCCTCCGGCCTGGACGCGCGCGGATACCGACTCGACTGGGCCCCGGGAACGACGGTATTCGAGATCGACCAGCCGGAGGTCATCGCGTTCAAGACCACGACGATCGAAGCGCTCGGCGCCAAGCCCACCGCCGAGATCCGGGCCGTCGCGGTCGACCTGCGCCACGATTGGCCGTCGGCGCTGAAGCAGGCCGGGTTCGATACCGGCCGGCCGGCCGCGTGGGCCGCCGAGGGCCTGCTCGGCTTCCTGCCACCCGACGCGCAGGACCGTCTGCTGGATAGCATCACCGCACTGTCCGCCGACGGCAGCCGACTGGTGGCCGAGGTATTTCTGAACACCGGCTGCAACCAGCACGCGCTGGACGGCGCCAGCCAGCGGTGGCGGGAGAAAGGGCTCGATGTCGTACTCGACGATCTGGGCTTTCCGGGCGAGCGCAACGATGCGGCCACGTATCTGCGCGACCGCGGCTGGCATCCCATCAGCACTCCACTGAACGAATTGTTGGCCGACAACGGATTACCGCAGCAGCCCGACGGCGAAGATGCCCCGTTCGCCAAGAACTATTACTGCACCGCAGTTTTGCACAGGGCAGGTTAAGAGGAAGGCCTCGATATGCCAAACAGCCAGCCGCCCAAGCCACTTGACGGATATCGGGTTCTCGATTTCACGCAGAACATCGCCGGGCCGCTGGCCGGGCAGATCATGGCCGACCTCGGTGCCGAAGTGATCAAGGTCGAGGCACCCCACGGCGAGGCGGCCCGGCAGATCGTCGCGGTGCTGCCGGGCCGGCCGCCCCTGCCCACGCTGTTTTGGCCGCACAACCGCGGCAAGAAGTCGGTGGCGGTGGACTTGACCAATGACGAAGCCAAGCAACAGATCTTGCGGCTGGTCGACACGGCCGACGTCGTGCTCGAGGGTTTCCGCCCCGGGGTGATGGAGCGAATGGGCTTGGGACCCGATGAGTTACGGTCCCCCAATCCGAAACTAATCTACGCTCGCCTGTCCGCTTACGGTGGCAATGGTCCGGAGGGCAGCCGGCCGGGCGTCGACCTGATGGTCGCGGCCGAGTCGGGCATGACCACCGGAATGCCCACGCCGAGCGGCAAACCACAGATCATTCCGTTCCAGCTCGTCGACGCCGCCAGTGGCCACGTGCTCGCCCAGGCGGTGCTGGCCGCGCTGCTGAATCGCGAGCGCCACGGCGTGGCGGACGTGGTCCGAGTCGCGATGTACGACGTCGCGGTGGGGCTGCAGGCCAGCCAGCTGACGATTCACCTCAACAAGCCCACCGAGCAGCCCAGGCCGAAGCCGGACGCGGCACCAACTACCAGGAAGCGCAAGGGCGTTGGCTTCGCCACCCAGCCATCGGATGCCTTCAAGGCCGCCGACGGGTACCTGGTGATCAGCGCTTATGTGCCCAAGCACTGGGCGAAGCTGTGCGAGATCATCGGCCGGCCCGACATGCTGGACGACGAGCGGTTCATCGACCAGCGGTCGCGCGCGTTGAATTATCCGGAGTTGACCGAGGAACTCGAGTCGGCGCTGGCCGCAAAGACCGCCGCCGAATGGGTTGAGCTGCTCCAAGAAGGCGGCTTGATGGCCTGCCTGGCATACACCTGGAAGCAAGTGGTCGACACCCCACTATTCGCCGAAAACGAACTCGCCCTGACGGTCGGCAGTGGTGCCGATGAAATCACGGTGATCCGCACCCCGGCCCGCTACTCCAGCTTCGACGCGGCCGCCACCGCTCCGCCACCCGCTCCGGGCCAGCACAACGACATGTTTCTGGCCGAGTCCTGATTTCTCGCACCGACTTTCTTTGAATCGCCCATGAAACGACTTGTTGTCAAACGACGGACACCTGGGTTTCTTTGAGTTGTCGATGAATCGGTAGGGGTTTATCCGGGCAATCGGGCAGTCGCGGAAAGCTTCCTCATACGAACTAGCCGCAGGCGGCGCAACGTCTTGCCGTCCGCTTATCTGACTTGTCTTGGTTGCCAAGGCCGATAGGCGCATGATTGACGCACGACGTTCTACCGGTCATAAAGAAGTCGTCAGCCCGCGGGAGTGACCGCCGCTTGCCGACTTCCTAACCGCTGGAGGAGTCGACCTATGAATGCCCCTACAAGCGATGTCGTGGAAACGGCCGAATCCGGGTCCGTTCTGCGCAATCTGCGTCACGACGTTCCGGCATCCCTTGTCGTCTTCCTTGTCGCCCTGCCCCTTTCGCTGGGCATCGCGATCGCCTCCGGGGCCCCGCTGGCGGCCGGTCTGATCGCCGCTGTCGTGGGCGGCATCGTCGCCGGCACATTCGGCGGCTCATCGGTCCAGGTCAGTGGCCCGGCCGCGGGCCTCACCGTGGTAGTCGCCGGACTGATCGACGACCTCGGTTTCCCGATGCTGTGCCTGATGACCATTGGCGCGGGCGCGCTGCAGATCGCGTTCGGCCTGAGCCGGCTCGCCCGCGCCGCGTTGGCAATCGCGCCGGTGGTCGTGCACGCGATGCTCGCGGGGATCGGCGTCACGATCATCTTGCAGCAAGTTCACGTACTGATGGGGGGACCGTCACACAGTTCCGCTTGGCAGAACCTGATCGCCTTGCCCAACGGGATCCTGCATCACGAACTGCATGAGGTGATCACCGGCGGAACGGTCATCGCGATCCTGTTGGCGTGGTCAAGGCTGCCCGCCAAGGTACGGCTGATACCCGCCCCGCTGGTGGCCATCGTCGCGGCGACCGCCCTAGCGATCGTGGCGGGGCTGGACACCGATCGAATCTCGTTGTCGGGCAATTTCTTCGACGCGCTCAACTTGGCCCACATCTCGGGAACGTCCCCGAAAGGCGTGCCGTGGCTGGACGAGACCGAGGACATCATCGTCGGCGTCCTGACGATCGCCCTGATCGCCAGCGTCGAGTCGCTGCTGTGCGCGGTCGGTGTCGACAAACTGCACAGCGGCCCGCGCACGAACTTCGACAGGGAAATCATCGGGCAGGGCACCGCGAACGTGGTGTCCGGATTGGTTGGCGGACTGCCGATCACCGGCGTGATCGTGCGCAGTTCGGCCAACGTGGCCGCGGGGGTCCGGACCCGGATGTCGGCGGTGCTGCACGGAGTTTGGGTGCTGCTGTTCGCTTCGCTGTTCACCGACCTGGTAGAGCTCATCCCGAAGGCAGCACTGGCCGGGCTGCTGATCGTGGTCGGTGCCCAGCTGATCAAGCTGGCTCACATCAAATTAGCCTGGCGTACAGGCAATTTCGCGGTGTACGCCGTCACCCTCGCGTCGGTGGTATTCCTCAACCTGCTGGAAGGTGTGATCATCGGGCTGGCCGTTGCCATCGGTTTCCTGCTGGTCAGGGTTACCCGCGCGCCCGTCGCGGTGCAGCCGATCGGCGGCGATCAGTCCAAGCAGTGGCGGATCGACATCGATGGCACACTGAGCTTCCTGCTGCTGCCGCGGCTGACCAAAGCGCTCGCATCGGTGCCGCAGGGCTCCGAGGTCACGCTGAACCTGAACGCGGACTACATCGACGACTCCGTATCCGAGACGATCGAGGATTGGCAACGCACTCACGAAGCGCGGGGCGGCGTCGTCGTCATCGTCGAGACGACGGGCGCGAAGCTGCAGAACGCACACGCGAGTCCACCGAAGCGTCATTTCGCGACCAATCCGATCGGGCTGGTGCCCTGGCGTTCTCCACGCGCCAATCACGAAAACAACGGCGACGCCACGATTCTCGACCGCGTCGACGAGTACCACCGCAACGGCTCGGCCGTCTTGCACCAGCACATCGCCGGGCTCGGCGGAGCGCAAGATCCGTATGCGCTATTCCTTACCTGCGCGGATTCACGGATTCTGCCCAACGTGATCACCGCCAGTGGCCCCGGCGACTTGTATACCGTCCGCAACTTCGGCAACCTGGTGCCGACGAGCGCGGATGACCGATCAGTTGACGCCGCAATCGAATTCGCGGCGAGCCAGTTGGGTGTGCGTTCGGTTGTGATCTGCGGACATTCGTCGTGCGCCGCGATGACGGTACTGCTAGAGGGGGAAAGTGACCACCCCACGACCGCGATGGGCCAGTGGCTCGAGTATGCCGGCGAGAGTCTGAATGCCTACCGGGATCACCATCCGGCACGCGCCAGTGCCGAATCCGTCGGATACTCCGAGATCGACCAGCTGAGCATTGTCAATCTCGCCATTCAGCTGGAAAGGCTGACCCACCACCCGATCCTGGCACCCGCAGTCGCGTCCGGCGATATACAGGTGGTCGGTATCTTCTTCGACATCGCGACCACCCGGGTCTACGAGGTGACACCGCACGGCATCGTGTGCCCCGAAGAACCTATACGCGCGGAAGGCGTACTACCTGAAGGAAGAACTCGTCGATCTGCCTTACCGCACTGATGAATTGGTCGAGGTCGACCGGCTTGGCGACGTAGGCGTTGGCGTGCAGCTTGTAGCTACGCACAATGTCTTCCTCCGCCGAGGAAGTGGTGAGCACAACGACCGGGATGCGCGCGAGGTCGGCGTCGGATTTCACCTTCTCCAGCAACTGCCGGCCGTCGTACTTCGGCAGGTTCAGATCCAGCAGGATAAGGTCCGGGCGCGGCGCGCCCTCGAACTGACCGCGCCTGTAGAGGAAGTCCAGTCCCTCTTCGCCGTCGTGCGCCACGTGTAGTCGATTTTGGAACTTGTTGTGCTCCAATGCTTCCCGTGTAATGAGTTCATCTCCCGGGTCGTCCTCGACGAGCAGGATCTCGATTGCTCTGCCGGCGGCCGTCATTGGTGCGCTCCTTCCAGGGCGGATTGGTGTGGTATGTCCACGGCTACGGGGAGCGTGAACTCGAATCGCGTTCCGTCGGTGTACGTAGTGTCGATCCGGACTGCGCCGTCGTGGTATTCGACGATCTTCTTCACCAGCGCCAGGCCGACACCCGTTCCCGCGTAGACGCCCCGGCCGTGCAGCCGCTGGAAGATGACGAACACCTTCTCGGTGAACTCCGGGGCGATGCCGATGCCGTTGTCCGATACGGTCAGCAACCATTCACGAGCATCGGGGCTCGATTCGCAGTCGATGACGATCCGGGGCGACCGATCGACGTGACGGAACTTGATCGCGTTGCCAATCAGGTTCTGCCACAACATCGTCAACAGCGTCGGGTCGCCGACCACCTGTGGCAACGGTCGGGCCGGGCGTACGATCTCGGTGTTTGATTCCTCGATCGCGATGGCGAGGTTGGCCAGGGCCGCATCCAGCGTCGTGTCGAGCTCGACCTTGGTTTGCTTACCGCCCATCCGGCCGACTCGGGAGAAGGTCAGCAGGTCATTGATCAACACCTGCATGCGCTTGGCGCCGTCGACGGCATAGCCGATGTATTCGATTCCGCGCTCGTCGAGCTGGTCGCCGTAACGCTTTTCGAGCAGCTGGCAGAACGAGGCGACCTTGCGCAGCGGCTCCTGCAGATCGTGTGAAGGGACATAGGCGAACTGCTCGAGCTCGGCGTTGGAACGCTTCAATTCGATTGCCTGCTCATCCAATCGCGCCCCGGACGCCCGGGATATTTCGAGCGCCGAAACGATCCGCTGCCGCATGTTCTCGACGTCGATCGCCATGTCGTGGATGTCCTTGGGCCGCCGCGGGGGCGTGATGGATTCGGTGAAGTTGCCCTCGGTAATGCGCCGGCAGGCCGCGGCCAGCGACGCGAGCGGAAGGGTGATGGCGCCCCGGGTCAGCAGCCCCAGCGTGATGGCGAGACCGAAGAAGACCAGCACCACTGCGCCCAGCACCCGGTCCCGCCAGGCCCTGATGTCTTTCAATTCGTCGGTGGCATGCGTGGACGCAGCAACGAAGTCCGCATTCTGGTTATCGAAAAGCTCACGCAGGTGGTCGAATTCGGCCTTTCCGCGATCCACGACCCTGCTGTTCACGACGTCGGGGTAGTGCGGCGTCACGCTTGCGATCAGCGGCTCGGCAAAGCTGGCCCGCCAATTCGCGGTGGCCCGTTCGATCGCGTCCAGGTCATTGAGCAGGTCCACGCGCTGACCGACCAGCTGCCGGATCTCCTCGGCCGCCGCATGTTCGGCGTGTTGCCCGTCGTAGTACGGCGTGAGGAACTGCCGATCGGCGGCAATCGCGTAACCGCGCACGCCGGTTTCCTGGTCCCGCACCGCCGCCTGCAGCTGGATGGCGGCGCGCCGCGCCGGCTGAATCTCCTGGCTCAGGCTGCGCGTCACCTCGTCGGTGCGATTCAGCAACACCGTGCCCGCCGCCGCACCGGCAAGCACCAGCACACCCATGCTGAACAACACCAGGAACAGCCAGCCCCGGACGGTGAGTTGAGCTCGGGGGTGGGCGTCGGCGATCACGTCGCCGTCCGCTCTACGCGCACCACGGCGATGTCGTCGGTGAGGCCCCCGCGTGGCTCGGCAAGCTGTCCCGCACCATCGATCAGCGCGTCGACGAATGCCGCACCGGGCAAGCCGTCGTGGGTACGCGCCAGCGCCAGCAAGCCTTCCTCCCCCAGTCGCTCGTTGCCGGTTCCGGAATATCCCTCGAAAAGTCCGTCGGTGAGCAACAGCAGCCCCTGCCCACCGGCAATTCCAGTTCGGACTGCGGCCAGTCGTCGGCGCCCAGTCCCAGCGCCGGACCGGCCGGCGGCTCGATCCATTCCACAGTCGCGGCGCCTTGGCGCAACATACCCGGATGGCCGGCCCGGATACAGGCGATACTCGGGGTGTCAGGTGCGAATTCGAGTGACAGCACCGTCGCAAAGACCCCGCTGCCCATCCGTTCGGCGTGCAGCACCCGTTCGAGTTGGCGCATCAGTTCGGCGGCGCGCACGCCAGCGAATGTGAGCGCGCGCCAAGCGATCCGCAACGCCGCGCCCAGCGCCGCCTCGTCGGGGCCGTGGCCGGCGACGTCTCCGATCAAGACGTGCACGACCCGGTCCGGCGTCTGCACCACGTCGTAGAAGTCACCGCATAGCAGCGCGTCCGCCCGACTCGGCCAGTACCGGGTGACGATCTCGACACCGGGGTTGTCCAGCAGCAATGGCGACGGCAACAGGCCGCGTTCGAGCAGCGCGTTCTCGCGGGCTCGCAGCTGAGTCGCGTGCAGGTCCGCGGCGATGATCTCCACTCGCTTGCGTTCGATCGCGTAAAGCAGCGCACGGCGCAACATTTCGGGCTCGACGCGGCCCTTGACCAGATAATCCTGCGCCCCTGCCGCGACCGCCGACGCGCCGAAGAACTCGTCGTTCAAACCGGTCAGCACCACGATCGGCACCGTCGCATCGCGCTTGGCGATGCGGTCGAGGGCTTCGATGCCGCTGGCGTCGGGCAGGTGGAGATCCAGCAGCACACAGTCGGGCCGGGCCGAGGCCAGCTCGCGCTCGGCGTGCGCCATCGACTGTGCCCAGGTCACCCGGATGTCGTCGACCGCGTTGGAAATCAGGTCCTCGACCAGTAACGCGTCGGCACGGTCGTCTTCGACCAGGAGCAACGACAGCGCTTGCCATGTCGCGGCCGGGGTGACTGGGCTAAGCATTTCGCACCCCTTGCCACAGTCGTAACCTGCTCATTTGGCGCTACGCGTGACCGCTACCCTCCGAACGGCGCACGCTGAGCTTGGTTCTAGCGCTCGATCTTATTAGTCGAGCTGAATTTGAGGCTAACGGGTCCCGGCGAAACTTCAGCGCAGCAACGCCCGCGACATCACCACGCGCTGAATCTGGTTGGTGCCCTCATAGATCTGCGTGATTTTGGCGTCGCGCATCATCCGCTCGACGGGGAAGTCGATGGTGTAGCCGGCGCCACCGAACAGCTGCACGGCATCGGTGGTGACCTCCATCGCGACGTCGGAGGCAAAGCATTTCGAGGCCGCCGAGATGAAACCCAGGTTCGATTCGCCACGTTCGGCCCGGGCGGCCGCGCTGCAGACCATCAGCCGAGCGGCCTCCACCTTCATCGCCATATCGGCCAACATGAATTGGACCGCCTGGAAGCTGCTGATCGACTCGCCGAACTGCTTGCGGTCCTTCGTGTATGCGATGGCGGCATCCACCGCGCCCTGCGCGATGCCGACGGCCTGCGCGCCGATGGTCGGACGGGTGTGGTCCAGGGTGGCCAACGCCGTCTTGAAACCGGTGCCCGGCTCGCCGATGATCCGATCGCCCGGGATGCGGCAGTTCTCGAAGTAGAGCTCGGTGGTCGGTGAACCCTTGATACCGAGCTTGCGCTCCTTCGGCCCGACGGTGAATCCCTCGTCGTCGGCGTGCACGATGAACGACGAGATGCCGTTGGCACCCTTGTCGGGGTCGGTCACCGCCATCACGGTGTACCAGGTTGACTTGCCGCCGTTGGTAATCCAGCACTTGGCGCCGTTGAGAATCCAGTCGTCCCCGTCGGCCTTGGCGCGGGTGCGCATCGCGGCCGCGTCGCTGCCGGCTTCGCGCTCGCTCAGGGCGTAGGAAGCCATCGCCGTGCCATCGGCGATCGACGGCAGAACCTGTTTCTTCAGCTCCTCGGAGCCGCGCAGGATCAGGCCCATGGTGCCGAGTTTGTTCACCGCCGGGATCAGCGAGGCCGACGCGTCGACGCGGGCGACCTCTTCGATGACGATGCAGGCCGCGACCGAGTCCGCGCCCTGGCCGCCGTATTCTTCGGGCACGTGCACGGCGTTGAAACCTGACGCGTTCAGCGCGTCCAGTGCCTCGCTCGGGAAGCGAGAATTCTCGTCCACATCGGCGGCGTGCGGAGCGATTTCCTTCTCCGCCAGCGCCCGAATCGCCGCCCGCAACTCCTGGTGTTCCTCGGGCAATTGAAAAAGATCGAAGTCGGGGTGTCCGGCCCATCCAGCCATCTTGAAGTCTCCTAGCCCTCTTGCTACTCGCGGGTAACTTTACCCTGAAGCTCCTGAAGAGCCTCATCCTTGGCCCGCACGCTCTCGGCCAGCTGCTCCTGAAACGCGACGATCCGGGCCCGCAGTGCCGGGTCGGACGAGCCGAGCATTCGCACCGCCAGCAGGCCGGCGTTGCGGGCGCCGCCGATCGAGACCGTCGCCACCGGCACGCCGGCCGGCATCTGCACGATCGACAGCAGCGAGTCCATGCCATCCAGCCGGGCCAGCGGCACCGGAACCCCGATCACCGGCAACGGCGTCGCGGAGGCGACCATGCCGGGCAGGTGGGCGGCGCCCCCGGCGCCCGCGATGATCACCTCGATGCCCCGGCCGGCCGCCCCGCGGGCGTAATCGAACATCAACCCCGGGGTGCGATGCGCCGAGACCACCCGGACCTCAGCCGGGATGTCGAACTCGGCCAGCGCCGCGGCCGCGTCGGCCATCACCGACCAGTCGCTGTCGCTGCCCATGATCACCCCGACGCGGGGATTGCTACCCATGTGGATCCCATCCATCCGTCCACTGCCCGTATGCCAACCAGTGTGCCGCCAGCTCGGCGCGTTCACGCAGCTTCAGCAAGTCCGCGACGTCGTCGCCCAGAAAATTGATATGCCCGACCTTGCGACCCGGACGTTCGGTCTTGCCGTAGAGGTGCACCCGGGCGTCGGGCAGCCGCGCGTACAGGTGGTGCAAACGCTCATCAATAGACATCGCGGCCATCTCCGGTGGGTGCGCGGCCCCCAGCACGTTGGCCATCACGGTCACCGGCGCGATGGCATCGGTGTCGCCGAGCGGGTAGTCCAGCACCGCCCGTACGTGCTGCTCGAACTGGCTGGTGCGCGACCCGTCCATCGTCCAGTGCCCGGAGTTATGCGGCCGCATCGCGAGCTCGTTGACCAGCAGTGCGCCGTCCGGGGTCTCGAACAACTCGACCGCCAGCACACCGACCACGCCGAGCTCGGAGGCCAGCCGCAGCGCCAGCTGCTGGGCGGCCGCGGCGACGTCGGAGGGCAGGTCCCGCGCCGGCGCGATCACCTGCACGCAGATCCCGTCGGCCTGCACAGTCTCCACCACCGGCCACGCGGCGCCCTGCCCGAACGGCGAACGCGCCACCAGGGCCGACAACTCGCGGCGCATGTCCACCTGCTCCTCGGCCATCACCGGCACCCCATCGGCCAAAAAGCTTTCGGCAATTTCCCGGGCGTGCAACGGGTCGCGGGCCATCCGCACCCCGCGCCCGTCGTACCCGCCGCGAACCGATTTCACGACCACGGGGCCGCCCATACGCCGGGCGAAGGCATCGAGCTCGTCGACGCTTCGGATCTCGGCATAGCGCGGCACCGGGGCACCCAGGGCGTCCAGCCGGCGGCGCATCACCAGCTTGTCCTGGGCGTGCACCAAAGCGTGCGGCGGCGGTGCCACGTTGATGCCCTCGGCGACCAGTTTCTCCAGCAGCTCGGTCGGGACCTGCTCGTGATCGAAGGTCAGGACGCCGGCGCCGGCGGCGACCCGGCGCAGGTCTTCCAGATCGGTGTGCGATCCGATCACCACATTGGGTGTGACCTGGGCGGCGGGCTCGTCGGCAGCGGTGGCCAGCACCCGCAGGCTCTGCCCCAGCGCAATCGCGGCCTGGTGCGTCATCCGGGCTAGTTGGCCGCCGCCGACCATGGCGACCTGCGGGGTGGGTGTACTCGGCACGGCCATCATGGTGTCACGACACCCGCCGGTGTGTTGACCGGCTATGACGCGAAATCGTTAGGTACCATTTTGCGCCGTTTTCGAGTCCGTCCGTAGACTCAGCTGTTGTGTCCTTCGCTGATGCCACGATCGCGCGCTTACCTGCGGCCTTTCAGCCCTCTGCGCAGCGCCATCATGAATTCATCAAATTTGCCATCGTCGGGGGCACCACCTTCATCATCGACTCGGCAATTTTCTACACCCTCAAGCTCACGATTCTGGACACCAAGCCGGTAACGGCCAAGGTGATCGCGGGCATTGTCGCGGTCATCGCGTCCTACGTGCTGAACCGAGAGTGGAGCTTCCGCGACCGGGGCGGCCGCGAGCGCCATCACGAGGCGCTGCTGTTCTTCGCGTTCAGTGGCGTGGGCGTGCTGCTGAGCATGGCACCGCTGTGGGTTTCCAGCTACGTGCTGCAGCTACGGGAGCCGACGGTGTCGCTGGCCGTGGAGAATATCGCCGACTTCATCTCCGCCTACATCATCGGCAACCTGCTGCAGATGGCGTTCCGGTTCTGGGCGTTCCGGCGCTGGGTGTTCCCCGACCAGTTCGCCCGCAATCCCGACAAGGCACTGGAATCCGCGCTCACCGCCGGCGGGATCGCCGAGGTATTCGAGGACGAGGTCGAGTCCGGCAACGTCACCATGCTGCGCGCCTGGCGCAATCGGGCGAGCCGGAATTCTCAGCTCGGCGACTCCTCGGAACCCAGGGTGTCGAAAACTTCGTGATATAACAGCGCGTGTACCTCGCGCAACCGCGGAATGTTGTAGAACTCCAACGGGTCTTGTGACGCCGACTCGATAATCAGTGTCCCGGTGCGAAATAGGCGCTCCCAAATCTTGTCCCGGAATTCCACGCTGTTAATCCGCGCCAGCGGGATGTCGATACCGCTGCGGGTCAGCAATCCGTGCCGATACATCACGCGGCGATTGGTGACGACGAAATGTGTGGTGAGCCAAGTCAAGAACGGCCACAACGTCAGCCAGCCGACGATCACCAGCCAGATCACCCAGATGACACCGTGGACGATGTTCTTGGCCGTCTGCTCCCAGTGCGTAGAGTTGACGTACCCGGAGCCGAAGGCCGCCAGCCCGGTCGCCAGGATGAAAATCACGACGGGCCAGATCAATCGCTTCCAGTGCGGATGACGATGTATGACAACCTGTTCGCCGGCGGCCAGGGCGTTATCGGGATAGCTCATGTGGTGACATTAGCCCCGCAAATGAACGACGTCACCGGCCGAAACGACGACGGTCTCGTTACCGGTCTCCAAGCACAGCCGGCCGTGATCGTCGATACCGCTGGCAGTGCCGACGATTTCCTTCCCGCCCGGCAGCTGGGCACGCACCCGGCTGCCGACCGTCAGGCTGTGCGTCCGGTAGTCGGCGGCTAACTGCCAGTCGGCACCGCGAGCGGTCTGCCACCTGACGATCCGCCCCCCGAGCTCCCGCAACACCGAGCCAACCAGCTGGTCGCGGTCGGGGGCGGGGACGCCCAGGTCGAGCAGTGAGGTCGCGCCCGGTCCGTCGACCTCCTCGGGCGCCTGAGTCACGTTGAGCCCCAAGCCAATTACCACGACCGGGCGGGCGACCTCGGCAAGAATCCCGGCCAGCTTGCCGCCCCCGGCGAGCACGTCGTTGGGCCACTTGAGGCCCAGTTCCACCCCGGCCGGTAGCAACGGGGCGACGGCGTCGACCACCGCCACGCCGGTGGCCAGCGGCAGCCAGCCCCACCCCGTGACCGGGACGTCGACGACGCTGACCGCGACCGACATCGTGATCTGTGCCCGCGGCGACGCCGACCAGCGGCGGCCGTGTCTCCCGCGACCCGCGGTCTGATGTTCGGCGATCAGCACCGCCCCGGCGATGTCGGTGCCGTCGGCCGCGCGGGCCAGCAGATCGGCGTTGGTGGAACCGGTCTGCTCGACGACATCGAGGCGCCGCCAACCTATTCCGGTTCCGACGAGCTCTTTGCGCAGTGCAGCCGCATCCAATGGCGGCCTCAGTGAGTCCCGGTTCATCGCCGGTCCCGCATGTCGAGCGCGGCCAAATGGCTGAACACCATGCTGGTCCCGATCGGGTTGCCCCCACCGGGATACGCCAGCCCGCTGGGCGCGGCCATCGTGTTACCCGCCGCGTACAGACCGGGGATCGGGTTGCCGGACTTGTCGAGCACGCGCGCCGCGGCGTCGGTGCGCAGCCCGCCCTTGGTGCCCAGATCGGAAATGCCGAACACCGCGGCGTGATACGGCGGCTGATCGATGGGCACCAGCGGCGACGCACCCGCCGAGAACGCGCGATCGAACGCCTCGTCACCGCGGCCGAAGTCCTCGTCGACACCGGAGGCGGCAAAACCGTTGAACCGGGCCACCGTTGCGACCAGCCGATCGGGCAGGACCCCGATCATGGCGGCCAGCTCCTCGAGGGTGTCGGCGGTGTGCCATAACCCGGCGGCGACGTACTTCTCGGTCTCGACGATGGACACGTTGGCGGCCTTGACCGGCGGCACCTCGCCTTCCTTGTCGTCGTAGATCATCCAGTACGGCAACGACATTGAGCCGTCCTGCAGCTGCGCGATGATCTCGCGCCCGGCCCGGTCGTAGGCCCTCGACTCGTTGACGAACCGGTTGCCGTGCTCGTTGACGAAGATGCCGCCGGTGAACCACAGCGCGAACGCCGAGCGGCCGTCGGGATGGGTCATGCCCGGCGACCACCAGGCCTGATCGAGCAGATCGGTATCGGCGCCCGCGGCGATGCCGGCCCGCAGCGCCAGTCCGCGACTTCCCGGGCCTCCCATGGTGTCTCGCGCCACGCCCGGCACACCGTATTCGCGGCGCAACTCCTCGTTGGCTTCGAAACCGCCCGCGGCCAGCAGCACACCCAATCGGGTGCGGATCGCCCGGCGTCTGCCGGCGGTCTCGACGATCGCTCCGGTCACCCGGCCGTCGGACACCACCAGCTCGACCAGCGCGGTGTCGCGTTGCAGCGACGCGGTGGGGTATTGCTCGATGGCCTTGAGGAAACGCGCGATCAGTGCACGGCCGCCGAGGTAGTAGTCCGACGGAGTCTCGGCACCGAGCCGGTCGGTGTCCAGCGGCCCGCGGATCGCGTCGCGCAATTCGGGAGCGGCGGCCACCTTCAACGGCTTGGCGGCGATGTGGCGCTGGCCGTCCAGGCGCGCCTTGGGCGCCTTGCCGTAGTAGTCGGGCCATGGCAGCGGCACGAATTTGATGTTCGGGTCGCCCTCGAGGTACTCGATCAGCGGCGCACCGCCACGCACGAACGTCTCTTGCAGGTCGCGGGGCGTGCGCTCGCCGACGACGGCCCGATAGTAGGTGAGCGCGTCCTCGATTGTGTCGTCGTCCATGCCGGCCCGGACGAGCACGGGATTGCACGGGAACCAGACGCCGCCCCCGCCCGAGTAGGCCGTCGTGCCACCGAATTTCGAAGTCGCCTCGACCAGCAGCACGTCGAGGCCTTCCCGCGCCGCGGTGTAGGCGCCGGTGACCCCGCCGCCGCCCGACCCCGCGACCAGCACGTCGTGTTCTTCGGTCCAGTCGATTGCCGGGTCGGCGCCCATCAGCGGAGACTACTGCCAGACTCCTTAAGGCCTTACTAAGGGCCTCCCACGCGTCGCGTGCGGCGGCCGATAACATCGACTCCCATGACGAGCGTTACCGACCACACTGCGGAACCCGCTGCCGAGCACACCATCGACATCCACACCACCGCGGGCAAGCTGGCCGAACTGCACAAGCGCCGCGAAGAGTCCCTGCACCCCGTCGGCGAAGAGGCCGTCGAGAAGGTGCACGCCAAGGGCAAGCTGACCGCCCGAGAGCGCATCCTCGCGCTGCTCGACGAGGACTCGTTCGTCGAGCTCGACGCGCTGGCCAAGCACCGCAGCACCAATTTCGGCCTGGACGCCAACCGCCCGCTCGGCGACGGCGTGATCACCGGCTACGGCACCATCGACGGCCGCGACGTCTGCATCTTCAGCCAGGACGCCACGGTGTTCGGCGGCAGCCTCGGCGAGGTGTACGGCGAGAAGATCGTCAAGGTCCAGGAGCTGGCGATCAAGACCGGCCGCCCGCTGATCGGCATCAACGACGGCGCCGGCGCGCGGATCCAGGAGGGCGTCGTCTCGCTGGGCCTGTACAGCCGCATCTTCCGCAACAACATCCTCGCCTCCGGCGTGATTCCGCAGATCTCGCTGATCATGGGCGCCGCGGCCGGCGGGCACGTCTACTCCCCCGCCCTGACCGACTTCGTCGTGATGGTCGACCAGACCAGCCAGATGTTCATCACCGGCCCTGACGTCATCAAGACCGTCACCGGCGAGGACGTCACGATGGAGGAACTCGGCGGCGCCCACACCCACATGGCCAAGTCGGGCACCTTGCACTACGTCGCCTCCGGCGAGCAGGACGCCTTCGACTGGGTCCGCGACCTGCTGGGCTATCTGCCGCCCAACAACTTCACCGACGCGCCCCGCTACGCCGTGCCGGCCCCGGAAGGGGCGATCGAGGACAACCTCACCGACGAGGACCTCGAGCTGGACACCCTGATCCCCGACTCGCCGAACCAGCCGTACGACATGCACGAGGTGATCACCCGCATCCTCGACGACGACGAATTCCTGGAAGTGCAGGGCGGTTACGCGCAGAACATCGTCGTCGGATTCGGCCGCGTCGACGGCCGTCCGGTCGGGATCGTGGCCAACCAACCGACCCAGTTCGCGGGCTGCCTGGACATCAACGCCTCGGAGAAGGCGGCCCGGTTCGTGCGGACCTGCGACTGCTTCAACATCCCGATCATCATGCTGGTCGACGTGCCGGGCTTCCTGCCGGGCACCGGCCAGGAATACAACGGCATCATCCGGCGCGGGGCCAAGCTGCTGTTCGCCTACGGCGAGGCGACCGTCCCCAAGATCACCGTGATCACCCGCAAGGCCTACGGCGGCGCCTACTGCGTGATGGGTTCCAAGGACATGGGGTGCGACGTCAACCTGGCCTGGCCGACCGCGCAGATCGCGGTGATGGGCGCCTCGGGTGCCGTCGGCTTCGTCTACCGCCAGCAGCTCAAAGAGGCCGCCAAGGAGGGCCGCGATGTTGATGAGCTGCGGTTGCAGTTGCAGCAGGAGTACGAGGACACCCTGGTCAACCCGTACGTCGCCGCCGAGCGCGGATACGTCGACTCGGTGATCCCGCCGTCGCACACCCGCGGTTACATCGCGACGTCGCTGCGTCTGCTGGAACGCAAGATCTCCCACCTGCCGCCGAAGAAGCACGGGAACATTCCGCTATGAGCGAAGCGAACGGTTCAGGCCCGGTGAGCGACATCGACGAGGCCACCGAGGCTGCCGACACCCCGCACCTGCCGCACATCAAGATTCTGCGGGGCCGTCCCACGGCCGCGGAGGTGGCGGCGCTGGTCACGGTGCTGGGCAGCGCCGGCGGTGGCGCGCAGCCCGAGCAGCCCGAAAGCACCCGCTGGGGCCTTCCGGTCGACAAGCTGCGCTATGCGATCAGCAATTACCAGCGAGTCACCCTGCAGGAACGCATCCACATGCAGCGATGACCCGACTGGTGCTCGGGTCGGCATCAAGCGGCCGCCTCAAGGTGCTGCGCCAGGCGGGCATCGATCCCCTGGTCGTCGTCTCCGGCGTCGACGAGGATCGCCTGATCGCCGGTCTGGGACCCGACGCCTCGCCCGCCGATGTGGTGTGCGCGCTGGCTCGAGCCAAAGCCGAGGACGTCGCGGCCTGCCTGAAACGCCCGTTGTCGGCGGATTGTGTTGTCGTAGGCTGCGATTCGATGCTCTACCTGGACGGCCGGCTATGCGGCAAACCGGAATCCATCGAAGCCGCCCGCACCCTCTGGCAGTCGATGGCCGGGCGATCCGGCCAGCTCTATACCGGCCACTGCGTTATTCGCCTGCAGGACAACGACATTGCCCACTGCGAATCCGAAACATCCATCACTACAGTGCATTTCGGAGCACCAGAGCCCGACGACCTCGAGGCCTACTTGGCCGATGGGGAATCGTTGCGGGTCGCGGGCGGGTTCACCCTGGACGGCCTGGGTGGATGGTTCATCGACGGCGTCGACGGCGACCCGTCGGCGGTGATCGGAATCGGCTTGCCGTTGACGCGTGCGCTGTTGCGCCGAGCCGGCCTGTCCATCGCGACGCTGTGGGCGGACAACGGGTTTCAACACGACGCGGGAGATGTCGGCGCCCGGACCTAGTGTCGAATCCATGACCTGGGCAGAGTTCGTCGCCGCAGCGCCGGCCATCGCCGAAGTCTTCACTCGGCGCCATCGCGCCACCGGCAATCTGTGCCTGCTCGCGACCACGCGATCCGACGGATTCCCACGCATCTCCCCGATGGAGCCCCGGATTTTCGGGGACCGATTGTGGCTGCCGGGGATGCCGGGCACCACCAAATTCGCCGACCTGCTGCGTGATCCACGGTTTTGCCTGCACACCGCGACGGTCGACACCCAGCTGACCGAGGACGACGCCAAGCTGTGGGGCCTCGCGCACGAATGCACCGACCCGGCGCGGCGCGAACGGTTCATCGAGGACTTGGTCGAGGACACCGGATTGGATCTGCGCGGCGAGGAATTCGCCTTCTTCGGCACCGAGATTACCGGCGCATCGGCGATCGCGCTGCGCGACGAACGCCTCGAAGTCACGGTCTGGCAGCCGGGACGGCCGGAACGCGTGGTCGCCAAAGACTGAGGCGCAGACGGCCCGTGGCGCTGAGTAGGCTTTGCCCTGTGTCGCTACCCCCCGATTCCAGCCCAACGCTTTCGGCCTACGCCCACCCCGAACGCTTAGTCACCGCCGACTGGCTGTCCGGCCACATGGGCTCGCCCGGTTTGGCCATCGTCGAATCCGACGAGGACGTGTTGCTCTACGACGTCGGGCATATCCCCGGCGCGGTCAAGATCGACTGGCACACCGACCTCAACGACCCGCGGGTCCGCGACTACATCTCCGGTGCGCAGTTCGCGGAACTGATGGATCGCAAAGGCATCTCGCGCGACGACACCGTGGTGATCTACGGAGACAAGAGCAACTGGTGGGCGGCGTATGCGCTGTGGGTCTTCACCCTGTTCGGCCACCCCGATGTGCGTTTGCTCAACGGCGGGCGCGACCTGTGGCTGTCCGAGCGACGGGACGCCAGCCTCGAAGTGCCGACCAAGACCTCAACGGGCTATCCCGTCGTCGCGCGCAACGACGCACCGATCCGCGCCTTCAAGGACGACGTGCTGGAGGTCCTGGGCAGCCAGCCGCTGATCGACGTCCGCTCACCGGACGAGTACACCGGCAAGCGCACGCACATGCCCGACTACCCCGAAGAGGGGGCGCTGCGCGCCGGTCACATCCCTACCGCCCGGTCGATCCCGTGGGGCAAGGCGGTCGACGAGAACGGCCGCTTCCGCAGCCGCGAGGAACTCGAAGAGCTGTACGGGTTCCTGCAACCGGACGACAAGACCGTCGTCTACTGCCGCATCGGCGAGCGGTCTAGCCACACCTGGTTCGTGCTGACCCACTTACTGGGCAAGCCCGGCGTCCGCAATTACGACGGGTCATGGACCGAGTGGGGCAACACGGTGCGGGTGCCGATCGTCGCGGGCGAAGAACCAGGACAGGCACCGGGAGCCGTACCGGCCCGATGACTTTGCCCGCACCGCTGGCCGAGGTGGTGTCCGACTTCGCCGAAGTGCAGGGTCAGGACAAGCTGAAGCTGTTGCTGGAGTTCGCCGACGACCTGCCGGAGCTGCCCGACGATCTGGCCGAAGCGGCGATGGAGCCGGTTCCCGAGTGCCAGTCGCCGCTGTTCCTGCATGTCGACGCGCACGACCCGAATCGAGTGCGGCTGTATTTCAGCGCTCCCGCCGAGGCGCCGACCACCCGCGGATTCGCTTCGATCCTGGCCGCCGGCCTCGACGGACAATCCACCGCCGACATCCTGGCAGTGCCCGAAGACTTCTACAGCGAACCCGGCCTGGCCGCGCTGATCAGCCCGCTGCGGCTGCGGGGCATGTCGGCGATGCTGGCCCGCATCAAACGGCGATTGCGCGAGACGGCTTGAGTGGGACCGGGTATCGGCGCTCTCGGCGCGCCGCCTAAACTTCCCCCGACAAGACTTGTAAGAAATTCTCTTAGAGACGAAGACGACGTCTAGCCATACACAGGAGGCGCAGGTGCCTAGTCACGCCAGCTCACGGATCTCCAAGGTGCTCGTCGCCAACCGCGGCGAAATCGCTGTCCGGGTGATCCGGGCGGCCCGCGACGCGGGCCTGTCCAGCGTGGCGGTGTACGCCGAACCCGACGCCGACGCCCCGCACGTGCGTCTGGCCGACGAGGCGTTCGCGCTGGGCGGTCAGACTTCCGCCGAGTCCTACCTGGACTTCGCCAAAATTCTGGACGCGGCGGCCAAGTCCGGCGCCAACGCCATCCACCCGGGCTACGGCTTCCTGTCGGAGAACGCCGACTTCGCCCAGGCGGTGCTGGACGCCAACCTGATCTGGATCGGGCCGAGCCCGCAATCCATCCGCGACCTCGGCGACAAGGTCACCGCGCGCCACATCGCCGCCCGCGCCCAGGCGCCGCTGGTGCCGGGCACCCCCGACCCGGTCAAGGATGCCGACGAGGTCGTCGCCTTCGCCAAGGAGTACGGCGTGCCGGTCGCGATCAAGGCGGCATTCGGTGGCGGTGGCCGCGGCATGAAGGTCGCGCGCAGCATCGAGGAGATCCCCGAGCTGTTCGAGTCGGCGACCCGCGAGGCCGTCGCCGCGTTCGGCCGCGGCGAGTGCTTCGTCGAGCGCTACCTGGACAAGCCGCGCCACGTCGAGGCCCAGGTGATCGCCGACACCCACGGCAACGTCGTCGTCGCCGGCACCCGTGACTGCTCGCTGCAGCGCCGCTTCCAGAAGCTGGTGGAAGAAGCGCCGGCGCCGTTCCTCACCGACGCGCAGCGCAAGGAGATCCACGAGTCCGCCAAGCGCATCTGCAAGGAGGCCGGCTACTACGGCGCCGGCACCGTCGAGTACCTGGTCGGCCAGGACGGCCTGATCTCCTTCCTCGAGGTGAACACCCGTCTGCAGGTGGAACACCCGGTCACCGAAGAGACCGCGGGCATCGACCTGGTGCAGCAGCAGTTCAAGATCGCCAACGGCGAAAAGCTGGACATCACCGAGGATCCGACTCCGCGTGGGCACGCCATCGAGTTCCGCATCAACGGCGAGGACGCCGGCCGCGGCTTCCTGCCCGCACCCGGCCCGGTCACCCGCTACGACATCCCGACCGGGCCCGGCGTCCGGCTCGATTCCGGTGTGGAAGCCGGCTCCGTGATCGGCGGCCAGTTCGACTCGATGCTGTCCAAGCTGATCGTGTACGGCGCCACCCGCGAAGAGGCGCTGGCACGGTCCCGCCGGGCGCTGGACGAGTTCCACGTCGAAGGTCTGGCGACCGTCATCCCGTTCCACCGCGCGGTGGTCAGCGACCCGGCCTTCATCGGCGACGGCGAGAGCTTCGACGTACACACCCGCTGGATCGAGACCGAGTGGAACAACACCGTCGAGCCGTTCACCGGCGGTGGCCCAGTCGACGAGGACGAGACGCGGCCCCGCCAGAAGGTGGTTGTCGAGGTCGACGGCCGTCGCCTCGAGGTGTCGCTGCCCGGCGACCTGGCGCTGTCCAACGGCGCGGCCGCCGATCCGGCCGGCGTGGTCCGCAAGAAGCCGAAGCCCCGCAAGCGCGGCGCGCACGGCGGTGCGGCGGCCTCGGGTGACGCGGTCACCGCGCCCATGCAGGGCACCGTGGTCAAGGTCGCGGTCGAGGAGGGACAGCAGGTCGCCGTCGGCGATCTGGTCGTGGTCCTCGAAGCGATGAAGATGGAGAACCCGGTCACCGCGCACAAGGAGGGCACCATCACCGGCCTCGCGGTCGAGGCGGGCGCCGCCATCACTCAGGGCACGGTGCTCGCCGAGATCAAATAGCTGCTGACCAGGCTTTCTGGGAATCAGCTAGGTAAACGTTGTCGGTCTCCGGCACCGGGGGTAGGGTTGCGGTCAGGTTGAGTTCACAGCCGCCCGGACACGTCAGCGCCGCGCGGAAGGCGAATTCCCCACCTTCAGCGTTATTTCATTGTTGACGTAGTCCTCACACCAATCCTCGGTTTGAGGGAGCGAAGCAATGTCTGTGACCCAATCCTGGCAACAATGCCGAACGGCCCAATTCAGCGCCACCTGGAGCGCGTCGGGCACGGTCATCACCGTCGACGGCGAGCTCGACGCGGCGAACTCCGATCAGCTCGCCGTCTATGTCGAGCGCAATGCACGTCGCGCCAGCCGAGTGATCGTCGATATGCGCGATCTGGATTTCATTGGTACTGCTGGCTTTTCGGCGCTGCACCGCATCAACGTGGTGTGCTCGGGCGCCCAGCTGAGCTGGGCGATGGTGCCGAGCCCGGCGGTCCGGCGGCTGTTGCGCGTCTGCGACCCCGACGGCACCCTTCCGGTGACGACACCGATCGAGGAGCCGCTGCTGGAACGGGTGGCGGCCCACGACGCGCGGCCGCTACTCCAACTGGTCGCGCAGGCGCGTTAGCGATTTAGCCAGCAGCCGCGATACGTGCATCTGCGAGATACCGACTCGCTCGGCGATCTGTGTCTGCGTCATCGACTCAAAGAACCTGAGCACCAACACCGTTCGCTCCCGCTCGGGCAGGCCCTCCAGCAACGGGCGTAGCGACTCGCGGTCCTCGATGCGATCGATGCTGGCGTCGACGTCGCCCAACGTGTCGGCGATGGCACGGGCGTCCTCTTCGTCGCCTCCGCCCCCACCGGTGTCGATGGACAAGGTGTTGTAGGAGCTGCCCGCCACCAGACCCTCGACGACCTCGGCGCGGTCCATTTCCAGCTCGGCCGCGAGTTCGGTGGCGGTGGGTGCCCGCCCGAGGCGTTGGGACAGTTCGGCGGTCGCGCTGCCGAGCCGCAGGTGCAGCTCCTTGAGGCGCCGCGGAACCTTGACCGACCAGCTGTTGTCCCGGAAGTGGCGGCGGACCTCACCCATGATCGTGGGCACCGCGAACGACACGAAGTCCGATCCCGTCTCGACGTCGAAGCGCACCACGGCGTTGACCAAGCCGACCCGGGCTACCTGAACCAGGTCGTCGCGCGGCTCGCCGCGGCCCTCGAACCTGCGGGCGATGTGATCGGCCAGCGGCAGACACCGCTCGACGATCTTGTCCCGTTGGCGCTGGAATTCTGCCGAGTCGGCCGCGATCGACGCCAGCTCACGGAACATATCCGGAACATCGGCGTATTCGTTTGGGCGTGACGAGCCCGAACCGCCGTCAGCTTGCGCTGTCACCGGCCAGCGGCCGCCCGTCGCGCCGTCAGCGTTATTCCGAATACGCTGCCGGTTTCACGGGGTTCGCGCCCGTCGTGGAAGGTCTGGACGTCGTCGGCCAGCGACGTCAGGACATGCCAGCTGAAGCTGCCGGGCGACACCACGTCGTGGGTCTCGCACGCGGCGGACGCCTCGACCACCAGTTCGTCTTCCTTCGGGTCGACCACCACGCGCAGCGTCGCGTCCGGGGTGGCGGAGCGGATCAGCCGGGTGCAGACCTCGTCGACCGCGAGCCGCAGATCCGCAACGGCGTCGAAGTCCAGGTCCTCGTAGGTGCCGATCGCACCCACCAGCGTGCGCAGCATCGCCAGGTTCTCCAGGCGCGCAGCAACATGCAATTCGACGGCCCTTTGGCCATGTTTACGCTGTTCAGCGCGCAATTCAATATCGGTCATATGGTCTCCCGGCAACGTATGGCTCACACTACCCCTCGCTTTGGGGCGCGCCATTCGTGCCTCGACGCGCCAGACACCGTCGACAAACCCAGCACGCGCGCACTCGGGCACATCGCGTTGGCTGCCGGAATCACACAGGCCCTTCTGATCGTCATCGCAGTAGAGATCTACGTCAGTGCTTTCATGATTCTGTCCCCCTTGATGGGGTGAGCGCGCAGAAGATCATCGAGGGCACTCATCATGGTTTAGACCTGATACCCACTCGACGGGGCGCATAACCTACGAATTGCGGGTCAGCGATGTCGGGCATCAGCTGTCGGGTGACTGTCTGGCCACCTCGGGATGGTCGGAGTACCACCGCTCGAAGATCCCGCGTACCCGCCGGTGCTCGACGGCCAGCCAGACCAGGCCCGCCACCGTGAGCACGATCGCGGCCACCCCCGCGGCCATGCCCTGGCCCTGATGTCCGGTGCCGAAGGCCGCGAGGCTTGCGCACACCGCGACCACGCCGGCCGCCACCATCAGGTATCCTGGCCAGTGCAATACGTCGATCAGTGATTCGCCGGCGAGTGGCCGCGTCGTCCGCAGATGGTCGACGGGGTCGTGATAGGTGTCTCCCATCGCTGCACGCTCTCCATTTGTAGGGGCCGCATCATTGATTATGAAAGCCCCAGCGCCGGACCCGCAATTGCCGGGACACCCATTGAGACCGTGACGATCATCAGCGTCAACAAGAACCAGCCCGCGCCGTGCCATCCCCACCAGGTCCCCTCGACGCGCCAGACCCGGTAGGTGCGCAGAAACGCCCACAGGCCGCCGGCCAACAGGATCAGCGGACCCCCGATGGCAAGCAGGGTTCGCTGCGGCGCGCCGCAGGCCGCCGTGTCCACACCCGTTGCCGGACAGGTGCTGACCCATAGGGCCGCCATGACGACGAAACCGACGCCCGCGGCCGCCGCCAAGACGGTGAATTGGATCGCGGCGCGCACCTCGCCGTCTTCGGAACCCAGGCGATCACCTCGTGATCGTTCGTCTGCTTTCGGCATGAGAACCTCCGCGTGCTGACTGCTTTTAGTTATTCGCCCGCGACGAAGGATTGGTTACGCCTCGTCAGGTACCCGCATTCACAGCCGCCAACACGTCCCGAACGGCCGTAATGGCCACGTCGATCTCGGCCCGCGACACCGTCAGCGCCGGACGGAACCGGACGCCGACTTCGCCGGCCGGCAACACGATCACGCCGCGGTGCCAGAGCCGGCGGATCAGCTCGTCGCGATCGGCGGCCGTCGGCAGGCTGAACGCGCACATCAGCCCGCGGCCGCGCGGGTCGAACACCAACCCCGGGAACTCGTCGGCGAGCTCGCCCAGCCGTCCGAGCAGGTAGCGGCCCCGCCGGGCGGCGCGGTCGAACAGGCCGTCGGCCTCGATCACCTCGAGGATGCGGCGCGCCCGCACCATGTCGGTCAGATTTCCGCCCCACGTCGAGTTGATCCGGGAGGCGACCGCGAAGACGTTGTCGGCGATCTCGTCGACCCGCCGGCCCGCCATCACGCCGCACACCTGTGTCTTCTTGCCGAATGCCACCACATCGGGTTGCACGCCCAATTGCTGGTAGGCCCAAGGGGTTCCGGTCAAGCCGCAGCCGGTCTGCACCTCGTCGAAGATCAGCAGCGCATCGTGTGCGTCGCACAATTCGCGCATCGCGGCGAAGAACTCCGGCCGGAAATGACGGTCGCCACCCTCCCCCTGGATCGGTTCGGCGATGAAGCAGGCGATGTCGTGCGGGTGGGCCTCGAACGCCGCGCGCGCCTGGCGCAGCGACTCGGCCTCGGCCGCGTCCATATCGGCGCCCGGCCGGAGGTAGGGCGCGTCGATGCGCGGCCAGTCGAACTTCGGGAAGCGGGCCACGGTGACGGGCTTGGTGTTGGTCAGCGACAGCGTGTAGCCGCTGCGGCCGTGGAAGGCGCCGCGCAGGTGCAGCACCCGGGTGCCAAGCTCAGGGTCGATCCCGTGCTTTTCGTTGTGCCGGCTCTTCCAGTCGAAGGCCACCTTCAGCGCGTTCTCCACGGCCAGTGCGCCGCCGTCGACGAAGAACAAGTGCGGCAGCGCCGGGTCGCCCAGCACCCGGGCGAAGGTCTCGACGAAACCGGCCATCGCGACCGTGTACACGTCGGCGTTGCTCGGCTTGTTCAGCGCGGCCTCGGTGAGCTCGGCGCAAAACTCCTCGTCGTCGGCCAGCGCCGGATGGTTCATCCCCAGCGCCGACGAGGCAAAAAAGGTGAACATGTCGAGGTAGCGCCGGCCGTCGCGGGCGTCGACCAGATACGACCCCGACGACTGGACCGGGTCGAGCACGAAATCAAAACCATCGACCAGCATGCTGCGCGACAGCACCTCGTGAACCTGGTCGGGTTCGGGCTGCACGCCGGTCAGCGCAAGGGAGTTCAGGACGGCAGTCATACCGCCCATGCTAGCTTAGTTTTTACGGATTCATGACGGATTTGTCGTAGCTTTTATGGTGCGGGTTGGCGATCACTGTAAAAAGTATTGAGAATGATGGTGCTTCGGGTCTGGACGTTCGCCGTGGTCCGGATCCGCTGCAGCAGATCCTCGAGCGCCCGCGGGGACGCGACGCGCACCAGCAGGACGTAGCTTTCCTCGCCGGCCACCGAGTGGCACGCTTCGATCTCCTCGATGTGCGCCAGGCGGGCGGGCGCATCATCTGGTTGGGAAGGATCGAGAGGAGTGATGGCCACGAACGCCGATAGCAGGTACCCGACGGCCTCGGGGTTGATCCGCGCCGAGTATCCCGAGACCACGCCGCGGGCCTCCAGCCGGCGCACCCGCGACTGGACCGCCGAGACCGACAGCCCGGCGCTCGCGGCCAGCTCCGCCAGCGTCGCGCGGCCGTCCGCGACCAGCCGGCGCACCAGGATCCGGTCGATGTCGTCGAGCGACTCACTCATGGCCGAGAATTATCCATGAGCCGCGTCAAGAGGCTGGTGACCTGGCAGCTTCGCGAGCGCTTCGCCGCGGGGCTTTCGGCCATGTACGCCGGCGAGGTGCCCGCCTACGGCACGCTGGTCGAGGTCAGCGGGCAGGTCAACGCCGACTACGCGGCACGCCATCCGGGTGCCGAACGACTGGGCTCGCTGGCACGGGTCACCGCCGAACGGCACGGCGCCATCCGGGTGGGCAGCCCGGCCGAACTGGCCGCCGTCGCCGACTTGTTCGCTGCGTTCGGCATGCTGCCGGTCGGGTACTACGACCTGCGCAGCGCCCGCTCGCCGGTTCCGGTGGTATCGACGGCTTTTCGGCCGATCGACGCAAACGAGCTGGCCCGCAATCCTTTTCGGGTGTTCACGTCGATGCTGGCCACCCGCGATGCGCGGTACTTCGATCCCGACCTGCGCACCCGCGTCGAGGCGTTCGTCGCCCGCCGTGAGCTGTTCGACCCCGCGCTGCTCGATCGGGCGCGCCTCATCGCCGCCGAGGGCGCCTGCGACGCCGAGGAAGCCGACGCGTTCGTCGCCGCCGCGGTGGGCGCGTTCGCGCTGTCGCGTGAACCCATCAACAAGTCCTGGTACGACGAGCTGTCGCGGGTCTCCGCGGTGGCCGCCGACATCGCAGGAGTGTGTTCCACTCACATCAACCATCTGACGCCGCGCGTCCTGGATATCGACGAGCTGTACCGGCGGATGACCGGGCGCGGCATCACGATGATCGATGCCATCCAGGGCCCGCCCCGCACCGACGGACCCGCGGTGTTGTTGCGCCAGACGTCGTTTCGCGCGCTCGCCGAACCGTGCCTGTTTCGCGGCCGGGACGGCACGGTCACTTCGGGCAGTCTGCGGGTCCGCTTCGGTGAGGTCGAGGCGCGGGGTGTGGCGCTGACCACGCGCGGGCGGGAGCGCTACGACGCGGCGATGGCTCACCTCGTTGGGGAAGCCGATCCGGCCCGAGTCTGGGCCGAGCACTTCCCGGCGACCGACGCCGAGATGGCCGCCGACGGGCTGGCCTACTACCGCGGCGGCGACCCGGCGGCACCGATCGTCTACGAAGATTTCCTGCCGGCCTCGGCGGCGGGCATCTTCCGGTCCAATCTGGACCGCGACACCCGGGCGGCGGGCGGCATCGACAACTCCGGATACGACGCCGAGTGGCTGGCCGGCGCGATCGGCCACCATATCCATGACCCCTACGTCCTATACGAGGAGGCTTGCGCATGATCGATAAGTTGCGCGCCCGGGCCCGTGCCGCCCTGCAGGCGATCGGCACCGACGTCAGCCTCGGCGAGCCGGGCGGGCCCGGCCTGGCCGCCAGCACGCCGATCACCGGTGAGGTGCTTTTCACCGTCGCGCCGGCCTCCGGCGAGCAGGCCGACCGCGCCGTCGCCGCGGCCGCCGAGGCTTTTGCGACGTGGCGCATGACCCCCGCCCCGGTACGCGGTGCGCTGGTGGCCCGGCTCGGCGAGTTGCTCGCCGAGCACAAGAACGACCTCGCGACGCTGGTGACCCTCGAGGTCGGCAAGATCACCTCCGAGGCCCTGGGCGAAGTGCAGGAGATGATCGACATCTGCCAGTTCGCCATCGGCCTGTCGCGCCAGCTCTACGGCAAGACGATTGCCTCGGAGCGCCCCGGCCACCGGCTGGCCGAAACCTGGCATCCGCTCGGCGTGGTCGGCGTGATCACCGCGTTCAACTTCCCGGTCGCGGTCTGGGCGTGGAACACCGCGGTGGCCCTGGTCTGCGGCGACACCGTGGTGTGGAAACCGTCGGAGCTGACGCCGTTGACGGCGCTGGCGTGCCAGGCGCTGATCGGACGGGCCGCCGCCGACGTCGGCGCGCCGCCCGCGGTGAGCGGGCTGGTGCTGGGCGATCGGGACCTGGGCGAGCGGCTGGTCGACGACCCACGGGTCGCACTGCTGTCCGCGACCGGTTCGGTGCGGATGGGCCAGCAGGTCGGCCCGCGGGTGGCCGCGCGCTTCGGGCGGGCGCTGCTGGAGCTCGGCGGCAACAACGCGGCGATCGTGACGCCGTCGGCCGATCTGGATCTGGCCGTGCGCGCCATCGTCTTCGCCGCGGCCGGCACTGCCGGGCAACGCTGCACCAGCCTGCGCCGGCTGATCGTGCATCGCTCGGTGGCCGACTTGTTCGTGCAGCGGGTGGCGTCCGCTTTCAAGCAGCTGCCGATCGGCGACCCCTCGGCACCCGACACGCTGATCGGCCCACTGATTCACGAGACCGCCTACCGCGACATGGTGGGCGCGCTCGAACAGGCGCGCGCCGAGGGCGGCACGGTGTTCGGCGGCGACCGCCAGGACGCGTCGGCCGACGAGCATCCCAGCGCCTACTACGTCGCGCCGGCCGTGGTGCGGATGCCCGCACAGACCGACATCGTCGCCGCCGAGACGTTCGCGCCGATTCTCTACGTGCTGACCTACGACGAGCTGGACGAGGCGATCGCGCTCAACAACGGCGTGCCGCAAGGGCTCTCGTCGGCCATCTTCACCACCGACCTGCGGGAGGCCGAGCGATTCTTGGACGGGTCCGATTGCGGTATCGCCAACGTCAATATCGGCACGTCGGGGGCCGAAATCGGTGGTGCGTTCGGCGGCGAGAAGCAAACCGGGGGCGGGCGGGAATCCGGGTCGGACGCGTGGAAGGCCTACATGCGACGCGCCACCAACACCGTCAACTACTCGAGCGAGCTGCCGTTGGCTCAAGGTGTGGAGTTCGGATAAACGCAGTCTGAATTATGGCCGGCCCTTCGTGAGTACTATCTGACACATGCCAACGGCTAGGAGGCGGCTGTCCCCTGAGGATCGGCGCGCCGAACTGCTTGCGTTAGGGGCGGAAGTCTTCGGGAAGCGGCCGTACGACGAGGTCCGCATCGACGAGATCGCCGAGCGCGCGGGCGTCTCTCGTGCCCTGATGTACCACTACTTCCCCGACAAGCGCGCGTTCTTCGCCGCGGTCGTCAAGGACGAAGCCGACCGGCTGTACGAGGCCACGAACAAGGAGCCCATGACCGGGCTGACGATGTTCGAAGAGGCGCGGATGGGTGTGCTGGCCTACATGGCCTACCACGAGCAGAACCCGGAAGCCGCCTGGGCGGCCTACGTTGGTCTCGGCCGGTCCGACCCGGTCTTGCTCGGCGTCGAGGACGACGCCAAGAACCGCCAGCTCGAGCACATCATGACCCGCATCCATGAGGTCGTGGCCGCGGTACCGGGCGCGAAGCTGGAGCCCGATGTCGAACGGGACCTACGGGTGATCCTGAACGGCTGGATCGCGTTCACCTTCGAGTTGTGCCGCCAGCGCATCATGGACCCGACGACCAGCGCCGAGCGCCTCGCCGACTCGTGCGCGCACACGCTGCTCGACGCGATCACCCGGGTGCCCGAGATTCCCGAAGAACTCGCGCACGCGATGGCGACCGCTCGCCATCAACCGCAGTAGGACGTTTCTGTCGGTGTCTGTTGGCACCATGGGTAGGTGAGCACCAAAGCACTCGAGCGGTTCAGCGCGATCACGCGCGAGTGGTTCGGGAGCACCTTCGCCGCTCCGACTGCCGCGCAGGCCGCGGCGTGGGACGCCATTGCCGACGGCAACAACACGCTGGTCATCGCCCCGACCGGATCCGGCAAGACGCTGGCGGCATTCCTGTGGGCGCTGGACTCGTTGGCCGTCGCGGGCGAACGGCCGCCCGGCACCCGGGTGCTGTACGTGTCGCCGCTCAAGGCGCTGGCCGTCGACGTGGAACGCAACCTGCGCACCCCGCTGGCCGGGCTGCGGCGAATCGCCGAGCGCCACGGCCTGCCCGCCCCGGACATCAGCGTCGGGGTCCGCTCGGGCGACACCCCGCCGGCGCAGCGCCGTCAGCTGATCAACTCCCCGCCCGACGTGTTGATCACCACGCCCGAGTCGCTGTTTTTGATGCTGACCTCGGCCGCCCGCGAAACGCTGGCCGGCGTGCAGACCGTGATCGTCGATGAGGTGCACGCCATCGCCGCCGGCAAACGCGGTGCGCATCTGGCGGTGTCGCTGGAGCGGCTCCAGGATTTAGCACAAGACCTTCGCCAGGGACCGCCCCCGCAGCGCATCGGCTTGTCGGCCACGGTGCGCCCGCCCGAGGAACTGGCGCGGTTCCTGTCCGGCCCCGCCCCCACCACGATCGTGGCTCCGCCGTCGGCCAAGTCCTTCCAGCTCACCGTGCAAGTGCCGGTGCCCGACATGACCAACCCGACCGACAACTCGATTTGGCCCGACGTCGAGGCCCGCCTGGTCGACCTGATCGAGGCGCACAGTTCGACCATCGTGTTCGCCAACTCGCGACGGCTGGCCGAGCGACTTACCGCACGGCTCAACGAGATTCACGCCGAACGCAGCGGAGTTGAACTCTCGACCGAGACCAACCGGAAGGTGCCCGGCGGGGCGCCGGCGCACATCATGGGCAGCGGCCAGACCTACGGCGCCGACGCGGTGCTCGCGCGCGCCCACCACGGGTCGGTCAGCAAGGAGCAGCGCGCCCTGGTCGAGGAAGACCTCAAACGCGGACTGCTCAAGGCGGTGGTGGCCACGTCCAGCCTGGAGCTGGGCATCGACATGGGCGCCGTCGATCTGGTGATCCAGGTGGAGGCGCCGCCGTCCGTGGCCAGCGGCCTGCAACGCATCGGTCGGGCCGGCCACCAGGTCGGTGAGGTCTCGCAGGGGGTGCTGTTCCCCAAGCACCGCACCGACTTGATCAGCTGCGCGGTCAGCGTGCAACGGATGCTGGCCGGGCAGATCGAGTCGATGCGGGTGCCCGCCAACCCGCTCGACATCCTGGCGCAGCAGACGGTCGCGGCGGCGGCCCTCGAGCCGCTGGACGCCGACCGGTGGTTCGACACGGTGCGCCGCAGTGCGCCGTTCTCGACCCTGCCGCGCAGCGTGTTCGAGGCCACGCTGGACCTGCTGAGCGGCAAGTACCCGTCCACCGGATTCGCCGAGCTGCGACCGCGCCTGGTCTACGACCGCGACAACGGAACGCTGACCGCCCGGCCCGGCGCTCAGCGGCTGGCCGTCACCTCCGGCGGTGCGATCCCCGACCGCGGGATGTTCACCGTCTACTTGGCGAGCGAGGCCGAAAAGCCTTCGCGGGTAGGTGAACTCGACGAGGAGATGGTCTACGAGTCGCGTCCCGGCGACGTGATCTCGCTGGGCGCGACCAGCTGGCGGATCACCGAGATCACTCACGACCGGGTGCTGGTGATTCCCGCGCCGGGCCTGCCCGCCCGGCTGCCGTTCTGGCGCGGCGACGACGTGGGCCGCCCCGCCGAACTCGGCGCGGCGCTGGGCGCATTCACCGGCGAGCTGGCCGGACTGGATCGCGAGGCATTCGGAAAACGTTGCGCAGCATTGGGTTTCAACGACTACGCGACAGATAACCTGTGGGTGTTGCTCGATGATCAACGGTCCGCGACTTCGACGGTGCCCACCGACACCACCTTGCTGGTCGAGCGATTCCGCGACGAGCTGGGCGACTGGCGGGTGATCCTGCACTCGCCGTACGGGCTGCGGGTGCACGGGCCGCTCGCGCTGGCGGTGGGCCGGCGTCTGGCCGAACGGTACGGCATCGACGAGAAGCCGACCGCCTCCGACGACGGCATCGTCGTGCATCTGCCGGACACGCTCGAGGAAATTCCGCCCGGCGCAGAGATTTTCGTCTTCGATGCCGACGAGATCGACCCGATTGTCACCGCCGAGGTGGGGGGCTCGGCACTGTTCGCGTCGCGGTTCCGGGAATGCGCGGCGCGGGCGCTGCTGCTGCCCCGCCGCCACCCCGGTAAGCGCTCGCCGCTGTGGCAGCAGCGCCAGCGCGCGGCCCAATTGCTGGAAGTAGCCCGCAAATACCCCGACTTCCCGATCGTGCTGGAGACCGTCCGGGAATGTCTGCAGGACGTCTACGACGTCCCGGCCCTGGTCGACCTGATGAACGGCATCGCCGCGCGCCGGGTGCGGGTGCTCGAGACCGAAACGGCCAAGCCGTCACCGTTTGCGGCGTCGCTGCTGTTCGGCTACGTCGGCGCGTTCATGTACGAGGGCGATTCGCCGCTCGCCGAGCGCCGCGCCGCGGCCTTGTCGCTGGACAGCACGCTGCTGGCCGAGCTGCTCGGCCGGGTCGAACTCCGTGAACTGCTGGATCCCGACGTCGTCGCCGCGACCGGCCGCCAGCTGCAGCATCTGAGCCCCGATCGGGCCGCCCGCGATGCCGAGGCGGTCGCGGACTTGCTGCGGCTGCTGGGCCCGCTGACCGAAGACGAGGTCGCGGCGCGGTCCGAGACCGCCGACGGCATCAATATCGGAGGCTGGCTGGAAGGCCTGCGCGCCGCCCGGCGCGCGCTGACGGTGTCGTTCGCCGAACGCACCTGGTGGGTGGCCATCGAGGACGTCGGCCGGCTGCGCGATGCGGTCGGCGTGGCCGTCCCGCTGGGCGTCCCGGCCACGTTCACCGAGCAGGTGGCCGACCCACTCGGCGAGCTGCTGGGCCGCTACGCGCGCACCCGCACCCCGTTCACCACGGCCGATGCCGCCGCCCGGTTCGGCCTGGGCCTTCGGGTGACCGCCGACGTACTGAACCGAATGGCCGGTGACGGCCGGCTGATCCGCGGCGACTTCGTCACTCCCGCGGGTGCCGGCCCTGGCGGCGGTGTCGGCGCCGAACAATGGTGCGACGCCGACGTGTTGCGGATACTGCGGCGGCGTTCACTGGCCGCGCTGCGCGCCCAGGTCGAGCCGGTCAGCACCGCCGCCTACGGGCGCTTCCTGCCCGCCTGGCATCGCGTCTCATCCCCTCAGCGTGGTATTGACGGCCTGGTCTCCGCGATCGATCAGCTGGCCGGTGTTCGGATACCGGCGTCGGCGCTCGAACCGCTGGTGCTGGCGCCGCGGGTGACCGACTATTCGCCGGCGATGCTCGACGAGCTGCTGGCGGCCGGCGAGGTCACCTGGTCGGGCGCCGGGTCGATCTCGGGCAGCGACGGGTGGATCGCGCTGCACACCAGCGATTCCGCCCCGTTGACCCTGACCGCGCCCGACGAGATCGACTTCACCGACACCCATCGCGCGATCCTGGAAACTCTGGCCGGCGGCGGCGCGTACTTCTTCCGCCAGCTCGCCCCCACCCTCTCCGAAACCGCGCTCAAAGACGCACTGTGGGAACTGATCTGGGCAGGCTGGATCACCGGCGACACGTTCGCCCCGGTGCGCGCGCTGCTGACCGGCACCGGGGCCCGTAAGCGCTCGGCCCCCGCGCACCGCACCCGCCGGCCGCCGCGGCTGAGCCGGTACAGCGTCGCGCATCCGCAGTCCAGGACCACCGACCCCACCGTGGCGGGGCGCTGGTCGGCGCTGCCCACCCCCGAGCCCGACTCCACCCTGCGCGCCCACTACCAGGCCGAACTGCTGCTCAACCGGCACGGCGTGCTGACCAGAGGTGCCGTGACGGCGGAGAATGTGCCGGGCGGATTCGCCACCCTGTACAAGGTGCTGAGCACGTTCGAAGAGGCGGGCAGGTGTCAGCGTGGCTACTTCGTCGAGTCGCTGGGCGGCACGCAGTTCGCCGTCGCGTCGACCGTCGACCGGCTGCGCAGCTACCTCGACGGGATCGACCCGGAACGGCCCGAATACCGGGCGGTGGTGCTGGCCGCGGCCGACCCGGCGAATCCGTACGGCGCCGCGTTGCCCTGGCCCGACCGGGACGGGGCACGCCCGGGCCGCAAGGCCGGCGCACTCGTCGTCCTGGTCGACGGCGAACTCGCCTGGTTCCTCGAGCGCGGCGGACGGTCGATGCTGACCTTCACCGACGATCCCGGGGCTCATCACGCGGCGGCCCAAGGCCTGGCCGACCTGGTCACCGCGCGCCGCGTCGAGTCGATCCTCGTCGAACGCATCAACGGGGTGCCCGCCCTGCAGCCGCTGGCCGACGGGCCGCGCCCCGTCGCGGAAGCACTGTCGGACGCCGGCTTCGCGCGCACACCGCGCGGGATGCGGTTGCGGTGAGGTCGCCAGGCAACCATGCCCGAGGGTGACACCGTCTGGCACACCGCGGCCATCCTGCGCGAGCAGCTGGCCGGGCAGACGCTGACGCGCTGCGATATCCGGGTGCCGCAATTCGCCACCGTCGACCTGACCGGCAGCGTGGTGGACGAAGTGCTCAGCCGCGGCAAGCACCTGTTCATCCGGGTGGGACGGGCCAGCATTCACTCGCACCTGAAAATGGACGGCAGCTGGCGGGTCGGCTCCCTCAAAGATAGACGCCCGGTCCGGGTAGCTCATCAGGTTCGTATCATATTGGAGGCCAACGATATTCGCGCCGTCGGTATCGACCTGGGGGTGCTCGAAGTCCTCGACCGCGACCACGACGGCGAAGCCGTTGCGCATTTGGGACCCGATCTGCTGGGCCCGGACTGGGATCCGCAGGTCGCCGCCGCGAACCTGGTCGCACAGCCGGGCCGGCCGATTGCCGAGGCGTTGCTCGATCAACGGGTGATGGCCGGGGTGGGCAACGTCTACTGCAACGAGCTGTGTTTCGTCAGCGGACACCTGCCCACCGCGCCGGTCAGCGCGATCGCCGACCCGCGCCGTTTGGTCTCGCGGGCTCGGGACATGCTGTGGGCCAACCGCTTCCGCTGGAACCGCTGCAC
The DNA here is from genome assembly GCF_010731715.1 of Mycobacterium stomatepiae. Taxonomy (NCBI): domain Bacteria; kingdom Bacillati; phylum Actinomycetota; class Actinomycetes; order Mycobacteriales; family Mycobacteriaceae; genus Mycobacterium; species Mycobacterium stomatepiae. The sequence continues at coordinate 2,673,774 of NZ_AP022587.1, forward strand.
CACCGGTGATACCCGAGCGGGCCGGCAGCTGTGGGTCTACGGCCGTGCCGGGCAGAGTTGCCGCCGCTGCGGCACGCGCATCGGCGTCGACGACACCGCCGCGCGAGTGGCCTACTGGTGCCCGTCCTGTCAGCGCTGAATCCCGCTAGTCGCGCGCGTGCGCCAGGAAGAACTGCGCGATCGATTCCGATCCGTCCAGCGCGCGGGTGGTCGGGCCGATGACCGCCTTGGGCAGATACTGCCTACCGCCCGGCCAGGTGTGCCCGCCGTTGTCGATTTGATAGAACACCACCTCGGTCGCCGCGGCACACGCCGTCGAATCGAAGCGGCGCACGACGGTGCCATCGCCGACGTTGGGCAGCACCTCGACCACCGGGTCACCCTGGCAACCGTCGGCCGAACGCCACTTGTCGACCATGCTTTTGGCGGAGATGGAGTGGCTCAACCCGCCGCGACCACGGACATCGCCGCCGTTGAAATGCACCATAGGATCGGTGGTCCCATGCGCCGCCCACACCGACACCGGTTGCGACGGATTGCAGGCCACCCCCACGCCCAGCGTGCCCGATACCGGCGCGATCGCCGAAAAAACATCAGCACGATCGCAAGCCAGCCTGTTGGACATGAAACCGCCGTTGGACATTCCGGTGACGAAGACGTGCCCGGGGGCGATGTTGTAGTCGTTGCGCAGCTTGTCGGCCAGCCCGACCAGGAAGCCCACGTCGTCGACGTGACGGCGGTCGGCGGGCGACGCGCCCCGTCCGTCGGCCCAGCTCTTGTCGTAACCGTCGGGGTAAACCACCAGCAGGTTGTTGGCGTCGGCGACCGCATCGAACTCGGTCAGACCCCGCTGCCCCTTTCCGGTGCCACCGCCTCCATGCAGGCTGAGCACCAGACCGACGGGATCACCCGGCGGCACATGCATGAGGTAGGTGCGGTCCAGGCCGCCGGAGCGAAACGTCCCGGACAGATCGCGCGGCGTGGCCGCCGATACATGTTGCACACCGCAGCCGACGAGACAGGCGGCCAGCAGCGCTGGCGATATCCATCGTCGGTACGGCATGGGGTCAAATTACCGACTTCGTTCGCGGATCGGACACGTCGGGCCGGTCATAGCAATTCCGGCGCTGAAAACGGTTGTGTTCAACTACTCGTCAGACTTGTTCACATTGGCAACGATCGCGATTTAAGCGATGATGAGGGACGTGAAAATTGCCAAACCCGGCACCCGTCAAATGCCGTCGGGCACCCGACTTGTGGTCGCGATGGCCGTGTCGCTTGGCGTGCTCGGCGCAGGCCTCGCCCCTGCCGCCCACGCCGACGCGAATGACGACAAGTTCATTCAACTTCTGATTTCCGACGGCATCACCCACGAGTCCGTCCCCGCTGCCATCGGGGCAGCTCGGAAGGTCTGCGAGTACCTCGCCCAGGGAATGACGCCCAACGAAGTCGTCATCGACGTGATGAACAGCAGCAGCCTGCCCGACTATGACGCCGGCTACTTCGTCGGCGCGGCCATACGCGCCTACTGCCCGCAGTACAAGCCGGCGCCGGAGCCGCCTGCTCCTCCACCGCCGACCGCGTCCTAACGAAACGGCCACAAAACACCACAAAACGGCGAGCTAAAGCCGAGGTAGCCGCATCTGTGCGTACCCTTTAACAAAAGGTGAACAGATGGAGGCTTAAAAATGATCACGAAGATAATAATGGGTGGTGCGATCGTTCTGGGCGCCTCGGTTGGACTCGCCGCACCCGCCAGCGCGGACGTGGTGTTCAACCAATTTTCCTGTACCTGCGGGGCACCGCCCCCATTCGCCAGCCCACTGGCCGCGGATCGCATCAACCAGGGCATCAACGACGCCTTGACCCGCGTGCTGCCGGGCGACAACCACTAACCGGCCGCGCCCTGTCCGACCGCTTGGACGGCCGCGTGCTCGTGTAGCGCCTTCTCGACGTTCACCGGGACCGGCATCAGGTCGAAGACGACCTCTTTGACGGTTCCGGTGAACGCGTAGGACGCCTTGTCCTCGTAGTCACGGTCGACGACCAACCCGTTGTCGCGGCCGATATCCATACCGGCGTACGACGTGAACGCCAGGCTCACCGTCTGGGGCAGCTCCCCCTCGCCGATCAACCGATCGTCGGCCCAGAGTGTCACCCGACCACCGGAACCGACGACAGGCTGCGCGGACTCGAACAGCATCCGCACGGTGAGGTCGCCGACGGGAAGCGCCTCGGTCGATACCTGCCGATAAGTCTCGACGCCGAGGAACGAATACGTGTGGTGCAGTTTGCGCTCCTCGTCGACCCACAACGCGAACCCACCCATGAAGTCGGCGTTCGCGACGAGCACACCGTGGGCGCCGGAGTCGGGGATGTGCAGTCGCGCCTCGATCGCGTAGGAGCGGCCGAAGATGCGCGGCACCATGCCACGCTGAATGTTCTGCACGCCGCCGGAGAAACTGAATCGCGCGGTGGTGGGCAGCGGCGGCAGATCGCCGAACATCACCGCAAGCCCGCCGAGCAGCGGCAGAACCCGGTTGTCTTCGGCTTCCTGCCACCAAAGTCGTTGCAGCTCGGCGAGTTTGTCGGGATGCTCGGCGGCCAGGTCCTTGGCCTGCAAGAAGTCGTCGGGCAGGTAGTACAGCTCCCAGACGTCGTCGTCGGGGTTGTAGTTGCCGGGCGCGAACCTCTGCATCGTCTGCGGCGACAGGTCCCAGGGCGCCTTGTCCAGCCGGGCGCACGCCCACCAGCCGTCCTTGTAGAGGGCGCGACTGCCGAAATTCTCGAAGTACTGCACGGTGTGCCGCTCTTGCGCCGCCGCATCGTCGAACGTGTGGACGAAGCTGGTCCCGTCCATCGGCTCCTGGTCGAACCCGTCGACACTGGTCGGTTCCGGTAAACCGATGGCCTCCAACACAGTTGGCGCAATGTCGACGCAGTGCGTGAACTGCTCGCGGACCACCGCGTCGGGGCGGATCCGGCTGGGCCAGGCCACCACCAGCGGGTCGCGGGTGCCGCCGAGATAGGCTGCCCATCTGCTTGCCCCACTGGTAAGGAGTGTTGTTGGCGTGCGCCCAGGCGCTCGCGAAGTGCGGTGCGGTGTCCTCGTCGCCGAGCGCCTCGATGCCGCCGTATTGCTCGATGAGCTGCAATTGCTGTTCGGCGGTGAGGTCCAGGCCGTTGATGAACGTCATCTCGTTGAACGAACCGGTGTTGGTGCCCTCCATGCTTGCGCCGTTGTCGCCCCAGATGTAGAAGACCAGCGTGTTGTCGGACTCGCCGAGATCGTCGATCGCGTCCAGCAGGCGACCGACGTTCCAGTCGGCGTTTTCCGAGAAGCCCGCGAACACCTCCATCTGCCGGGCATACAGTTTGCGCTGAGTCTCCGACAAGCTGACCCACGCCGGAAAGAGATCGGGCCGCTCGGTGAGTTCGGCGTCGACGGGAATGATCCCGAGCTGCTTCTGGCGTTCAAAGGTCTTCTGCCGGTAGATATCCCAGCCCTCATCGAATTGGCCCCGGTACTTGTCGGCCCACTCCGCAAACACGTGGTGCGGCGCGTGGTTAGCCCCGGTGGAGTAGTACATCAGCCACGGCTTGGTGGCGTTGGCGGCACGCACCGTGCGCAGCCACTGCACGGCCTTGTCGGTGAGGTCGTCGGGGAAGTAATACGGGCGGGCGTCTTGCCCCTGTGGAGAATCGGGTATGCCAAGGACGGAGTTGTCCTGGCTGATGATCGGGTCGTACTGGCCCGCCGCTCCCGACGGGAATCCCCAGAAGTGGTCGAATCCCCAACCGAGCGGCCAGTTGTCGAACGGCCCCGCCGCCCCTTGCACGTTGTCCGGGTCAAATGCCACTTACCGAAAGCGCCTGTGACATAACCATTGTCGCGCAGAATGCGCGGCAATGCGGCGCAACTGCGCGGCTTGGCCGTCGAGTAACCCGGGTAGGGGCCCGGGAATTCACAGACCGATCCGAAGCCGACCCGGTGATGGTTGCGGCCGGTCAGCAGCGCCGCACGGGTCGGCGAACACACCGCGGTGACGTGAAAACGATTGTAGGCCAAGCCGTTCTGCGCCAGCCGCGACAGGGTCGGGGTGTGGATGGCGCCGCCGAAGGTGTCCGGACCGCCGAATCCGGCATCGTCGATCAGCACGATCAGCACGTTGGGTGCACCGTCGGGTGCGGCGGCGCCGGGCACGATCGTCCAGTCACCGACCGACTCCGCCACGGTGCGGCCCACCGTGCCACCAAAACCGCGCTGGGGTATCGGCAGCCGGCTGCGGTCCGGGTTGAATTTCGCCATGGCCTCTTCCAGCGCCGCACTGAACCCGCGTAGCGTCCAATGGCTCAGCTCCGCAGCCGATTTCATCGGAGATCCGGCCAGCGTCTGCTGCACTGCGAGCCGTTGATCACCCGGGGCGACGACAATGATCACGGCACTGTCGGCCGCCATCGCCTCGCCGATCTTGTCGCCCAGGCCGCTCTTGAACCGCTGGTTGACGAAGGTGCCCGCCAGCGCTCCGGCCGCGGCGCCGATTGGCGCCGTGACCACCGAGACCGGCGAGAACAGGCCCGCCACCAGGCCCGCCCCGGCACCCCACTTGGCGCCGCGGCGACCCAGGCGATTGCCGATGTCGACCACGACGCGGTTGCCTTCGGCGTCCTTGCCGACCAGCAGCGCATCGCGCACCGCGACGCCGCGGTCCTTCGCGCGATCGATCAGCGTTTGAAAATCCCGACGGGCAGCATCGAGGCCCTGATATCCGGCGACGATGACCAGCGCATGCTCTTCGCTCATAGCGCAGAACTTATGCGGTGAACCTGTGGAAGCGCGCGGCACGTCGACGGACGCGATGCGCGTGGTCCCGAGTGCGCCGCGGCGGTGCGACGAGGTGTATCGGCTCGGCGCAGAACATCAGTTTGGCCAGCTCGACCAGGACCAGGTAGCTGACAACGAAGGCGCCCAGCACGGCGAAGAATTGCCATGGCAACGGCGTGAAGCCAAGGTCGTGCGCCAGCGGCGAAAGCGTCAGGACGACACCGACGGCGACCACGGTGAGACCGGTCGCGGTCAGCAACCCGCTCGGCCGGCTGCGCAGAAAGGGGACCTTGCGGGTTCGAATCGCGAAGATGATCAGCGTTTGGGTGGCAAGCGATTCCACGAACCAGCCGGTGCGAAACTCGACGGCGCCGGCGTGCAACACCCCGAGCATCAGTCCGAAAGTCAGGAAGTCGAACAGCGAGCTGATCGGACCGAAAATGAGCATGAATCGACGGATGAAGGCAAGGTTCCAGTGCGACGGTGCGTGCAGTTGCTCGTCGTCGACCCGGTCGGTCGGAATCGCCAGCTGCGAGGAGTCGTAGAGCAGATTGTTCAGCAAGATCTGACTGGGCAGCATCGGCAGAAACGGCAGCAGGGCCGAGGCCGCGGCGGCACTGAACATGTTGCCGAAGTTGCTCGACGTACCCATCAGCACGTACTTGACGGTGTTGGCGAAAATTCGCCGACCCTCGGCGACGCCGGTGGCCAGCACGCTCAGGTCCTTCTCCAGCAGCACCACGTCGGCCGCATCCTTGGCGACATCGGTGGCGCTGTCGACCGAGATCCCCACGCCTGCGGCATGCAGGGCCAACGCATCGTTGACACCGTCGCCCAGAAAGCCGATCGACCGCCCGGTGCGCCGCAGCGAACCGATCAGGCGTGCCTTCTGCTCCGGCGAGATGCGGGCGAAGACCGTGTGGTTTTGCGCGGCGTCGACGAACTCGTCGTCACCGAGAGCATCGAGTTCTGCCCCGGTGATGGTGCCCTTGGACGCCAAATCGAGTTCCCGGCAGACCTTTTCGGCAACCCTCGGATTGTCACCGGTCGCGACTTTCAGCTCGATCCCGAGTTCGGCGAGCTCGGAAAGAGACTGCCGTGCCGCCGCCTTCGGCTCGTCGGCGAACACCAGAAAGCCGGCCAGCAGCAAGTCACGCTCGTCGCAGGGGGGTAATCGTGGTCAGCCCGGCCGCCGGCTTGGCGGCGACGGCGACCACGCGGCGCCCGGCGTTGAACAAATCCGCAAGAGTGTCCTGCGCGACTCGAGCCGTGGTCTGGCATTGGCTCAGCACTTGTTCGGGCGCGCCCTTGACCACCAGCATCCGCTCGCCCCCGTCATCGACCAACACCGAGACCGCCCGGCGCACATGGTCGAAGGGCAGGATCGCCACCCGGTGCACGGCGCCGCCGAGCAGCGGTTGCGAGGCTTCCCATAGCGCGGCGTCCAGTGGATTCGCACTGACACCACCGGCTTCGGGGTCGACATCGGTGGCGAGCAAGCCAAGACGCCGGACCGACTCGCTGTGCTCACCGGACGGATCGATCGTGTCGACCAACCGGATCCGGCCCTCGGTCAGCGTGCCGGTCTTGTCGGTGATCAAGATGTCGATGTCGCCGAGGTCCTCGATGCACACCAACCGCTTGACCAGTACCTTCACCTTGGCCAGCTGCCGCGAACCGGTGGCGAGGCTGGTGCTGACCACGGCCGGTAGCAGCTGCGGCGTGATACCGACGGCGATCGCCAGCGAGAACAGGACCGAATCGATTATCGGCTTGCGCAGTAGCAGGTTGCTGATCAAGATGATCACCATCAGCGCGATCGCGACCCGCAGCAGCAGGTAGGAGAACCGTCGCAACCCCACCTGAAAGCCGGTCTCGGGTGGCCGCTCGTCCAAACCCGCTGCAATGCGGCCGAATTCGGCCTGACGGCCGGTTGCGAACACCACCCCGGTGCCCTCCCCGGCGCTGACGATGGTACCCATGAAGGCTAGGTCGGTGGAATCCGCCAGGTCGGTGCCAGCCGGCACCGGTTGCGGCGATTTCTCCGAGCCGGTCGATTCCCCGGTCAAGATGCTTTCGTTGCATTCCAGGCCGCTGACCTCGATCAGCCGGATGTCGGCGGGCACCGCCTCGCCCAACGACAACCGGATCACGTCGCCGGGCACCAGCTCGGTGACCCGCAAGCTGACGAACTCCCCGTCGCGGCGGGCAACCGCCGTATGCTGCATCCCCGCATGCAACTGCGCGGCGGCGCGCTCGGCGCGATACTCGTTGACGAATCCCAGGCCGATGCTGGCGGCCAGGATCACACCGATGATCACGGCCTGCATGCTGTCGCCTAGAAAGTAGGAAACGACCGCGGTGCCGGCCAACAAGATCAGCACCGCACTGCGCAACTGCCGCCCCAACACCGCCAGCGCATTGACACGGTGGGTCCGCACCGCATTCGGGCCGTAGCGTGCCAGCCGCGCGGATGCCTCGGCGCCGGACAACCCCACGACCGAGCTGTCCAGCCAGCCCAGTACTTCATCGACGGGGGTTGCCGCGACCTGTGCGGTGCCAAATGTCATGTGCTCCCGTCCGTTCGCGTGATCAGTAGGTGGATATCTCATCCTCAGCCGGAAGCGCACCGCTGCTTATGAAGATGATGCGCCGACCTATCTCGACGGCGTGGTCGGCAAAGCGCTCGTAAAAGCGACCCAGCAACACGGTTTCGACACCGACGGGAACACTGTGCTTCCATTCTCGATCGATCAGCACACCGAACAAGCCACGATACAGGTCGTCCATGGTGTCGTCTTGGTCGTGCAGAACCGCGGCTCGCCCCGGATCGCGCGACAACAATGCGGATTTTGCGCTGTCGCCCAACGCAATCGCCACCTTGGCCATGGCCGCAAAGTACTCGCGGACTTCCGCCGGCAACACCTGCTTCGGGTAGTTGCGCGAGGCGATCTTGGCGGCGTGGACTGCCAGTGCGCCCATTCGTTCGACATCGGCGATGATCTGTATCGAACTGAAGACCGCCCGCAATTCGCTGGCCACCGGCTGCTGCAACACAGGCAGCCCGAACGCCTCCTTTTCGACCCGAGCGCGCAATGCCACGATTCGGTCCTGGTCGCGGATCACCTGCTCGGCGGCGACCTGGTCCGCCTCGAGAAGCGCGGCGGTCGCGCGTTTCATCGCCATGCCGGCCAGGCCACACATTTCACCCAGCTGCATGGTCAGATCGGCTAACTGCTGGTGATAGGCGGTGCGCATCGGTGAAGCCTTCCTGAACGTGAGTTGTCGCGCAGCCGAACGCAACTGCGCGAGTCGCCCGCCAAAGATGTTCGCCGCATTCGAAGATGACTGACAAGGGACCGAAAGCCCCCGAAGGGGGGCCTTATTGCTCCTCTGCTCACCGCGGCTGCCGATTAATCTGACGACGTGATCACGCGGCGTCAGTTGCCCCGCCTACCGCTGCTGGCAGCCACGTTGCGAGCCGCCGTGAGCGGTACCCAAATGACGCTGACCGCAGGAGTTGTCGTCGCGGGCACCGCCGTGCACACCGCCCTGTCCAGTGGCGATGTCGCGGTCAGGATGGGCAAGTCGTTAGCCGATGCGGGACCGGACGTTTCGTCGCTGGTACGTGCGACCGTGGGCGTGGCGATCGAGGCGCTCGGCGGGCCGTCGTCCCGGCGTAACAGCAGCAACGGGCCGCGACACTGGATCGAGGTGCGGGGCCTCGGCGGGGAACATCGCGCTGCGATCGCCATCGACGTAGTGGCCGCCGTCCGTGCGACACCGGGTGTGCGCACGGCGTTTCTGAACCGGCATCTCGCGCGGCTCGTGGTCACCCTGGACACCGAAGCCGACGAGGTGCCGACGACAGCCGACCTGTGCCGGATTGTCGCCGATGCCGAACGGATTGACCGAACCCGCGGTGCGGCCGAGCACCCGGACAGCCTGCCGGGTGACGACGCGCTGCTGATGGCGCGGATGGTGGCGGTCACGGCCGCCACTGTGGGCCTTGGCCTTTCGGTCACCGGCAGCCTGCTTCGGCTGCCCAGACTGCCGGACGTGGTGGCCGTGCCGCCGACGATGGCCGACCATGTGCCGCGACTGCGCCGCGAGCTGGAACAGCGCCTCGGACCCGAAGGCACCGACGTGCTGTTCGGTCTGGTCAACGCCGCGACCGCCGCTCTGACGCTGTCGCCGACGGCAGCGGCGGCAGAGGCCGCTACGAACGCCCTGCTGGCGGTCGAGGCGTGGACGTGCCGGTTGTCGTGGTCTCGGCTCGAACCGGCGCTGGGCGCGCAACCGGCCTTGGACGAGGAGGGGCTGATACCCCGAAGCAGCCCAAGCCCCTCCGATGGTCGCGCGGAGCGCTACGCCAACCGGATAGGCCTCGGTGGCGTCGGCGCCGGCGCCGTGGTCGGTGCGCTGTCGGGCAACCTCGACACGGCCGGTGCCGCCGCACTGGCCAGCGTTCCGAAGCCACTGCGCACGGTGCGCGAGGCGTTCGGTTGCGCGATGAGCAACGGCCTGAACATCCACCATGACGGGCTGGTGCTACATCCCCGGGCGTTGCGAACGCTCGATCGAGTCGACGCGATCATGGTCGACCCGCGCGCGTTGTACACCGACGAGTTAATGGTCAGTCGCATTCTGGGCGTGCACAATTCGGTGCGCGCCCATGCCTGGGAGGCGGTGCGTACCGCACTCGACAGCGACGGTCTGCAGCCGGGGTGGCACCAGCTCGCCGATATCCCCGGAGCCGGAGATATCGGCCAGGCACTGATCAGCCCGGTGCGCGATCCGTTCGCCGCGGCGGTGCTCACCGAAGCGCGTCGCTCGCAGCCGCGGATCTGCTCTTTGGACGACGACGGACTTCGTTCTCTGGCAAAAGGATTCGACCAACTTTACCCTGCGGACGGGTCGATCGACCTTGCCATGGCGGCCGCCGTGGCGCAGCTGAAGGCCGAGGGCCACACCGTAACGCTGCTGACCACCTCGCAGATGCGGGCGGCGCATCGGTCAGACATCACCATCGGCGTGCTACGCGACCGGCATGCTCCGCCGTGGGACGCAGACGTGTTCGTCTCGGATCTCACCGGCGCCTGGCGGGTGCTGCACGCGCTGCCGGCCGCGCGCGCCGCCACCGACGGCGCCGTCCGGCTATCCGCGTCGGCGTCGTCGATCGGCGCGTTGATGTTGATTCCAGGTGTGCCCGGACGTAGCTCGGTGTCGGTCAACCTCGGTATGGCCGCCAGCTTGTGGTCGGGCTATCGGGCCGCGGTAAAGGTGCTCCACGACCCGCTTCCCGAGCCCGAGACCGGCCGCGAGTGGCATGCGATACCCGTCGCGGAAGTCCAGCGGCTGCTGCCCCGCCCCGCCGACCAACGCCGGACCAAAGCGTCGAACGCGCGGCGGCAGCCGCCACCGGTTCGTGCGCTGCACGAGGCCGCCGCAACGACATTGGGAATTCTTCGCGATTTCGCCGGCGAGATGCGCGGCGACCTGTCGGATCCGATCACCCCGCTGCTGGCCACCGGAGCGCTGGCCAGTGCGTTGCTGGGCTCACCGCTGGATGCGGTCCTGGTCGGCAGTGTTCTGCTGGCCAACGCCGCGTTGTCGGCCGAGCAGCAGCTGTACGCCGAACGCACGCTGGATCGACTGTTGGCCGTGCAGGATCCGCCCGCGCGCCGCCGGCTGGGGCCGCTGGACAGGCAGCGAAGCGAGAACGTTGCCACCCGCCGGTTACGACTCGGCGACATCATCGAAGTTCATGCCGACGAGGTGGTGCCCGCGGACGCCCGGCTGCTGGACGCATCGAACGTCGAAGTCGACGAATCCACCCTGACCGGCGAGTCATTGCCGGTGACCAAGCAGACCGAACCCACACCCGGAGCTCCGCTCGCGGAACGAACCTGCATGCTCTATGCCGGCACCACGGTGGTCGCAGGCACAGCGGTCGCCGTGGTGACGGCGGTCAGCTCCCGCTCGGAGATGCGCCGAGCGCTGGCGATGGCGCCGCGGAAGTTGCAAGAGGTCGGCCTGCAGCATCAGCTGCGCCGGATTACCGGCCGGGCATTGCCATTCAGCCTGGCCAGCGGCGGCGTGGTGGGATTGGTCAGCGTGTTGCGCGGCACCGCGCTGCGCGACGCCGCGTCCAGTGCTGTCAACCTGGTCGTCGCGGCAATTCCGGAGGGATTGCCGTTGGTGGCCACCCTGGCCCAGCTGTCCGCCGCCCGCCGGCTCACCGAGCAATCGGTTCTCGTCCGCAATCCCAACTCGATCGAGGCGCTGGCGCGGTTGGACGTGGTCTGCTTCGACAAGACCGGGACGCTGAGCGAGAACCGGCTGCGGGTCAAATCGGTACGCCCGGCGACGGGTTACCGCCCGGCACAGGAGCTGGATGCGGCGGTGAGCACCAGCTACGCCAGGCACACCCACCGCGTCGACCACGCCACCGACGACGCCATCAACCAAGCCGCCGACGACCCCGGACTGCGATGCGACCCCTCGCCCCCGCCGCCGCGCCCGGCCCGCGATGCGTTCCTGCCCTTCCAATCCTCCGGCCGGCCCTTCGCGGCCGCGCTCGTCGGCACCCGCCTGACGATCAAGGGCTCACCCGAGGCGCTCACGTCGGCGTTGCGCAGCGACCCCGCCACCGGACCGCTGGCGCGGTACGTCGACGAAATGACGGCGGACGGTCTTCGGGTGCTGGCGGTGGCTGAGCGCCAACTCACCCCGCATCAAGCGGCGGCGGCCATGGTCGACCCCGAATATCTGGCGGACATGTGCAAGTCCGGCCTTACGCCGGTCGGCCTGCTCGGATTGGCGGATACTCCGCGGCCGATGGCCCGCGCGCTGCTGCAGGGGCTCTCCGAGCGCGACATCGGGGTCCGGCTGATCACCGGCGAGCGAGCTGCCGCGGTCACTTCCCATCTGGTCTTCGCCAGAATGACCCCGGAACACAAGATCGACGTGATCCAGACGCTGGAGCGCGAGGGCCTCGTGACGGCGATGGTCGGCGACGGTGTCAACGACGCCGCCGCGATCCGCGCGGCCAGTGTCGGCATCGGAGTGGCCGCCCGCGGCAGCGACGCGGCACGCAGCGCGGCCGACGTGGTGCTGCTCGACGGGCGGATCGAAGCGCTGCTCAACGCGCTCGACGAAGGCCAGCAGCTGTGGCGGCGGGTGCACTCGGCGGTGTCGATGCTGTTGGGCGGCAACCTCGGTGAGGCATGCTTCGCCACGATCACCGCGATCCTGACGGGACGGTCGGTGCTCAACGCTAGGCAGATGTTGCTGGTCAACATGCTGACCGACGCGCTGCCCGCGGCGGCGCTGGCCGTCAGCACGCAGACGGGCGCGGTCGACGCCGACCGCGACGAGGCGGCGATGTGGCGCGCAATCGGGATTCGCGGCGCATCTACCACGCTGGGCGCCACACTGGGCTGGACGGTGGCCAGTGTGACCGGCACGCCGCGGCGTGCCGCTACCGTCGGGCTGGTCGCGCTGGTCAGCGCGCAACTGGCCCAGACTTTGGTCGACTCACACGCACCGCTGGTGGTGTTGACGTCGGTCGGTTCTTTCTGCGTGCTGGTCGGGGTGGTCAGCACCCCCGGACTCAGCCAGGTGTTCGGCTGCACTACGATAGACCCGTTGGACTGGGGTCTGGGGCTGTTTTCGGCCACTGTGGCCAGTGCGTCGCCCGGGCTGTTGCGGCGGGCGTCGGAGATTTTCGGCGAGAACTCATCGGTAGACCCTGTCAGGCACGGATAGCACAAGTCAGGACCAAGACGTGACAAATCAGCGAGCAGAAGTTCGGATCGGGTACGAAAGCCGTTCGCAGCTCAAGCCTTATCGGTCGCCGTCAGAGCATGTCGACGGGGCATGGTGGCCGCGCTCGACGAACCTGGTCGACGAGCTACCGGAATTGGTGACGTCGGTGGCCGAGCGGCTGGGGCCCGTCGTGATGGTGGGTTACCGTCGCAACGGGTGGGCCGCGACGCCGCCCGAGGCACAGATCGCCGGGCGCCCAATCGAATTACTGAGCTTCACCAGTGACGAGCCGACCAGTGTCATCCTCATCGGGGAGGACGGCCGTCACCTCACTCTGCATGTCATCCGGCCCGACGCCGACGCACAGGCTGCCCGAGAAGCGTTGGAGCAGGCGCGAATACCCGCGGACGCCGACGTCGCACCGGCCAGTGCCGCCATGGTTGCGCGAGGTGTTGTCGAGGTCGCGGACAAACTGGCGCGGCACGAGGGGCTCGACGACGACCGGCGAACCGCCCAGATCCGGCGGTGGTGCGAAGAGGCAGCGCAACAATTCGTCGATGCGCGGGTGCAGACCTTCGTTCCGATCCTTGTCGAACACATCGTCCACAACCGCATGATCGAATCGCGCAGTAAGGCCCCGTTGGCACACCCGGCGAGCGGCCGTTAACGGGGCGCTATGCGCGCTGTGGGCGAGCCCGATCCTGCGCTGCTGGATACGTCGGTCGTCGTCGAGAACCTCCGAACCGATGCCGAAACCGGACTGAACGCGCACGAGGCGGCTCGCCGACTGGTCGTCGCCGGGCCGAACGACATCGAACTTGCCGCCTCGGTACCGGGGTGGAAAAAGATCCTCGGCCAGTTCCGTAGTCCGTTGATCTACCTGCTACTCACCGCCCTCCTTGCCTCCCTTGTGGTTTGGGCTGTCGACGGGGCCGACGAATGGCCGGTCGATGCGTTGGTGATCGGCGTGATCCTGGTGTTGAACGCCGCCCTGGGCTATGGCCAGCAGGCCCATGCCGAGCATGCCGTCGATGCCCTGGCCCGGATGACCGCTACCACCGCCACCGTCGTCCGCGATGGGGTCGAATGCAGGGTTGCCGCACGCGAAGTGGTGCCCGGTGACGTGCTGCTGTTGGCGGAGGGCGATGCCGTGGCCGCCGACGGTCGACTGCTTTCGGCGGACGGGCTGGAGGTGCTCGAGGCCGCCCTGACCGGGGAGGGCGAACCTGTCCGTAAAGACCCACGAACCCGGGCCGAGCCGACGACGCTCGGGGAGCAGGTGAATATGGTGTTCAAGGGCACGGCGGTAGCCAAAGGTGTCGGGCGAGCGGTGGTGACAGCCACAGCGATGGGAACGCGGACGGGTCAAATCGCGAGCCTGGTGCGAACCGTCGACGACGCTGCGACGCCGCTGCAGCGCGAGATCGCCTGGGCCAGCCGTGTTCTCGGGATCGCGGTGCTGGTGCTCGGCGTCGTGGTGATCGCGAGCATTTTCTTGGTCTTCGGTATCCACAGCGTCCACGATGTGATCACGGCGGTGCTGCTCGGCGTTTCGCTGGCCGTGGCTGCCGTTCCGGAGGGGCTGCCGGCGATCATGTCGCTCGTGCTCGCGCTCGGAACGCGGCGAATGGCCGACGCGAACGCCGTCGTCAAGGAACTCTCGTCGGCGGAGACCCTGGGATCGGCCTCGGTGGTGTGCTCCGGCAAGACCGGCACCCTCACGACCGGGGAGATGACCATCGTCCGAGTCCTAACCCCGGTCGGGGAGGTGACGGTCACGGGAGACGGATACCGGCCCGAAGGCCGGTTCGAGCACGACGGAGCGCCGCTGCGAGAGGGTGAAAGCCTCTGGCGTCAAACGGCATTGGTGCTCGGTGACAATGGCCAGGACAGCGACGAGGTGCTTCGAGAACAGGACGGACGCCCGCTCGCCGCGGGCGATCCCGTCGAGGCGGCCTTCTCGGTCGCGCGGACGAAGTTCGGCACCCGATCGCAGCGCATGCCGGCCAGCGCGACAAAGGGCGATCCCGACACGGTGCTCGAGCGTTGCACATACCTGAGGATCGGTGATCGACTCGAACCGCTCGACGACTCCAGCAGGGCGACGATCCGGCGCGACGCCCAGCGGCTCACCGGCGACGCGCTGCACGCCGTGGCGGTGGCCTGTCCGGCGCCCGACGGGCCGCTGACGTACGTGGGCATGGTCGGCATCACCGATCCTCCCCGACCGGGAGCGGCCACGGCCATCGCCGACGCCCACCGCGCCGGAGTCCGAGTCGTGATGATCACCGGCGATCAGCCACGCGCCGCGGCGCGGATCGCCCGCGAGTTGGGGATCGCAGACGACGAGTCGGCGGTATCCGGCGCCGAGATCGCCGGTCTCGACGACGATCAGCTCCGGCAAACGGTGCGCCGGCACTCGCAATACACCCAACTGGATCCCGCCCAGAAATTGCGCATCATCGCCGCGCTGCAGTCCGACCACGAAATCGTGGCGGTCACCGGGGAGGGCATCAGCGACGCGCCGGCGCTCAAATCGGCCGATATCGGCATCGCCATGGGCCGCAGCGGCACCGACGTCGCCAAGGAAGCGGCGAAGATGATCCTGGCCGACGACAACTTCGCGACGATCGTGCGGGCCATTCGCGAAGGTCGAGGCATTTTCTCGAACATCAAGAAGTCCCTGCGCTATCTGCTGTCCTCCAACATGGGGGAAGTCCTGACCGTCTTCTTCGGCGCGGTGCTGGCCGGTGCCATCGGGCTGTCGCAGGCGCACACCGTGGCACTGCCGCTGCTGGCCACCCAGATTCTGTGGATCAACCTGCTCACCGACGGCGCACCGGCCCTGGCATTGGGCGCGGATCCGCAGACCGAAGACCTGATGAGCCAACCACCCCGCGCCGTCTCCGAGCGGGTCATCGACCGGCGAATGTGGAACAACATCATCGTGATCGGGGCGTCCGTCGCCGCGGCGACACTGTTCACCATCCACCTGTACGTCCCGGGCGGCCCGATGCCGTCGTCGATCGACACCGCCCGCACCGCCGGCTTCACCGTGCTGGTGCTCGCCCAGCTGTTCAACACCCTCAACGCGCGCTCCGAGACGCAATCGGCGTTCCGCGGTCTCGGCGCCAACGGCTGGCTGTGGGCGGCGATCGTCTTCTCGGCCGCACTTCAGGTGGCGGTGGTGCAGCTGCCGTTCCTGAACACGGCCTTCACCACCGAGCCGCTGTCTTTGAGCCAGTGGTTGGTGTGCGTGGCCGCGTCCAGCACGGTGCTGTGGGTCAGCGAGATTCGCAAGATCATCTTGCGTCGAAACCATCAATTGTGCGGCGGCTGAGGAACATTCGTCGTATCCCGGTGAAGGGATCGTCGAACTCGATGCGCTGGGCCAGCAATCGCAGCGGGGTGCTGAAGTCGTCGGCGGCCACATCGATCACCTTGGGGTACAACGGGTCTCCGATGATCGGCAGGCCCAGCGACGCCATGTGCACCCGCAATTGATGCGTGCGCCCGGTCCGCGGCGTCAGCCGGTAAAGACCCGGCGCGGACAGTTCGACCAACGTCTCGGCATTCGGCGCACCCGGCTCGATGACGGCTTGTAAGTGGCTGCGGCGCTTGATGATTCGATTGACGATCACCCGGGGCAGCTCCAGGTCCGGATCGACGGGCGCCCCGGCCAGATAGGTCTTGCGCACCGCGCCGCGGGCGAACAGCATCTGGTAGGCACCGCGCACCTCGCGCCGGGCGGTGAACAACAGCACCCCGGCCGTCAACCGGTCGAGCCGGTGGGCGGGGCTGAGCTCGGGCAGTCCCAGCTCCCTGCGCAGCCGCACCAACGCGGTCTGCGCGACGTGGCTGCCCCGGGGCATGGTGGCCAGAAAGTGCGGCTTGTCGACGACCACGATGTCATCGTCGCGATACAGCACCGGGATGTCGAACGGGACGGGTACCTCGTCGGGCAGGTCGCGGTAGAGGTAGACGCTGGCGCCGGCGGGCAGCACGGTCGCCGCGTCGATCACCGCGCCGTCGGCGTCGACGACCTCCCCGGACAGGACCTTGGCCCGGGCCTGTTCGCCGAACCGGGTGGTCAGCTCGGCCAGCACCGCCCCGCCGTGCAGCCGCACCCGCGCCGGCCCCAATCCGTCGCGCACCGGCAGCGGTGCGGGCCTCACCGCAGACTCAATTGAGGGGAACCGGCTCGAGAATCTCGGCGCGCGCTTCGGGCGCGCTGGCCCGCAGCTCGTCGGCCGACACATCGTCGGGCTGAGCCTGCGACAGAATCTCGGCCTCCACCCGCGCGGTGTAGTTGGCGACCTCGCGATTGACGTCCCCGGCGCTCCACCCCAGCACCCGAGCCACCAGTTCGGCGACCTCGCGCGCGCAATCCACGCCGCGGTGCGGGTATTCGATGGAGATCCGCATCCGGCGGGCCAGGATGTCCTCGAGGTGCAGGGCACCCTCGGCGGCGACGGCGTACAGCGCCTCCACCAACAGGTAGCCCGGCGCATCCTTGATCGGAGTCAGCAATTCGGGACGATCGGCGGCCAGTGCCAGCACGTCGTCCATCAGCGAGCCGTAGCGATCCAGCAGGTGACGAACCCGGTACGGGTGCAGGCCCACCAGTTCGCCCACGTGCTCGACCTGGTTGATCAGCGCGAAGTAGCCGTCGGCCCCCAGCAGGCTGACCTTCTCGGTGATCGACGGCGCCACCCGGGCCGGAACGAACTGCGACGCGGCGTCGATCGCGTCGGCGGCCATCACCCGGTAGGTGGTGTATTTGCCGCCGGCGATGGCGACCAGGCCGGGCGCGGGCACCGCGACGGCGTGCTCCCGGGACAGCTTGGAGGTCTCCTCGCTCTCCCCGGCCAGCAGCGGCCGCAGCCCCGCGTACACCCCGTCGATGTCGGCATGCGTGAGCGGGGTGGCCAGCACCGTGTTGACCGTGCCGAGGATGTAGTCGATGTCGGCCTTGGTGGCCGCCGGGTGAGCCAGGTCGAGATTCCAGTCGGTGTCGGTGGTCCCGATGATCCAGTGGCCGCCCCACGGGATGATGAACATCACCGACTTCTCGGTACGCAGGATGATCGCGGCATCGCTGACGATCCGGTCCCGCGGCACCACCGCATGCACGCCCTTGGACGCGCGCACCTGAAAACGCCCGCGCTGCTTGGACAATGCCTGGATCTCGTCGGTCCACACCCCGGTCGCGTTGACCACGACGTGCCCGCGCACCTCGGTCACCGAGCCGTCCTCGGAGTCGCGCACCCGCACCCCGATCACCCGGTCGCCCTCCCGCAGCAACGCGACCGCCTGGGTGGAGCACCGCACCACCGCACCGTAGTGCGCGGCGGTGCGCGCGACCGTCATCGTGTGCCTGGCGTCGTCGACGACGGTGTCGTAGTAGCGGATCCCGCCGATCAGCGAGCTGCGCTTCAGGCCCGGGCTCAACCGCAGCGCCCCGGCGCGGGTCAAATGCTTTTGTGCGGGAACGGATTTCGCGCCGCCCAGGCTGTCGTACAGGAAGATGCCCGCCGCGGTGTAGGGCCGCTCCCACCAGCGGTGGGTCAGCGGGAACAGGAACGGCAACGGCTTGACCAGATGCGGCGCCAACCTGGTCAGCGACAGCTCGCGCTCGTGCAGCGCCTCGCGCACCAGCCCGAACTCCAGCTGTTCGAGGTAGCGCAGTCCGCCGTGGAACATCTTCGACGAGCGGCTCGACGTTCCCGAGGCGAAGTCGCGCGCCTCCACCAGGGCGACCTTGAGCCCGCGGGTGGCGGCGTCCAGCGCACACCCGGAGCCCACCACCCCGCCGCCGATGACGACCACGTCGAACTGCTCACTGCCCAGGCGCTCCCAAGCCGCCGCGCGTTGCTGCGGTCCCAAGTTGGAAACCGGATCATTCACGACCAATGGCTCCTCGGTTACTCGTCAGTAGAGGGTGCTCCACCAAGGCTAGTTCGTCGGGCATTTCCGGGCCTGCCGTCAGTCCAGATCGTCGTGCGCCATCAGGCGACGAGCGGCCTCGGTGATCGAGCCGGACAGCGACGGGTAGACGGCCAGCGTCTGCGCCAGGTGGTTCACGGTCAGCCGGGTCTGCACGGCCATGGCGATCGGCAAGATCAGCTCCGAGGCAATCGGTGCCACCACCACGCCGCCGATCACCACGCCGGTCGCGGGGCGGCAGAACAGCTTCACGAACCCGTGCTGCAGTCCGGACATCTTGGCGCGGGCGTTGGTCCGCAGCGGCAACATGATCGTCCGGGCCTGCACCGTCCCGGCGTCGATGGCGGACTGCGGGACTCCCACCGCGGCCAGCTCCGGCCGGGTGAATACCGCGGCGGCGACGGTGCGCAACCGGATGGGGGTGACGGCCTCACCGAGCGCGTGCCACATCGCGATGCGGCCTTGCATGGCGGCGACCGAGGCCAGCGGCAGCAGCCCGGTGCAGTCACCGGCGGCATAGATGTTGGACACCTGCGTGCGGGACACCCGATCCACCTTCAGGTAGTTGCCCGGCCCCAGCTCGATGCCGACGCGTTCCAGGCCGAGACCGCTGGTGTTGGGCACCGACCCGATCGTCATCAACGCGTGGCTGCCCTCGACGGTTCGGCCGTCGGCCAGCTTGACCAGCACGCCGGACTCGGTGCGGGTCACCGAGTCAGCGCGGGCGTTCTTGACGAGCTTGACGCCACGCTCGGCGAAGATGCGCTCCAGCACCTCGGCGGCATCGGCGTCCTCGTACGGCAGGATCTGGTCGCGGCTGGCGACGACCGTCACGTCGACGCCCAGTTCGGTGTAGGCATGCACGAACTCGGCACCGGTGACACCGGAGCCCACCACGATCAGGTGGTCGGGTAGCGAATCGAGGTCGTAAAGCTGTCGCCAAGTCAGGATGCGTTCGCCGTCGGGCCGCGCGGTCGCCAGCTCGCGGGGGCTGGCACCGGTGGCGATCAGCACCACATCGGCGTCGTAGGTGCTGGTGGCACCATCCGGCGCGGTGGCCTGCACACGATGGGTGGCGAGACCGGGGGCGTTGTCCACCAACTCGCCCTTGCCCTCAACCACGTCGACCCCGGCGCTGAGCAGCTGTGCCTTGATGTCGGCGGACTGCTCGGCGGCGAGCCGCTTGACGCGCTGGTGGATGTCGGGCAGCGAGATCTTGGCGGCTTCGATGTCGACGTGGAAGCCGAGACTGGGCCCACGCCGCAGTTCGGTGCGCACCCCGGTGGAGGCGATGAACGCCTTCGACGGCACCACGTCGTACAACACTGCGGCGCCGCCAATGCCGTTAGAGTCGATGACGGTGACGTGGGCGTCACGCGCCGCTGCCGTGAGCGCCGCCTCGTAACCGGCAGGCCCTCCCCCGATGATCACGATGCGGGTCACCACAGCCCTAACCTATCCGGACTGCGACACCCCTCGCATTTCGCCGTTTAAGCTTTCACCCGTGCCGCTCTACGCCGCCTACGGGTCGAACATGCATCCCGAGCAGATGCAAAAGCGTGCACCCCACTCCCCGATGGCGGGAACGGGCTGGTTGCACGGGTGGCGGCTGACCTTCGGCGGCGAAGACATCGGCTGGGAAGGCGCGCTGGCCAGTGTCGTCGAGGATCCCGAAGCCAAGGTGTTCGTGGTGCTCTACGACATGACGCCGGCCGACGAGATGAGCCTGGACCACTGGGAGGGCTCCGAGTTCGGCATCCACAAGAAGATCAGATGCCGGGTGGAGCGGCTTTCGTCGGACACCACCACCGATCCGGTGCTGGCGTGGCTGTACGTGGTCGACGCCTGGGAGGGCGGGCTGCCGTCAGCGCGCTACCTCGGTGTGATGGCCGACGCGGCCGAAATCGCCGGTGCGCCGGAGGAGTACGTGCACGACCTGCGGACGCGCCCGGCCCGCAACATCGGCCCGGGGACTTCGGCTTAGGCGAAGTCCAGTACATCCTTGAGGGAACCGGCGGCGTCGTCCATCAAGTCGAACAGCCGTTCCTGAGCCGCCCCGTCGGCCACTGTGGCGTCTGCCTGCGCCTCGAGAATCGCCTCGTTGATGCGTTGCGCGACCGTGTCGGCGCCCAGCCGCAGCAGGCCGTCCTTGATCTGCAGGCCGGTGAGCCGTTGGCGTCCGTCGACGGTGACGGCGACGGTGTGGGCCTCGTCGGTGCCCCTGAATTGAATGTGCTGTGCGTGACGCAACGCGTCTTGGGTCTCGGTCGCCATTCGTCGTCCTTGAATCCTGGACTGTAGTCGACTGTCTACAGTGCGATAGCACGCAGTGTAGACAGCCGACTACGCTGCGTGCAAGACCTACATCTGATGCCCCACCGGGATGCGCTGGGGGCGCGGTCTACGCCTCGGAGAAACCGGCCGACTGCTCGACGATGTTGACCATCACGCGCATTCCGACGCCCAGCGCGCGCTCGTCGAGATCGAAGTTCGGCTGGTGCAGGTCCAGCTGCGGGCCCTCGCCCGGCCACACCCCCAGTCGCGCCATCGCGCCGGGGATCTCCTCGAGATACCAGGAGAAGTCCTCGCCGCCGCCGGACTGCCGGGTGTCGGCCAGCACGTCGGGCCCGACGGCCTCGATCGCGTGGGTAAGGATGCGGGTCGAGACCTCCTCGTTGACCACCGGGGGCACCCCGCGCCGGTACTGAATCGTGTGTTCGATCCCCAGCGGCAGCAGCAGCGCGTCGACGGCCT
This sequence comes from Mycobacterium stomatepiae, assembly GCF_010731715.1. NCBI lineage: Bacteria > Bacillati > Actinomycetota > Actinomycetes > Mycobacteriales > Mycobacteriaceae > Mycobacterium > Mycobacterium stomatepiae. The sequence goes on from NZ_AP022587.1 coordinate 2,695,069, forward strand.
GACGGATGATCTCCTCGAGCTCGAGCCAGGTGTGCCGGCTGGCGGTGCGCACGGTGCCGGACAGCTGGCCGTTTTGCGGGATCGCATTGGCGGCCACACCGGCGTTGACCGCGCCCCATACCAGGACGGTGCCGTTGCGAGGGTCCAGCCGCCGCGACAGCACTCCGGGCACGCCGGTGATCAGCGTGCCGAGTCCGTACACCAGGTCGGAGGTCAGGTGGGGCCGCGAGGTGTGCCCGCCCGCCGAGTACAGCGTGATGTGGACGTGGTCGGCCGCCGAGGTGATCGGGCCCTGCCGGATCGCGACCTTGCCGACCTCCAGCCGGGGATCGCAGTGCAGCGCGAAAATCCGGGACACCCCGCTCAGCGCTCCGGCCGCGATCGCGTCGATCGCACCGCCGGGCATCAGCTCCTCGGCCGCCTGAAAGATCAACCGCACCCCGACCGGCAGCTCGGGCACCGACGCCAGCGCCTGCGCGGCGCCCAGCAGGATCGCGGTGTGCGCGTCGTGCCCGCAGGCGTGTGCGACATTCGGCATCGTCGAGGCGTACGGCGCATCGGTCCGCTCGGCCATCGGCAGCGCGTCCATGTCGGCCCGCAGCGCGATCCGGGGTCCGTTATCGGGGCCGAAATCACACGTCAACCCGGTACCGCCGGGAAGCACCTTCGGGTTCAGGCCCGCGTCGGCCAACCGCTCGGCGACGAACTGCGTGGCGGCGTACTCCTGCCGGCCCAGCTCGGGGTAGCGGTGGATGTGCCGGCGCCACTCGACCAGGTCGTCGTCGTGGGCGGCCAGCCAGGATTCGGCGGCGTCGATCAGGCTCATCGGGCGCCCCGGCGTTCCAACTCGGCCATCACCCGGTCGCGTTCGGCCCGGTCCTGTGCGAGGTGGACAACCGTGCGCGCCAGCATCACCGCGCCGTCGAGGACCGCACGGTCACCGCTCGGACCACCGGCGGCGGCGGTGAAGGCACGCTGATGCACCGTGGCGCCACCCGCCTCGACACCGATGATCGGATGGATGCCGGGCAGCACCTGCGTCACGTTGCCCATGTCGGTACTGCCCATCGGCAGCGCCGCCTCGAATGCCGGCGCCACCGGCTCCCGGCCCAGCCGGCGCATCTCTTCCCGGCAGATGTCGGCCAGCCAGCGGTCGGGCCGCAGCTCGGCGTATGCCGGTGACGGCGTGTCGATTTCGTATTGGCAACCGGTGGCCAGGGCGCCCGCGGCGAAGCAGGCATACATCCTGCCTTCCAGCTCTCGCAGCGAATCGATTTCGTGCGCCCGCATCGCGTACTGCAGGGTCGCGCGGCCGGGGATCACGTTGACCGCCTGCCCGCCGCTGGTGACGATCCCGTGCACCAGCTGCCCCGGCGCCAGTTGCTGGCGCAGCACGCCGATCGCGACCTGCGCAACGGTGATGGCGTCGGCCGCGTTGATGCCCAGATGCGGGGCGACGGCGGCATGCGATTCCTTGCCGCTGTAGTCGACGACCACCTCGGACAGGGCCAGAGAACGGGCGGCGGCGATGTCGGCGGGCCCGGGATGCAGCATCACCGCGGCCGCGACGTCGTCGAAGGTGCCGGCCTGAAGCAGTAGCGCCTTGCCGCCGCCGGCCTCCTCGGCGGGAGTGCCGACCAGGGCCACGGTCAGGCCGAGCTCGTCGGCCACCTCGGCCAGCGCCAGCGCGGTTCCGACCGCCGACGCCGCGATGATGTTGTGCCCACACGCGTGCCCGATCTCGGGCAGGGCGTCGTACTCGGCACAGATCCCGACCACCAGCGGTCCGCTGCCGAAGTCGGCGCGGAAGGCGGTGTCCAGGCCGCCGGCGCCTCCGGTGACCTCGAAGCCCCGTTCGGCGACCAGTGCCTGCGTCTTGGCGCAGCTAAGGTGCTCGGCGAACGCCAGCTCGGGTTCGGCATGGATTGCGTGCGAGAGCTCGACAAGATCGCCCCCACGACGCCGCACCGCGTCCTCGACGCAGTCCAATGCGGTGTTGGTGGGCATCCTCGCAGTATCTCATCGACCGACGCCGCGACGGACCGCCCCGGCCAGCGCTATACCCGTCCGGCGATGAAGCTGGCCGCCTGGCCGGGGTAGGGCGGTATCGAGTAGTCGTGATGCGCGTCGCGGTCGCGACCGCCGACCACGCAGACCGGATCGCCCGGGCTGCACTCGTCGATGGCGCGGCCGGCGAACTGCCCGGCCGTCGACAGCGGGGTGTTGAACCGATTGCCGGGATTGCCGAACACCGCGACCGCCCTGATCTTGCTGGCCAGCGCGGGGTCCAGCGCCGGGGCCGACCCGAATTCACCGATGGTGTTGCCCAGCGGCGGCACCCCGGCCAGCATCGAGACCGCGGCCGCGCCCTGCGAGAAGCCGCCGAGGATCAGGTGGGTGGCGGGGCACTGGTCGGTCATCGCGGCAATGTGGTCACGGGCGTCGTTGGCGCCGTCGCCGGTCTGCAGGAAGTTGTAGCTGGCCGGGTAGTTCACCGCGTAATTGTCGAAGTTGCGGCCGCCCATGGTGGGCTGCAGCGCAGCGAACAACGCATCACCCACCACGCCCAGGCCGGGCGGCTCGTTGGTACCGCGGGCGAAAATCAGCTGGACGTCCGGGCAATCCGCTTTCGCCCTCGGGGCCGGACCACTGACGAGCGCGGCCACCGAGACCGCGACAGCAACAAGCACGCCGACTACCGGGCGCCTACCAAAACTCATGCGGCAGATCCTCACATATATAGCGAAGCTAAGCTCGCGAAGTGTGACCGACGTTGCATCCGAGACTCTTAAACTCGCGCGACGCGCGGCAAATTCCATCCGCGAGCAAACCGGGGTCGACGAGCACGACATCGCCATCGTTCTCGGCTCGGGGTGGTCGCCGGCGCTGGCCGAGCTGGGCTCCCCCGACGTCGTGCTGCCCCAGGCCGAGATTCCCGGCTTCGCACCGCCACGCGCGGCCGGCCATCCCGGCGAGCTGTTGTCGGTGCGCATCGGTGAGCACCGGGTGCTGGTGCTGGCCGGACGCGTGCACGCCTACGAGGGCCACGACCTGAGCCACGTCGTGCACCCGGTTCGGTCGGCCTGCGCGGCCGGGGCCCGCATCGTCGTGCTGACCAACGCGGCCGGCGGACTGCGCACCGACATGCGGGTCGGCCAGCCGGTGCTGATCAGCGATCACCTGAACCTGACCGCACGTTCGCCGCTGGTCGGCGCGGAGTTCGTGGATCTCACCGATGCCTACACACCGCGACTGCGCCGGCTCGCCCGCGAGGCCGACCCTGAGCTGACCGAAGGCGTCTACGCCGGCCTGCCTGGGCCGCACTATGAGACACCGGCCGAGATCCGGATGCTGCGGACGCTGGGCGCCGACCTGGTCGGCATGTCGACGGTGCACGAAACGATCGCGGCCCGCGCAGCCGGCGCCGAGGTACTCGGCATTTCACTGGTGACCAACCTGGCGGCCGGTATCACCGGCGACCCGCTGAGCCATGCCGACGTGGTGGCCGCCGGGGCCGCATCGGCATCGCGGATCGGTGCGCTGCTTGCCCTGATCATCAACCGGATCTAGTAGTGACGCCGCCACTTCGGTTCGGCACGGCGGGCTTGCGCGGCCCGGTGCGCGACGGCCCGGACGCCATGAACGTCGCGGTGGTGTCGCGTGCCACCTGGGCAGTGGCGCGGGTGCTGACGGATCGCGGCCTGGGCGGTGCGCGGGTGATCGTCGGGCGTGACGCGCGGTACGGCTCGGCGATCTTCGCCACTGTGACCGCGGAAGTATTTGCCGCCGAGGGCTTTTCGGTGCTGCTATTGCCGGGAGTGGTGCCGACGCCGGTGGTCGCCTACGCGGTGCGGCACACCGATGCCGCCGCCGGAATCCAGATCACGGCGTCGCACAATCCGCCGGCCGACAACGGCTACAAGGTGTACTTCGACGGGGGCATCCAGATCATTTCCCCCACCGACACCGAGATCGAAACCGCAATGGCCACAGCGCCTTCCGTCGACCGGATCGCCCGTACACCGGTGGCGCCCGCGGATACCGACCTGGTCGCCCGCTACATCGAACGCGCGGCCGGGGTGCGGCGCGCCACCGGTTCGGTGCGGGTGGCCCTGACTCCGTTGCACGGGGTCGGCGGCGCGGTGGCCGTCGAGACGCTGCATCGCGCCGGCTTCGGCCAGGTGCACACCGTCGGCGCCCAGCACGCGCCGGACCCCGACTTCCCCACCGTCGCGTTCCCAAACCCCGAGGAGCCCGGTGCGGCCGATGCCCTGCTCGCGCTGGCCGCCGACATCGACGCCGACGTCGCGATCGCCCTGGACCCCGACGCCGACCGGTGCGCGGTGGGCATCCCCGGCGCGACCGGATGGCGAATGCTGTCCGGCGACGAAACCGGTTGGCTGCTAGGTGATTACATCCTGTCTCACGAACGATCGGACAACGCGGTGGTCGCCAGCACCATCGTGTCCTCCCGGATGCTGGCAAGCATCGCCGCCCACCACGGCGCCGCGCACGTCGAGACACTCACCGGGTTCAAATGGCTGGCGCGCGCCGATTCACAGGTGCCCGGCGGCCACCTGGTCTACGCCTACGAGGAAGCGATCGGCCACTGCGTCGACCCGGCCGCGGTGCGGGACAAGGACGGCATCAGCGCCGCGGTGCTGGTGTGCGACATGATGGCCGCACTCAAACAGCAGGGTCGTTCGATACCCGACGCGCTCGACGACCTGGCCCGGCGCTACGGCGTGCACACGGTCGCGGCGGTCCCGCGACGGGTCGCCGACGCGGACGAGGCCGCCGCGCTCATGCGGCGGCTGCGCAACGATCCGCCCAGCCAACTGGCCGGGTTCGCGACAACCGTCACCGACATCGCCGACGCGCTGATCTTCACCGCCGGCGACGCCGACACCTCGATCAGGGTGGTGGTACGGCCTAGCGGGACCGAGCCGAAACTGAAGTGCTACTTGGAGATTCGCCGAGCGACTTCCGACGATCTGACTTCTTCCCGGACTTACTCCGACGCGCTGCGAGCGGAGCTGGTCGCTGCGATGGAACGCTGGTGAATGCGCGGGGCCCGAACTGGCGGTCCCCCGCATCGCCGAGGCCCGGCACGATGAACGCCGCCTTGTTGAGCCCCTTGTCCACCGCGGCGGTGAACACTCGAGCGTCGGGCGCTATTTTCTCCACCGCCGCAAGGCCTTCCGGCGCGGCGACCACGCACAGCACGCTGATGTCCGTCGCGCCGCGGCGCTGCAGCAGTTCGATGGTGTACGTCATCGAGCCACCGGTGGCCAGCATCGGGTCGAGCACCATCACCGGCCGGTGTTTGAGCTTGGGGGGCAGCGACTCCATGTACGGGAAGGGCAGATGGGTTTCCTCGTCGCGGGCGACACCGACGAAGCCGACCTCGGCCTCCGGAATCGCGGCATGCGCCTCGTCGATCATCCCGAGCCCGGCCCGCAACACCGGCACCAGCAGCGGCGGGTCGACCAGCCGTCGCCCGAATGTCTCGGCCAGGGGCGTGCGGATCCTGACCGGCGCGGTCGGCACGTCCCGGGTGGCCTCGTACACCAGCACCAGCGTCAGCGCCCGCAACGCGGCCCGAAAGCCGGCGGCATCGGTGCGTTCGTCGCGCAGCGCCGTCAGCCGGGCCGCGGCCAACGGGTGATCGATTACTCGCACATCCATGCGTTCGAGGGTATATAACGATCGGACCTCGGTTGGCTAAAGTGCCGCTCACACCCATGCGTGCCTGCCGTCGATCCCGCGCGTCGGCTCATATGCTCCCCGGGTGTTTCACGCGATTCGACGTCCCCTGATCTTGGTCGCCGCGGCGGCGCTGACGTGGTTGGCGGCGACCCCGTTGGCTCCCCGCGTGACCGCGGCGGCCGCGCTTCCCCGGCCCGCGCACATCGTAATTGTGGTGGAGGAGAACCGTTCTGAAGGACACATCATCGGCCACCCGCAGAACCCGTTCATCAACGCCCTTGCCAGCCACGGCGCCAATATGGTCGCGTCGTTCGCCGAAACGCATCCGAGCGAACCGAACTACTTGGCGCTCTTTGCCGGCAATACCTTTGGGGTGACCAAGGATTCGTGCCCGATCAACGCCGGCAACGCGCCCAACCTGGGATCCGAATTGCTCGGTGCCGGCTACACGTTCATCGGCTACTCCGAGGACCTACCCGCCGTCGGCTCGCCCGTGTGCAGCGCCGGCAAGTACGCGCGCAAGCATGTGCCGTGGGCCAACTTCACCAACGTGCCGCCCACGAGTTCGGTGCCGTTCTCCGCGTTTCCGCAAGGGAACTACGAAAGCCTGCCGACGGTGTCGTTCGTCATCCCCAACAACGACAACAACATGCACGACGGCTCGATCGCCCAGGGCGACGCCTGGCTGAATCGCCAGCTGTCGGGCTACGCCAACTGGGCGATCGCCAACAACAGCCTGCTGATCGTGACCTGGGATGAGGACGACGGCGGCAAGAACAACCAGATCCCGACGATCATCTACGGCGCGCACGTCCAACCGGGCAACTACAGCGAGCAGATGAGCCACTACAACCTGCTGTCCACGATCGAGCAGATGTACGCGTTGCCCAAGACGGGCAACGCGGCCAACGCTCCGGCGATCGCCAGCATCTGGGCGGGATAGGCCCGCTTCCCCGGCCGTCGCTATTCTGTGCCGCATGGCTGCTGACCTCGTACCCATCCGGCTAAGCGTGTCCGACGGTGACCGCTACACGGTGTGGGCACCGCGCTGGCGCGACTCAGGCGACGAGTGGGAGGCGTTCCTGGGCAACGAGGACGACCTGTACGTCTTCGAGAGCGTCGCCGATCTCGTCGCGTTCGTGCGATCCGGCGCCGAGAACGACCTCACCGACCACCCGGCATGGAAGGAGCTGACCACGGCGCACGCGCACAGCTTCGAACCCGCCGAGGCCAAGCAATTCGACCTGGTCGCGGTCGAGGAGCTGGTGGCCGAGAAGCCGACCGAGGAGTCGGTGGCGGCGCTGGCCGGCGCCCTGGCGATCGTGTCGTCGATCGGATCGGTGTGTGAGCTGACGGCGGTGTCGAAGTTCTTCAACGGCAACCCCAGCCTCGGCACCGTCTCCGGCGGAATCGACCACTTCACCGGCAAAGCCGGCGCCAAGCGCTGGAATTCGATCGGCGAGGTGATCGGGCGCAGCTGGGACGACGTGCTCGGCGCGATCGAGGAGATCATCAGCACTCCCGAGGTCGACGAGGCCGCGTCGGAGAAAGCCGCCGCGGAACTGGCCGAAGAACGCCCCGAAGAATCCGAGGACGAGCTCGACGGTGAGGCCGTCGATGAGTCCGAGGACGAGTCCGACGACGAGGCGACCGAAGCCGAAGACGAGGTCGACGAGGAAGACGACGACGAGGACCGCGCGCCCGGCGACACCGTCGTACTCGGCAGCGACGAGGACTTCTGGGCGGAGGTGGGTATCGACCCGGTTCGCATCATGACGAATTCGGGCACGTTCTACACACTGCGCTGCTACCTGGACGACCGCCCGATCTTCCTAGGCCGCAACGGGCGCATCAGTGTGTTCACCTCCGAGCGGAGCCTGGCTCGCTACCTGGCCGACGAGCACGACCACGACCTATCCGATCTGAGCACCTACGACGACATCCGGACCGCCGCGACCGATGGCTCGCTGGCCGTGGAGGTCACCGACGAGAACATCTACGTGCTGTCCGGGCTGGCCGAAGACTTTGCCGACGGACCCGACGCCGTGGATCGTGAGCAACTCGACCTGGCCGTCGAACTGCTCCGTGATATCGGTGACTACTCCGAGGAAACCACCGTCGACAAGGCTTTGGAACCGGGCAACCCGCTGGGCAAGCTCATCGCTCATGTGTTGGAGCCCGGCTCGGTGAGCAAGCCCGCGTCGCCGTATTCGGCGGCGGTGCGGGAATGGGAGGAACTGGAGAAGTTCGTCGATTCGCGCCTCCGACGTGAATAGGCCGCGATTAGCGTTCGTTTGACGGGTCCGTGCGTCTCCTCTTTACTGGCGTGTGTCGCTTCCCGTGATTGGACCATTGCCGCTCTACGGATTTCAGCGTCCTTGGCTGTTGCTGTTCGGGCTGATCCCGCTGGCCCTGCTGGCCGTGTACGTCGTCGTCCAGGCCCGGCGCCGACACCGCCTGCGCCGCTATACCGACGCCGAGGTGCCGCAGTCGCTGTGGCGGCATCTGCCGATAGCCGTATCGCTGCTCAGCCTGGCGCTGCTGACCATCGCGTTGGCTACCCCCACCCACGACATGCGCATACCGCGCAACCGCGCCGTCGTGATGCTGGTGATCGACATGTCGCAGTCGATGCGGGCGACCGACGTCGAACCCGATCGCCTGCGCGCCGCCGAGCAAGCCGCCGGCAAGTTCGCCGCTCAACTGACGCCAGGCATCAACCTCGGGCTGGTCGGGTTCGCGGGCACGCCGTATCTGCTGGTGCCGCCCACACCCCAGCACCAGGCCACCATCGATGCCCTGCCGAAGCTGCAATTCGGCGACGGCACGGCGACCGGCGAAGCCATCTTCACCGCCCTGCACGCGATCGACGCGAGCAACACGACCGGCGGGGACACCCCGCCGCCGGCCCGCATCGTGCTGCTGTCCGACGGCGGTGAGAACAGGCCGACCGATCCCGGCGATCCGCATGACGGCGTCTACACGGCGTCGCGGCTGGCCAAGGATCAGGGCGTGCCCATCTCGACGATCTCGTTCGGCACCAAGAGCGGCAGCATCACCCTGGACGGGGCTCAGGTGAATGTCCCCGTGTCGACCGACCAGATGAAGAAGATCGCGCAGCTGGCCGGCGGGCAGGCCTACATGGCAACCAACCTCGACGAGCTCGTCAAGGACTACCAGGCCATCCAGCAGGAGATCGGGTATCGCACCGTGCCCGGGCCCGGCGGGGCCGGGTGGTTGCGCCTCGGGGTGCTCACCGCGTTGATCGCCACGGTGCTGGCGCTGGTGATCAACAGGCGTTTGCCTACTTAGCAGCTCAGGCGGGCAGCCTGCGGTTGAGGAACAGGCCGGCGAGTACGGCGCCGGCCATCACGACGGAGCCGAGCAGCATCCAGGCCAGGCTGGCATCGCCCTTGACGGTCTCGTAGCCGATCTGGCGCTGCAGCGTCCCGTAGACCTCCTTCAGCGACGCCAGGCTGTCGGCATGGAAGGCCTGACCGTCGGTGATCTTGGTGATCTCCTGCAGGGTCTGATCGTCGACCGGAACCGGAATCGTCGCGCCCTGATAGACGACGGTGCCGTCGGGCGTCCCGAAGGAGATCGTCGATATCTGGACGCCCTCGGCCTTGGCCGCGCGGGCCGCGGTGAACGCGCCCTGCGGGGCGTTCGGGTCCAGCGGCACGTTCTCGGCGCCGTCGGACTCCAGCACGATGCGCGCCGGCGGCGGGCCGTCGCCGCCGCCCATCACCGCACCGACCGTCGCGATCGCCTGCAGCGCGGTGAAGATGCCCTCGCCGGTGGCGGTTTTCGGCGCCGCTTGCAGGCCGTCGATCGCCGCCTTGACGGCCCCGCGGTTCGTCGTCGGCGAAACCAACAGGGTCGCGTTGGCCGCGAACGCCACCAACCCCAAGTTGATCGCCGGGGTCAACTCGTCGGCGAATTGCTTACCGGCCTCCTGCGCGGCGGCCAGCCGGTTAGGGGCCACGTCGGTGGCGGCCATCGACTCCGAGACGTCGATGACCAACATCACCACCGCGCGGTTGAGCGGAATTCGCACATCGGTCGTCGGCCCCGCCATCGCCGTCGTCAGCAGCACCAGCGACACCGCGAGCAGGATGGTCGGGATGTGGCGCCACCGGGACAGCCGCGCCGGCGCGACGCGCTCCAGCACTTCCATGTTGGCAAACCGCAGCACGCGTCGCCGCCGGGCGAATTGCTGCAGGACGTAAAGCCCTATCACCAGCAGCACGGCCAGCAGCAGCAGGAAGAACCATCCGTGCTGAAAACCCGTGAGCGACACCGGACCCAGCAGCGGCAACTTCATGCCACGTCACATTACGTGGCGGCGCAGCGACCCCGCTCAACCAGCGACTTACCCCGCCACGAGGTCGCGCCGCTGGGTGAATTTGATGTCGAGACTGCGCAGGTGGGTCTGCAGCCCGGCGTCCTGAACGGGAATCAGATGAGCGGGCTGATCGGTCTCGTTGAAGTGGGCGTGCCACATGCCCGGCGGAGTGGTGAACGCCCCGCCGGCCTGCCAGTCCACCCGGATCGGGTCGACGATGTTGCCGCGCTCGTCGAGGCGCGTACCCAGCAGTGAGTGGCAGCCGGCCGGCGGGGCATCGAGAATGAGATCCAATGCGACCGACTGGTGCCGGTGCGGACGCTGCTCCTGGTTGGGGGGCAGCACGCCGAACATGGCCCACAGGACGTGGGTGATGGTCAGCGTCTGCTCCTGGTTCTCGTTGGCCAGCAGCACGCTCACCCGGCTCTTGTCGTTGGCACCGGGACGCGAGGCGATCTCCTCGAGCTTGGCCACCGCGTCGGTGCGGCAGAACTTGGTCGCGGAGAACCTCGGCTCACGCGCCTCGGCGCCCAGGTAGCGCAGTAGCGGCTCGTCGTGCACCCAGTACATGGCCGCCTCGGAGTCGGCGTAGAACACCGAGCGGGCGCCCGCGGGCAGGGTCAAGAAGTCACCCTTCTCCCACTTGACCAGCTGGCCGTTGACCGCGGCGAAGCCGTGCCCGAACAGCACGTAATACAGCTGCGAGGTGGCGTTGGGGCTGGTGTCGATCTGCTCGCCGGCGCGGATGCGCACGAAGTTGGCCAGCAGCGCGGGGCTGGTCGCCGCGCCGGTGATGCCCAGGTCCGGCGACAGATCCAGGGGCACGATGCCGGTCGGCTGATCCATGCAGACGTCGGGTCCGAACTGGGTAACCGGCACCTGCGGCGCATATCCCGACCCGATCGGATTGGCGGCCTTGGAGTACTCGAAATAGCGGGCCTCGTCGGCCCAGTCGGCGAAACGGCCCTCGAATCCGTACTCGGCAACATTGGTCATCGGCGCGGGAATTGTCGGGTCCAAGTTCACGGACATTGCGCATCTCCTTAAAGCTTAAGTACGTCTTGTGTTTGAATCGTATCTATCTTGTATCTCAGTGCCAATTCCGGCTCCGGTATGGTCATGGACACACGTGAGATACGACTGAGCTACAAGGGGGTGCTATGGCGGTAAAGGGCGCACGGCCGGCCAAGGACCGCGCGCTGGAGTATGTCAAGACCCAGGTGCTCACCGGGGCGTTTCCCGGCGGAAAGCTGATCAGCGAGGGCGACATCGCCACCGCGCTGGGGATGTCGCGGACCCCGGTGCGCGAGGCCTTCCTGCGCATGGAGGCCGAGGGCCTGCTGCGGCTGTATCCGCAACGCGGGGCGCTCGTCGTCCCGGTCTCCCCCGACGAGGTCCGCTCGGTCATCGAGGCCCGGCTGGTGCTGGAGCACTACGCGGCCCGCAAGGTGGTCGGTCGTGGGCCCGCCGTGTGTGCGGCCGTGTTCGAGCGGTTGTCGGCCGAGCTGGGCCGGCAACGCGACACCGCGTCCGCGAGCGACTGGCGGGCATTCCTCGACTCCGACCGGGCCTTCCACGCCATCACCCTCGACGAGTCGCAGAACGCGATCTTGTCCGGCTTCTACTCGACGTTGCGCGATCGTCAGATGCGGATGATCGGCGAATCGGCGCAGCGCGAGCCGGATCGGGTCGCGACGATCCTGCACGAACACCTCGCGATCGCCGAGGCACTGCGCGACGGTGATCTGACCCGAGCGCAGCACGCCGTGCAGACCCACCTCGCCAGCACCGTGCGGGCGATTGGTCTCGCCGTCGACGAATCGTTGATCTGACACTCGGTCGACACGTTCTTCTGCACGCCCAAAACCGTCCAAACCCGAGGCCTGGCGTGCTAAAAATCCCTATTGGGTCAACCTCGTCGGGTGGGGGTTCAACCATTAGCTCGTGCTTACTGGGTCCTCGAAAGGCAACGACGCCATGGACTTCGGGTTACTCATGCCGGAAATCAACTCCGGCCGGATGTATGCCGGACCCGGGTCCGGGCCGATGCTGGCCGCCGCGGCGGCCTGGGATGAACTAGCCGCCCAGCTGGAATCGGCTGCCAGCGGCTACTTTTCGGAAGTCTCGGGTTTGACGGGCCAGACCTGGTTCGGCCCGTCGTCGATGCGAATGGCCGCCGCCGCCACACCGTATGTGGCATGGCTGCAGGCATCCGCCGCGCAGGCCGCCGCGACGTCGGCTCAGGCCTATGCGGCGGCCGCGGCCTACGAGGCGGCCTTTGCGATGACGGTGCCTCCGCCGGTGATCGCTGCCAACCGGGCCCAGCTGATGGCGCTCGTCGCGACCAACTTCTTTGGGCAGAACACCCCTGCGATCGCGGCGACCGAAGCCCAGTACGGCGAGATGTGGGTGCAAGACGCCACCGCCATGTACACCTACGCCGCCGACTCGATGACCGTGAGCACCCTGACGCCGTACGACGAGCCGCCGCAGACCACCAACCCGTCCGGGCAGGCCGATCAGGCCCGCGCGATGGCCCAGAGCGCGGGCAATCTCACCAGCGCCCGTACCCAATCCCTGGTGCAGCAGGTTTCGACCGACACCACCGGGCCCGGCGGCATCGACTACACGCCGGTCGGCGACGCCGACCCCCCGATTCCCCCCGGAACGTCGGCCAATGTGCCGCCGCTGAGCATCATCTCCGTCGGGACCAACAGCCACATGATCGTCGACGCCGGCTCGGTCACCATGGCACCCACTGGCGTCGCCGGTTTCGTCGAAGTCACGGCCCAGAGCGGTTCGACCATCACTCTCAACTCCAGCAGCGTCTTTACGGCCGGCGGGGTGGTCCCGCAGTGGGTAAACGTGGCCACCGGCGCCAACGTGAGCGGCGTCGTAAACGTCGGCGTTGGAGAAAGTCTCACTCTTACCCCCAAATTTGCCGCCGGGGCCTTTGGCTTCATCAACTCGGGCTCCGTCACGCTCGGTCCGGGAACCGGCCTAATCACGGTGAACGACACCGCCGTCGGCTTTGCCGGCCTCTCCGGCGCGACCCTCACCAACGCCGCGGGCAGCGTCTCCTACAGCGCCCCGGCACCCGCGTTGGCCACGGCGGCCAGCTCCCCCGGCCTGGCCGGAACCGCCGGAATCCAGCCTCAACTCAACGCCGAGGGCCTTGCGGACTGGGCCCGCCGCGTTGTTGCCCCCGCGGAAGAAGTCGCCGCGGCGGCCGCTTTGGGGTAAGCACGAACCATGAAGCACTGCATCGTCGGCGGATTCGCGGCCATGCTGATGGCCGGCGGGCTGATCGCCGCGGCGCCCCCGGCCAGCGCCGGCTGCCAGTACGGCGGAGCGATCATCAGTAAGTGCGACGGACCCATCCAGCCTGACGGCACCTGGCAGCGTTGCGTGGTCACGAAGAACTTGGTGGCCAACGGCGCCAGTTCCTTCTTCGTGCCCGAGCGGACCTGCAACGTGATGGGCCCCGGAGGATTTGACCCGCACATCGACGACTGAGGTTGTCGGAGTCGCTCGCTATACTCGAACACATGTTCGATGCGTCGCAGTTGCTGAACCGGATCGGGGATGCGGCGCGCGAGGAAGCTCGGGCCGCCGCGGCCCGGCTGCTCGCGATCGGCGAGCTGTTCAGGCTGCGGGAGGCACAGCACGGCGACCGCGCGGAATGGGCGGCCGATACCTCCGACGAGGTGGCCGCGGAGGTCGCCGCCAAGCTTGGCACCAGCGTGGCGATGGGCCACAGCAACCTGCGGTATGCCCGCGCCATGCAGGAACGGCTTCCGGCTGTGGCGGCGGTTTTTCAGAATGGCGACATCGACTTCCGCCTTTTCCGCACCATCGTGTTTCGCACCGACCTGATCGTCGACCCGGAGGCCCTTGCCGCCGTGGATGGCCAGCTGGCCGTCAAAGCGCCGCGCTGGCCGTCGATGACCAGCTGGAAGCTCGCGACTGAGGTCGATCGCGTGGTCGCCAGGATCGACCGCGATGCGGTGCGCCGTGCGCGCGAGTACGCGGCGGACCGCTATTTCAAGGTCAGCCCAATGGAAGCGGGCACGGCGCTGATCAACGGCACAGTTTTCGGGACGACGGGCCAAGCGCTCGATCGCCGGCTCGACGAACTCGCGCGGACAGTTTGCGACGACGATCCACGCACGATCGAGCAGCGCCGTGCCGACGCGTTGGGTGCGCTGGCGGCAGGTCAGGACCGACTGCCGTGCGGATGCGACGGCGCCGACTGCCCGGCCGGTTCCGCGCCCCGCCAACCCAATTCCGTGGTGATTCACGTGGTCGCCGACCGCGCCACCGTGGACGGGTCCGGTGCGGCTCCGGGATTTCTGTACGGCGATAGCATCATTCCTGCCGAGCTTGTCCGCGAGCTGACGAAAATAGCTAAGCTGCAACCGATTACGGTACCGTCTGCACCGGAGCGGGGTTACATTCCTTCTCGAGCGCTGACCGACTTCGTGCGGGCCCGCGACCTCACCTGCCGGGCCCCGGGCTGCGACCGCCCCGCCACCGAATGCGATGTCGACCACACCGTGCCGTACGGCGACGGCGGCGCCACCCACCCGTCGAACCTGAAATGCCTGTGTCGAAAACATCACCTGCTCAAGACTTTTTGGGGCTGGCATGACCAGCAGCTGGCCGACGGCACCGTGATCTGGACACTGCCCGGCGGGCAGACCCACGTCACCACACCCGGCAGCGCACTGCTCTTCCCCGCCCGGTGCGTCAGCGGGGATCCGCCGCCGACCGCGCCGATGCTAGACATTCAGTGCGACAACCGCGAAACGATGATGCCGACCCGTACCCACACTCGCGCGCAGAACCGCGCCGCTCGCATCGCCACCGAACGCCGGCACAACCGAGCCGCCCGGGAATCCCGAAAAACGGTGGGAATACGTCCGCGTCGGCCCGTCCGACGACGACGAACCGCCGCCGTTCTAGCCGATCAGCACCGCGTAGCGCGGCTTGATCACCTCGTCGATGATCGCGAGCCGCTCGTCGAACGGGATGAATGCCGACTTCATCGCGTTGATGGTGAACCGCTCGAGGTCACTCCACCCGTAGCCGAATGCCTCTACCAGCCGGTGCATTTCGAGGCTCATCGTGGTGTCGCTCATCAGGCGGTTGTCGGTGTTGACGGTGACTCGGAACCGTGCGCGGGCCAGCAGATCGAACGGGTGGTCGGCGATGCTCTTGACGGCGCCGGTCTGCACGTTCGAGCTCGGACACAGTTCCAGCGGAATCCGCTTGTCGCGCAAGATCGATGCCAGCCTGCCCAGCTCGACGCCGCCGCCCTCGACGATCTGGATATCGTCGACGATTCGCACCCCGTGGCCGAGCCGGTCGGCGGCACAGAACGCGATCGCCTCGTGGATGGACGGCAGCCCGAACGCCTCTCCCGCATGAATAGTGAATCGCGCATTGTGATCTCGCATGTATTCGAATGCATCCAAGTGACGAGTCGGCGGGTAGCCGGCCTCGGCACCGGCGATGTCGAACCCGACAACTCCCTTGTCCCGGAAGCGAATTGCCAGCTCGGCGATCTCCCGCGACATCGCGGCGTGACGCATCGCGGTGACCAGAAGACGTACCACGATCGGACGCCCGGCCGCGGCGGCGGCCTTCTCCCCCGCGGCGAAGCCCTCCAGCACGGCATCGACGATCTCGTCGAAGGACAGCCCGCGGTCGATGTGCAGCTCGGGCGCGAAACGGATCTCGGCGTACACCACGGAGTCGGCGGCCAGATCCTCGACGCACTCGTAGCCGACGCGGAACAGCGCCTCGGGCGTCTGTATCACCGCCACGGTGTGCGAGAACGGCTCCAGGTAGCGCTCCAACGAACCGCTGTGCGACCGGGTACGAAACCAGGTGGCCAGCTCGTCGGCATCCGTGGCGGGCAGTTCGTCGTAGCCGATCTCGCCCGCGATCTCCAGCACGGTCGACGGGCGCAACCCCCCGTCGAGGTGGTCGTGCAGCAGCGCCTTCGGCGCCTTCTGGATCTGCCCCAATTCCAGTGGGGCACTCACGACGCGACCCCGATGATCAGCGGCCGCGGTGCCGGCGCCGTGTCGCCCACCCTCCAGCCCCGGTCCAACTCGGCCATCGCGGCGACGAAGCGTTCGGGGCTGTCGCTGTAGAGGGTGAACAACGGCTCGCCGGCCGCCACCGGCTCCCCCGGACGCCGGTGAATCCTGACGCCGGCGCCGGGTTGCACCCGCCCACCCGGGCGTGATCGGCCCGCGCCGAGTCGCCAAGCTGCTAGCCCCACTGCCATAGCGTCGATGTTTCCCATTGTGCCGCTCCGCGTCGCGATCACGGTCTCCGAATGCGAACCGATTGCCAACGGTACCGACAAGTCGCCGCCCTGAGCCGCGACCAGCCGGCGAAAGCGGTCCATCGCGGTGCCGTCGCGCAGCGTCTGGATGGGATCGCGGCCGTCGATCCCGGCCAGCTCGAGCATCTCGACGGCCAGCCGCACCGTCAGCTCCACGACGTCGGGTGGCCCGCCACCGGCCAGCACCTCGAGCGCCTCGGCAACCTCGAGCGCATTGCCGACCGTGGCGCCCAGCGGGGAGTCCATACCCGTCAGCACCGCACGCGTCGGCACGCCGTACGCCGCGCCCAACCCGACCATGGTTTCGGCCAATTCGCGACACTGCACCTCTGAGGCCATCAACGCCCCGTCACCGACTTTCACATCGAGCACCAGCGCGCCGATACCCTCGGCCAGTTTCTTGCTCATGATCGAGCTGGCGATCAACGGCAAGGAGTCGACCGTGGCGGTGATGTCGCGCAGTCCATAGAGCTTCTTGTCGGCGGGCGCCAGCTCGCCGGCGGCGAAGATCGCCGCCCCGATATCGCAAAGTTGTTGGCGCACTTGCTGCTTGGAGATTTCCACACTGAAGCCCGCGATCGATTCCAGCTTGTCCAGGGTGCCGCCGGTATGGCCCAGCCCGCGGCCCGAGACCTTGGGCACCGCGCCGCCACAGGCGGCGACGACGGGCACCAACACCAGCGTGGTCTTATCGCCGACCCCGCCGGTCGAATGCTTGTCCACGGTGGCCAACGGCTTACCGTCACGCCGCAGATCGCTGAAATCAAGCCGGTCGCCCGACGCCAGCATCGCCGCCGTCCACCTGACGATCTCGCCGTGATCCATGCCGCGCCAGAAGATCGCCATCAACAGCGCCGCCATCTGTTCCTCGGCCACCCGCCCATCGGTATACGCGTCGATCACCCAGTCGATCGCGGCATCGGACAACCGAGTCCCATCGCGCTTGGTCCTGATGACCGTCGGGGCGTCGAATGCGAAGTCGGTCAACGACGTTCCCGGGCGAGATCATCGGCATCGAAAGGATCGGGCAGCAGTTCCTCGAGGCGGCGGGGACCGGCCGGATGCGCGATCAGCAGGTCGCGCCCGCCGTGCTCGAGCAGGACCTGGCGGCAGCGCCCGCACGGCATCAACAGCGCCCCCTGTGAGTCAACGCACACCAGGGCAACCAACCGGCCCCCACCGGTCGCACGCAGGGCAGACACCACACCGCATTCGGCACAGAGACCAAGGCCATATGAGACATTCTCCACATTGCAGCCGGTGACCACGCGACCGTCGTCCACCAAAGCCGCCGCACCCACCGGGAATCGCGAATATGGGGCATAAGCTCCCGCTGCCGCCTGTATTGCTTTGTCCCGCAGCAAATTCCAATCAATACCCGGCATACCGCAACCCCAATCACCGATGGGCTCAGTCCAAAAAGCCACCCTAACCCCGGCACGAAACCGCCGTTGGTGAATGGTGTCGGCTGGTTCCGGACGCATCGTTGCCGGGCTAAGCTCGGTTGCCCGGCTTTAGTTTCGCGGATCACATAAGGACCGGTTTGAGCACTGAGACCACCGAGCCATCACGCAAGCGGCGGCCACCACGGACCCTGTATCGGGGAGATCCGGGCATGTGGTCGTGGGTGCTGCATCGGATCACCGGCGCGACGATCTTCTTCTTCCTGTTCGTGCACGTCCTCGATACCGCCCTGGTCCGGGTGAGCCCGCAGACCTACAACGAAGTGATCGCGACCTACAAGACGCCGATCGTCGGCCTGATGGAGTTCGGCTTGGTCGCGGCCGTGGGATTCCACGCGCTCAACGGGATCCGGATCATCTTGATCGACTTCTGGTCGGAAGGGCCCCGCCACCAGAAGACGATGTTGTGGGTCATCGCCGTCGTCTATCTGTTGGTCATGGTGCCCGCGGCGGTGACCATCGGCATTCACATGATGGAGCACTTCCGATGAGCAGCCCCGACCTCCAGCTGGGCCGCGGCGACGTCGCGCCGGTTCTGCAGCGCAGCCACGACCGCCCGCCCAGCCTGGACAATCCGCGTTCACCGCGACGGCGCTCCGGCATCCCCAACTTCGAGAAATTCGCGTGGCTGTTCATGCGGTTTTCCGGCGTCGCGTTGGTGTTTCTGGCGATCGGACACCTGTTCATCATGCTGATGTGGGAAAACGGCGTGTACCGCATCGACTTCAACTACGTCGCGCAGCGCTGGGCGTCGCCGTTTTGGCAATTCTGGGACCTATCGCTGCTGTGGCTGGCGCAATTGCACGGCGGCAACGGTTTGCGCACCATCATCGACGACTACAGCCGGAAAAACAGCACCCGGTTCTGGCTGAACAGCCTGCTGCTTTTGTCGATGGGATTCACCTTGGTGCTGGGCACCTATGTGTTGATGACGTTCAACCCCGATGTCGGAGGCTGACGCATGATCCAGCATCACAAATACGACGTCGTGATCGTCGGCGCGGGCGGCGCCGGGATGCGTGCGGCCGTCGAGGCCGGCCCCCGAGTGCGCACCGCGGTGCTGACCAAGCTCTACCCCACCCGCAGCCACACCGGCGCCGCGCAGGGCGGCATGTGCGCCGCGCTGGCCAACGTCGAGGACGACAACTGGGAGTGGCACACCTTCGACACCGTCAAGGGCGGTGACTATCTCGCGGACCAGGACGCCGTCGAGATCATGTGCAAGGAAGCCATCGACGCGGTGCTCGACCTGGAGAAGATGGGGATGCCGTTCAACCGCACCCCCGAGGGCCGAATCGACCAGCGCCGCTTCGGCGGTCACACCCGCGACCACGGCAAGGCCCCGGTGCGCCGGGCCTGCTACGCGGCGGACCGCACCGGCCATATGATCCTGCAGACGCTCTACCAAAACTGCGTCCGCCACGACGTGCAGTTCTTCAACGAGTTCTACGCGCTCGACCTGGTGCTCACCCAGACGCCGAGCGGTCCGGTGGCCACCGGCGTGGTCGCCTACGAGCTGGCCACCGGACGCATCCACGTCTTCCACGCCAAGGCCGTCGTGCTCGCGACCGGCGGCTCGGGCCGCATGTACAAGACCACCTCCAACGCGCACACGCTGACCGGCGACGGCATCGGCATCGTGTTCCGCAAGGGACTTCCGTTGGAGGACATGGAGTTTCACCAGTTCCACCCGACGGGCCTGGCCGGGCTGGGCATCCTGATCTCCGAGGCGGTGCGTGGCGAGGGCGGCCGGTTGCTCAACGGCGAGGGTGAGCGCTTCATGGAGCGCTACGCGCCCACGATCGTCGACCTGGCGCCCCGCGACATCGTCGCCCGCTCGATGGTGCTGGAGGTTCTGGAGGGCCGCGGCGCCGGCCCGCACAAGGATTACGTCTACATCGACGTCCGTCACCTGGGCGAGGACGTGCTGGAATCCAAGCTGCCCGACATCACCGAGTTCGCCCGCACCTATCTGGGCGTGGACCCGGTCAAGGAGCTGGTGCCGGTCTACCCCACCTGTCACTACGTGATGGGCGGCATTCCCACCACGGTCACCGGACAAGTGTTGCGGGACAATACATCTACCGTCCCCGGCCTGTACGCGGCCGGCGAGTGCGCGTGCGTGTCCGTGCACGGCGCGAACCGGCTGGGCACCAACTCGCTGCTGGACATCAACGTCTTCGGCCGCCGCGCCGGCATCGCCGCGTCGGGCTACGCCCAGAGCCACGACTTCGTCGACATGCCACCGGAACCCGAGGCGATGGTGGTCGGCTGGGTGGCCGACATTCTGTCCGAGCACGGCAACGAGCGCGTCGCCGATATCCGCGGCGCCCTGCAGCAGACGATGGACAACAACGCCGCGGTGTTCCGCACCGAGGAAACCCTCAAGCAGGCGCTCACCGACATCCACGCGCTCAAGGAGCGCTACTCCCGAATCACCGTGCACGACAAGGGGAAGCGTTTCAACAGCGACCTGCTGGAAGCCATCGAGCTGGGCTTCCTGCTGGAGCTGGCCGAAGTCACCGTCGTCGGGGCCCTGAATCGCAAGGAGTCTCGCGGCGGCCACGCCCGGGAGGATTACCCGAACCGGGACGACGTCAACTACATGCGCCACACGATGGCCTACAAGCAGGGCAGCGAGCTGCTGAGTGACATCGCGCTCGACTTCAAACCCGTCGTGCAGACGCGCTACGAACCCAAGGAGCGTAAGTACTGATGTCTGAAGAGGTTGGGGAACCGCCCCTGCCGCGGGTCCCGGACGGCGCGGTGATGGTGACGCTCAAGATTGCCCGGTTCAATCCGGACGATCCGGATGCGTTCGCGAAAACCGGTGGCTAGCAAAGCTTTCGGGTCCCCTGCCTGCCGAGCGACCGGTTGCTCAACCTGCTGATCTACATCAAGGGCTACCTGGATGGCACGTTGACGTTCCGGCGATCCTGCGCGCACGGCGTGTGCGGGTCGGACGCGATGCGGATCAACGGTGTCAACCGGCTGGCCTGCAAGGTGCTGATGCGCGACCTGCTGCCAAAAAAACCTGGCAAGTCGCTCACCATCACGGTCGAACCGATCCGCGGGCTGCCGGTGGAGAAGGACCTGGTGGTCGACATGGAGCCCTTCTTCGACGCCTACCGCGCGGTGAAGCCATACCTGATCACCAGCGGCAACCCGCCGACCCGGGAGCGGATCCAAAGCCCGACCGACCGGGCCCGCTACGACGACACCACCAAGTGCATCCTGTGTGCGTGCTGCACCACCAGCTGCCCGGTGTTCTGGAGCGAGGGCACCTACTTCGGCCCCGCCGCGATCGTCAACGCCCATCGCTTCATCTTCGACAGTCGCGACGAGGCCGCCGGCGAGCGCCTCGACATCCTCAACGAGGTCGACGGCGTCTGGCGCTGCCGCACCACGTTCAACTGCACGGAGTCCTGCCCGCGCGGCATTCAGGTCACCAAGGCGATCCAAGAGGTCAAGCGCGCGCTGATGTTCTCGCGTTGATTCCGCGCCCGGCAAGTCATCGGGCCGGGCTCGGCGGAAGCTTCAGCACCCGGTTGTTGCCCGCGTCGGCGACATAGACATTCCCGGCGGTGTCGGCCGCGACGCCATCGGGATGGTTAAGGTCGTTGAACGGCAACGTGATTGACGCGTTCGAGGCATGAACCAACTGCACGACGCGATTGTCGCCGGTGTTGGTCACGTACACGTTGCCGGCGGTGTCGACCGCCACGTAATCCGGACGACCGATCACGTAGGGCAGGACAGTATCGACGGTCGCGGTCCGGGGCAGTTTCAGCACCCGCTCGTTCTCCCGATCGATGACGAAGACGGCACGGTCGCCGCCCACCGCCACCGCCGAGGGGCCGTCTAAGCCCCTGAACGGCAGCTCGGTCTGCTCGGTCGAATGCGCGAGCAGCTCCAGCACCCGGTTGCGCGCGGCGTCCGTGACAAAGACGACGCGGTCGGCGCGGGGGTCGCGCGAATTGAGTGCCACACCCGAGGGGTCCCCGAGGCCGCTGAACGGCAGCGCGGTCGGGTTGCTCGGCCCGGCCCTCAGCTCCAGCACCCGGTGATGCGCGGGCTCGGTGACCACTAGGTCACCCGCGTCGTCGACCGCTATGTCGTCGGGATGGTCCAGGCCGGTGAATGCCACGGTCTGGCTGGTCGACCCCGCGGCCAGCTCCAGCACCCGGCCGTTGCCGCTGTCGACGACGTAGACATCGCCTTTCGAGTCGACCGCTATGCCCGACGGTCGGTTGAGGCCGGTGAGCGGCAGCACGATCTGACCTCGCGCTTGCACCGAATGGAACGGGAAATGGTTGGTGAGCCACAAGGACATGGTGACGGCGATTACCGAAATCGCCGCGGCCGCAGCGATCGTCAGAGCTCGGGCGCGGCGACGCTGGCGTGGTGGGGCGTGCGGTGGCGACGGGGTCGCGGGTCCGGTGTCCTGCACCGCGATGGCGGCGGGGACGTCGGTGAGTGCGGTGCGGGCCGCCGCGGCCAGTTCCTTTGCCGACTGGTAGCGGTCATCGGGTTCCTTGGCCATGCCACGTGCGATCACGGCGTCGAAGCCGACGGGTATCTCGGGGTCGAGGCTGCTGGGTTTCGGAGGCTCTGCCGTGCGATGGGCGGCGGCCAAGCCCTCCACCCCGCCACCGCTGAACGGCAGCCGCCCGGTGAGGCACTCGTAAAGCACGACGGTCAGTGCGTACACATCGCCGCGAGCGTCGGCGGTAGTCGCGGCGTTGAAGCGCTCCGGGGCCATATACGCCGGACTTCCCGGGCAGACGTTGGTCAGGGTAAAGCGAGTGGCGCTGGCCTCGTGCACGAGCTCGAAGTCGATCAAATACACAAAGTCTTCGCCGACCATCAGCAGATTCGACGACTTCACATCGCGGTGCACCAGCCCGGACTTGTGCAGAGCGTCCAGCGCCCCGGCAACCTGTTCGACAACGCGGACCGCCTTCTGCGGCCGCAGCGGTCCATCCCCGCGCAGCACCTTCGTCAGATCGACACCGTCGATGATCGGCATCACCAGATACAGGCGCCCATCGATCTCCCCGGTCTCGTAGATCGGGATGATGTTCGGGTTGGCCAGTCGGCCCGCCGCATAGGCTTCCCGGCGAAACCTCTGCTGAAAGCCGGGCTCGGCAGCAAGTTCCGGCTGCAGCAACTTGACCGCCACATCCCGGCCCAACGCGGTGTCGTGAGCCCGATATACCGCGCCCATGCTGCCCTGACCGAGCTTTTCGAACAGCCGATAGCGACCGAACTCCACTTCTTTTGTCGATGTCGACACCACGATCGAAGCGGTCGCGGCGGGTATGACTGCCTCGTGCGCGGCGATGGCCAACTCGCGGGCCGTTTGATAACGGTCATCGGGGTCTTTGGCCATCCCACGGGCAATCACCTCGTCGAATTCCACCGGAATTCCCGCGTCGATGTCGGTGGGCTTGGGCGGCCCGTGCTCTCCGACAGTGGCGGGTTCAGAGGCAGGGTGACCGGTCAGACACTCGTAGAGCACGGAGGTCAACGCGTAGATGTCAGTGCGGGGATCGACGGCATCGGTGCCGATCGGGCCATCGGGCGTCATGTGGGCGACGGCCCCGAAATCGATCAGGTACACGAACGCGCCGCCCACCAGCAAGTTCGACGGCTTCACATCGCCGTGCACCAGCCCAGCTACGTGGGCGGATTCCAGCGCCGCGGCGGCCTGCACGATTACCCGCGCGGCCACCATCGGGTGCAGTGGCCCGTCGCGGCGGAGCAAATCCGCCAGACTGATGCCGTCGGCCAGCAAGGGCATCGTCAGATAGAGCCGCCCGTCGATCTCACCGGCCTCGTAGACCGGGATGATGTTCGGATTGTTCAGCTGGGCCGCAATGGAGATCTCACGCCGAAACCGCTCCCGGTGGCCGGGCATGGCGGCCAACTCCGCCGAAAGCACCTTGATGGCGACGTCGCGATTCATCGTCGTGTCGCGGGCGTGATACACCGCGCCCGTGCCGCCCTGGCGAAGCAACTCGAGCAGGCGGTAGCGCCCGAAAACCTCGCCTTCCACCTCGTCCACTGCGAAGCCTCCTAGCGCACGAAGTGGTGCCTGGATGCTACCAACGCATGCGGCGTCCATCGAGCGCAAACCTCTAGCTCAGGCCCGCGATCCCCGGCTGCGCGTCAGTCCCCGCGCGCCAGCACGTTTCCGCCGTAGGCCGCGACCAGATCGTCGCCCACGGTCCGCCACAAGGCGTGGTCGATGCAGAGCTGGCTGGCGGTGAGCGCCAGGCGGTCGGGTTCGCCCGGCAGCAGCGAAGCCGCGAACAACCGGCCGGTGTGCATGTCGAAGCTGGCCAAATGCCGCGCGACGACGTCGGTGATGTTTACGCCCGGGGGCTCCACTCCCCACGCCCAGCCGCCGCCCGGACGCGTCATCCAGATCTTCAATTTCGACTCGAACACGGTGCCGAGGTCCGGGTGAGCAGCGAAAACCGCGTCGACCGCGGCGCGCACCCGCGCCTGGTCCAGCCGCCGTTCGGCGACTAGCACCACTGTGTGGGTAGCGGGCTCGATGTCTTCCAGGCGGGGCGGCTCGTCGAAGAAGCAGTAAGTCATCGCCACAGACTTGCCGGGGATCCTTAATGGATTCTTGGGAAATTCTTGGGATCAAGATCACCTCGGTCGGTCACACTTGGCAGAGCTGCGTCGTCTTCAGCGGTATGACACAGAAAACACGGATCGCGCCCCTACCACCCAAGAGCGCCGGCCTGATGACCCGCGCCATGTACCGGATCGCCAAGCGCCGCTACGGCCAGGTTCCCGAACCGTTCGCGG
Source organism: Mycobacterium stomatepiae (assembly GCF_010731715.1). Lineage (NCBI taxonomy): Bacteria > Bacillati > Actinomycetota > Actinomycetes > Mycobacteriales > Mycobacteriaceae > Mycobacterium > Mycobacterium stomatepiae. Next base: position 2,719,769 of record NZ_AP022587.1, read on the forward strand.
TGGCCGCGCATCATCGGCGGCTGATGATCGCCGGTGCCGTGCACGAAACGTTGATCGACCGGGCGTCGCGCACGCTGCCGGTCAGCGTGCGCGAGCTTGCCGTGTACTGGACCGCCCGCGCGATCGGCTGCGCGTGGTGCGTCGACTTCGGGTCCATGCTGCAGCGCCTCGACGGCCTGGACATCAAGCGGCTCAAGGAGATCGACGACTACGCCACCTCGACGGCGTTCACCGACGACGAGCGCGCCGCGATCGCCTACGCCGGCGCGATCACCACCGACCCGCACACCGTCACCGACGAACAGGTGGCCGACCTGCGGGCCCGTTTCGGCGACGCCGGGGTGATCGAGTTGACCTATCAGATCGGGGCGGAGAACATGCGGGCCCGGATGAACTCCGCGCTGGGCATCACCGAGCAGGGCTTCAATTCCGGTGACAGCTGCCGCATTCCGTGGGCTACCGAAGACGCAGCGGGGACCCGGTGAACTTGTCGGGGTTGGCGATATCCCATAGCGCGCAAACCTTTCCGTCGCGCACCGTGATCGCCGTGATTCGGGGCAACATCTCCCGATAGCCGTCGCCGCCGGGGCAGCCCGGTGTGTACATCCCCAGCTCGCCATTGATCAGCCCGAACTGGTGGACGCTGTACATCGCCGGTCCGTAACGCTGCGCCAGACCCTGAATGAACCGGACCACCTTGTCCGCCCCGCGGATGACATGGATTGCCGTGGGCGCCTTGCCATTCGAATCGCCGATGAACGTCACGTCCGGATGTAACAGCGACACCACCGTTTCCAGGTCGCCCTCGGCCATCGCCGCCAGCAGCTTGCCGACCACCTCGGCATGCGACGGATCGGGTTCCGGCGGCGGCTGGCTCGCGACGGCCTTGCGGGCCCGCGACGCCAGCTGCCGGGCCGCGGGCTCGCTGGTGCCCAGTACCTCGGCCACTTCCGAGAACGGCATCGAGAATCCGTCGTGCAACACGAACGCGACCCGCTGATCCGGGGACAGCCGCTCCAGCACCACCATCGCCGCGAACCGGGCATCCTCGCGGGCCACCACGGCCGACAGCGGATCGGCCCCGTCGAAGCCGGTCACCACCGGCTCGGGCAGCCAGGTGCCGGTGTAGGTCTCCCGGCGGTGTGCGGCCGACCGCAACCGGTCCAGCCCCAGCCGGCTCACCACGGTGGTCAGCCAGGCGCGCAGGTCGGCGATCGTCCCATCTTGCTTGTCCCACCGCAGCCAGGCTTCCTGGACGATGTCTTCCGCGTCGGCCACGGTGTCCGTCACCCGGTAGGCCACCGCCATCAGATGCGGTCGCAGCGCCTCGAAATCGGTGACCTGCGTCGCGGTCATGTCCCGAGCCTATTCGCATCCTGACCAGAACTGTGCGCGCATTGGCTAATGCCTGGACGGTCTTCGACGCGACAGTGAAGGTGGAGGAAACGAGTCGAGTACCCAAGGGGAATCATGACGGGACGTTTGGAAGGCAAGGTCGCATTCATCACGGGTGCCGCGCGCGGGCAGGGCCGCGCGCACGCCGTGCGGTTCGCCGAAGAGGGCGCTGACATCATCGCCGTGGACATCTGCCGCCAGATCGACACCGTCGCCTACCCGCTGGGCTGCCCGGAGGATCTGGACGAAACGGTGAACCTGGTGGAGAAGACCGGGCGCAGCATTGTCGCCGAGCAGGCCGACGTCCGTGACTTCGCCCGTCTCGAGTCGGTCCTGGCCAACGGGGTGGGCGAGCTCGGCCGCCTCGACTTCGTCCTTGCCAACGCCGGCGTGGGGCCGGGCATCGGCCTCGCCGAGCCGACGGTGACTTCGTACCTCGATGCGATCGACATCATGCTCAACGGCGTCTACGGCACGATCGAGGCGGCGCTGCCCCATCTGCTCGCGCACGACGACGGCGGAGCGATCGTCATCACCAGCTCGGCGGCCGGATTCAAATCCGTCTCGCGCGATTTCGACACCCGCAACCCGGGCCTGGCCGGCTACACCGCGGCCAAGCACGGCGTCATCGGGTTGATGCGCTATTACGCCACCACCTTGGCGGAGAAGGAGATTCGAGTGAACTCCGTGCACCCGACCGGGGTGGGGACACCGATGATTACGAACGAGATAATGGACGACTACATGGCGAAGCACCCGACATTGGGTGCGGCCTTCACCAATCTGCTGCCCGTCTCGGTGATCGACGCCGAGGATGTCTCGGAGGCAATGCTCTACCTGTGCGCCAAGTCCGGCCGCTACATCACCGGCACGACGCTGTCGGTGGATGCCGGAATATTGCTCAAGTGATCGCCGGCCGCCGCGTTACGCTCACGGCACGATGACTGACAACCTGTGGCTGCACTTCGCCCGACACGGCGCCGGAATCACGCCGCCGATCATCACTCGCGGTGAGGGCGTCACGATCTACGACGACCGCGGCAAGAGCTACCTGGACGGACTGTCCGGCCTCTTCACCGTCCAGGTCGGCCACGGCCGCACCGAACTGGCCGAGGTCGCGGCCCGGCAAGCGAGCACGCTGGCGGTCTTCCCGCTATGGGGCTACGCCACCCCGACCGCGATCGAGCTGGCCGAGCGCCTGGCGCAGTACGCCCCGGGCGACCTGAACCGGGTCTTCTTCACCACCGGAGGCACCGAGGCCGTCGAGTCCGCGTGGAAAGTGGCCAAGCAGTATTTCAAGCTCACCGGCAAACCCGGGAAGCACAAGGTGATTTCGCGTGCGATCGCCTACCACGGCACCACCCAGGGTGCGCTGGCGATCACCGGGCTGCCGCGCTTCAAGGCGCCGTTCGAACCGGTCACGCCGGGCCGCTTCCGGGTGCCCAACACGAACTTCTACCGCGCCCCCGAACCGTTCCAGAACGACGCAAAAGCCTTCGGGCAGTGGGCAGCCGACCGGGTCGCCGAGGCGATCGAGTTCGAGGGGCCCGAGACCGTGGCGGCAGTGTTCCTGGAACCCGTGCAGAACGCCGGCGGCAGCATCCCCGCTCCCCCAGGCTATTTCGAGCGCGTCCGGGAGATCTGCGACGCCTACGACGTGCTGCTGGTCTCCGACGAGGTGATCTGCGCGTTCGGCCGGATCGGCTCGATGTTCGCCTGCTGCGACATGGGCTATGTGCCCGACATCATCACCTGCGCGAAGGGCATGACGTCGGGCTACTCGCCGATCGGCGCGATGATCGCCAGCGACCGGTTGTTCGAGCCGTTCAACGACGGCGAAATGATGTTCCCGCACGGGTATACCTTTGGCGGCCACCCGGTTTCGGCCGCCGTCGGGCTGGCCAACCTCGACATCTTCGAGCGCGAGGGTCTCAACGACCACGTCAAGACCAACGCGCCCGTCTTCCGCGCCACCCTGGAGAAGCTGAACGACCTGCCGATCGTCGGCGACGTCCGCGGCGAAGGCTTCTTCTACGGCGTCGAGCTGGTCAAGGACAAGGCGACCAAGCAGACCTTCACCGACACCGAGCGCCGGGCGCTGCTGGGTCACGTGGGCTCGGCGCTGTTCGAGGCCGGGTTGTATTGCCGCACCGACGATCGCGGCGATTCCGTTGTCCAGCTGGCGCCGCCGCTGATCAGCGGTCAGGCCGAGTTCGACACGATCGAATCGATTCTGCGCGGCGTGCTCAGCGAGGCTTGGAAGCGGTTCTAGACCCGGCGAAGCCGGGGCGCACAGGCCGCGACCTCAACGACCCACCGCGGCTCTAGCGGTACCGGTGGCCATCACCAGCTGGCGGGCGTGGGCCGCACTCGGGTTGCTCACGAACCGCGACAGCGAGTTGCACAACCAGGCGAGCGCGGACCGCGCCTCGGGATCGACCGTGGCGTCGCGATGCAGCTGCAGCTCGGCCAGCACCTCGTCCAGTCCGGTACGCCGCACCTGGGTCGACTTCTCCACCTGCTTGAGCAGCTGTTCCAGCGAGCGCGGCGAGGCGCCAGGCCCAGAGCCGTCTCGGCGCCGCCACTTTGACCACAATCGCTCGCTTGGAATGGCACACCCTTTTCGACGTCGACGGCTGCTGGCTCCTCACAGCGTAGTGCGTCGACCCGGGCGCCGCCCCGCGGATGAACTTGTCACATACGCCTCAGCAGTCACAGCGCGGCTCCCGCGGATCGGGCGCCCGATCGCCTAGTCTGCACACCAATGTCCCGCTCAAGAACTCTCGTACGTTCCGCATCCTGCCTGGCAGCAGCCGTTTTTATGATGGCCGCCCCGGCCGGCGCGGGAATGCCGGCCGCCCTCGCGGAGCCCAGCCCCGGCCCCAACGCCGGAGCGCCGAACTGCCCGTACAAGGTGAACACCCCGCCGGCGGTGGACTCGTCCGAAGTGCCGCAGGCCGGCGACCCGCCGATCCCGCTGGCGGTGCCCGCCAAGCCGGTCGGCGGCGAAGCGCTGAGCAGCTGCGGCATCGTCGCGGCGCCGGATACCCCCGCGCTGCCGACCGACGTCTCCGCCGATGCTTGGCTGGTCGCGGATCTGGACAGCGGCGCGGTGATCGCGGCCAAGGATCCGCACGCCCGTCACCGCCCGGCCAGCATCATCAAGGTCCTGGTCGCGATGGCGTCGCTCAACGCGCTGCCGCTCAACAAGTCCGTGACCGGGACGGCCGATGACGCTTCGGCCGAGGGCACCAAGGTCGGCGTGGACGACGGCGGCGTCTACACCGTCAACCAACTGCTGCACGGCCTGCTGATGCACTCCGGTAACGACGCCGCGCACGCGCTGGCCATGCAGCTGGGCGGGATGCAGCAGGCGGTGGAGAAGATCAACGTGCTGGCCGCCAAGCTCGGCGGCCAGGACACCCGGGTGGCGACACCGTCCGGACTCGACGGACCCGGCATGAGCACCTCGGCCTACGACATCGGCCTGTTCTACCGATACGCCTGGCAGAACCCGACTTTCGCCGATATCGTCGCCACCCGGACATTCGACTTCCCCGGCCACGGCGACCACCCCGGCTACGAGCTGGAAAACGACAACCAGTTGCTCTACAAATATCCGGGCGCGCTGGGCGGCAAGACCGGCTACACCGACGACGCCGGCCAGACGTTTGTGGGCGCCGCGAACCACGACGGCCGGCGGCTGGTGGCGATATTGCTGCACGGCACCCGGCAGCCGATCGCGCCCTGGGAGCAGGCGGCACACCTGCTGGACTACGGCTTCGCCACCGCACAGGGCACCCAGGTCGGCGCGCTGATCGCCCCCGACCCGTCGCTGGCGCCCAAGCAGGACCCCGCCGCGGACCGGCACGGCAACGGCGCCCAGGCCGCGGGATTGCTGCCGTCGGCCGACGCGTTGCCGGTGCGGGTGGGGGTGGGCATCATCGGAGCCATCGTCGTGTTCTCGCTGATCATGGTCGCGCGTTCGATGAACCGCCGGACCATATAACGATTAGCGGGAAAGTCTCGATGCTTTAGCGCATCGGCGGTAGCGTCTATCTCGCTAACGCAGCCAAACGGGGTAAAGATGATTTCGATTACCCGAGTCGTGAAGCGAATGTTGTTGCCGTTCGCCGCCATCCCCGTCGCCGCGAATTCAGGCCCGCCATTTATGCCCCGGATGATCGCCCGCTTTGCGGTACTGATCATTCTGTTATGGGTGGGACTGACCGCCGTAGTGAATCTCGCCATCCCCCAGCTGGAAGTGGTCGGCAAAGCACACTCGGTGTCGTTGAGCCCGAAAGACGCGACCGCGGTCCAGGCGATCAAACACGTGGGTCAGGTATTCCATGAGTTTGAATCCAACAGCTCGGTGACGATCGTGCTGGAAGGAGACAAGCCACTCGGTAGCGATGCGCACCGCTTCTACGACGAGCTGATGCGCAAGCTTTCGGCGGCACCCAGCACATCGCGCACATCCAGGACTTCTGGAGTGACCCGCTGACGGCGGCGGGATCGCAAAGCGTGGACGACAAGGCCGCCTACGTCGTGGTGTTCCTCGTCGGCGACAACGAAACACAGGCCTATAACTCGGTCCACGCCGTGCAGCACATCATGAACAACACCCCGGCGCCGCCCGGGGTCAAGGCGTATATCACTGGCCCGTAGGCGCTGATCGCCGACCAAACCGAGGCCGGCGACAAGAGCGTCGCGAAGGTCACCCTGATCACCAGCGTGGTGATCGCGGCGATGTTGCTGTTCATCTACCGGTCCGTCGTGACCATGATCCTCGTCCTCGTTCTGGTCGGGATCGAACTCGGGGCGATCCGCGGAACCGTCGCAATTCTCGCTTACCACAACGCTTTTGGTCTTTCGACGTTCGCGACAAACCTGGTCACCCTGCTCGCTATCGCCGCCAGCACGGACTACGCGATATTCATGCTCGGCCGTTACCATGAGGCCCGCTACGCCGGTGAAGACACTGAAACCGCCTTCTACACAATGTTTCGCGGGACCGCGCATGTGATTCTGGGCTCGGGCTTGACCATCGCCGGCGCCATGTATTGCCTGAGCCTTGCCCGGCTTCCGTATTTCAGGACGCTCGGCGCTCCCTGTGCCATCGGCATGTTGGTCGCGGTCCTGGCCGCCCTCACGCTCGGACCGGCGGTGCTGACCGTGGCCAGCTTCTTCAAGCTGTTCGAACCCAAGCGCAGGATGGCCACTCGCCGCTGGCGCCGGGTGGGAACCGCGATCGTCCGCTGGCCCGTCGCCGTGCTCGCCGCAACGTGCGCGGTCGCGTCCGTTGGCCTGATGGCGTTGCCGAATTACGAGACGACTTACGATTTGCGCAAATTCATGTCCGCCAGCATGCCGTCAATTGTCGGGGATGCGGCCGCGGGTCGACACTTTTCCCAGGCCCGGCTGAACCCCGAGGTGCTGTTGATCGAATCCGATCACGACATGCGCGATCCGGTGGACATGCTGGTACTGGACAAGGCCGCTAAAGCTATCTTTCACACCCCCGGAATCGCACAGGTGAAATCGATAACCCGACCCCTGGGAACGTCCATCAAACACACGTCGATTCCGTTCATCCTCAGCATGCGCGACGTGATGAATGCCGAACAAGTGGAATTCATCAGGGGCCGCGTGGACGACATGGTGGTCCAAGAGCAAGCGATGGACGTGTCGATCGAGACGATGCACCGGATGTACGACCTGATGGGTCAGCTCATTGACACCAACGTCGACATGGACCACCTGACACACGACCTGTCGAATATCACCGACACCATCAGGGACAATCTTGCGGACCTGTCGGATTTCCTCCGTCCGATCGGCAGCTACTTCTACTGGGAAAAACACTGTTTCGATATTCCGATCTGCTGGGCGACCAGATCGATATTCGACACGTTCGACAACGTGGATCAGCTGAGCGACAAGCTCGGGCATTTCGCCAAAGACATGGACGTGCTGATCGGGCTATTGCCGCAGATGCGGGCGCAACTCCTCCCGCTGATCTCCACGATGACGACAATGCGGGGCATGCTGGCCATTTCGCACAGCACCCTTGCGTCTCTGTATCAAGAGCAGGAGATGAACAGCAAAGACCCCGGCGCCATGGGCCGTGTCTTCGACGCGGCCCAGGTTGACGACTCGTTCTATCTGCCGCAGGCCGCCTTCGACAACCCGGGTTTCAAGCGAGTCCTGAGCATGTTCTTGTCGCCGGACGGTAAAGCGGCCCGCTTCATCATCGCCCTGGACGGAGCGCCCGCCACGCCCGAGGGCATCTCCCGCGTCGAGCCGATTCAGCAGGCGGCCAGGGAGGCCATCAAGGGAACCCCGTTGCAGGGCGCCGCGATCTCGATGGGCGGTGTCGCCGCGACGTTCAAAGACCTCCAACAGGGCGCCCTCTACGACCTGCTGATCGCCCTGGTGGCCGCGATCAGTCTCATTCTGATCATCATGATGATCGTCACCCGAAGCCCGGTCGCCGCCGTCGTCATCGTGGGGACGGTGCTGCTCTCGCTGGGCTCCTCTTTTGGCCTCTCCGTGCTCGTGTGGCAAGACCTGCTCGGCGTCGATCTGTACTGGCTGGTGTTGGCGATGTCGGTGATGCTGCTGTTGGCCGTGGGTTCGGATTACAACCTGTTGCTGATCTCCCGACTCAAGGAGGAAATCGGCGCCGGGCTCAACACGGGCATCATCCGCGCGATGGCCGGCACCGGAGGGGTCGTCACGGCGGCCGGCATGGTGTTCACCGTCACCATGTCGCTGTTCGTGTTCAGCGACCTGCAAATCATCGGCCAAATCGGCACCACGATCGGCTTGGGCCTGCTGTTCGACACCCTGATCGTGCGCTCGTTCATGACGCCGTCGATCGCCGCGCTGCTCGGACGCTGGTTCTGGTGGCCGCAACGCGTACGCCCCCGCCCGGCCAGCCGGATGCTCAGGTCGTCGGGACCCCGCCGCCTGGTGCGAGCCCTGCTGCTTCCGCCCTAAGCGGGGGCGGCGCGCCCAGTGACGCTACGGCGGCGGCGACGGCCAGGATCAGGACAATAACGATGGGCCAGATCGTGGAATGGTTTTGCGCGAGGCCGCCAAGCGCGCCACCCAGCGCTGTCGTTTCGATGGCAAGCAGCGTCGAGCAAAAGCCGATCAGCATCGCGCGGTGGGGTTCGGCGGCAACGACGCCGATCCACGCTATCGCCGCGGCGAAGACGGCCAGGGCGGCCACCGTCGCCAGCAAGAACACGGTGCCGTAGGCCCATATGTGAAACCACTGACCGCGGGACTCCGCCGCGATCGACAGCACGCCGGCGGCGGCGCTGAGCACTGCGCTGCCCAGCAACATGCCGCGCAGCCCGAACAGCTGATAGATCTTGCGCCACAGCGCGGAACCGATGACAAGCCCGACCGTGGACAGGAACACCAGCACATGCAACGTGCCGCTCTGGTGCGCGGACCGCAGGGCATAGAAGGTCGTGCCGAGGGTGACCGGGGCGAACAACAGGCACGTGATCACATACCGGCGAAACCACGGCTGGGACCGGGCGACCCCGAAGCCCTGCCGGCAGGTGTCGCGCACGGACATCCTCGGGGCGATCGACGTGGACCGCGCCGGGCCGACGAACAGTGCCGCGAAGCCGGCGGCAGCCAGCCCGAATGCGCCGAGACTCAGCAGATCGCGGTGCAACGCCATCCGGTCGGCGGTGGCCAGCACCGGCACGACGAACAGCGCGGCGATGGTGGCCGCCACCGACGCGATGGCGCCCTGCACCGACAGCAGCTTCAACGCGGACAGCCTGCCGGAGGTGATGTCGGGACAGGCGACGTTGGAGATCGCAACGATGACTCCGCCCCCGGCGCTCGTCAGCAGAAACACCGCCGCAGCGAGCAGGCCATTCCAGCGGATCACCGCGTCACACACGATCAGCGCGGCCCCAGTCGCCGCCATCGCCGCCAGCACCAGGTGGCGCATCTGGCCCACGCGCCGCAGCACCGCCGGAGACAGCGAATTTCCCACGATGGAGCCGACGCCGTAGGCCGGAAACAGGAACGCGGCCAACCAGGTGAGGCCCAGGTGCGCGCAGATGAACGGCAGCACCACGGCGCTATTGCTGAATTGCATCCCGGCCGTGTAGAACGCGCCCTGCGAAGGCAGGCGCGGGAACGGGTTGGTGTGTGCTGAAACCTCCGCCGATAATGCGGCCATGACGTAGACATTATGGGCACTGAGCAGGCAAAACTATCCACCGATCGGATACGGCCAGACGAGTTGTTGTCCCCCGGTTGGGGGAACCGCAGACCCATAGCGCAATTACGGAGCCATATGCCATATAACGATTGGCTGAAACGCTCGATGCTTTAGCTCATTGACGGTAGCGTAACCCGCTAACGCATTGACACATCAAATCGTTTTGCGACCCGGTGACAAAGCACGGGGGTAAAGATGGTTTCGGTTACCCGACTCGTGAAACGAATGTGGTTGCTGCTGGCCGTTATCGCGATCGCCAGCGTCGCGGCGCTCGGAATCTATCGCCTACACAGCATGTTCGGCGTTCATGGGCATCCCGTGGTCAGGGTCAAGGCTGATCTCGATGATCCGGTGTTCGACCCGAAGCGAGTGACCTATGAAGTCTTCGGCCCTGCCGTGGTCGCAAACGGTGTCCACGACGCTGACTTCGGTCACCGTCAACCTTTTGGCGCAAAGCAACGGCAGCGTCATCGGCTGCCGAATCAAGGTGAACGGCGCGACTAAGGACGAGCGATCCGAGACCGGACCGAAAGCCTTGACCTTCTGCCAGGTGAACGCCGGATGAGCCGGGCAGCACGGATCATCCGCCGGTTTGCGGTGCCTATCGTCCTGTTATGGCTGGGGCTCACCGCCATTCTCAATATCGCTATCCCGCAGCTGGAAGTGGTCGGCAAAGCACACTCGGTTTTGATGAGCCCCAAGGGCGGTGCATCGGTGCAGGCGCTCAAGCGGGTGGGACAGGTATTCGGCGAATCCGGTTCCGACAACGCGGCGACGATCGTGCTGGAAAGCGACAAACCTCTCGGCGACGACGCTCACCGTTTCTATAGCGAACTGGTGCGGCGGCTTTCGGCCGACACCCAGCACGTCGCGCACATCCAGGACTTCTGGAGTGACCCGCTGACCGCCGGGGGATCGCAAAGTGCGGACGATAAGGCGGCCTACGCGGTGGTCTACCTCGCCGGCAAGACCGAAACTGCGGCATACAACTCGGTTTACGCCGTGCGGCATATCGTGGACACCACTCCGGCGCCGCGCGGGCTCAAGGCGTACGTGACCGGCTCGATGGGGTTGATCGCCGACCAATCCGAGGCCGGCGACAAAAGCATCGAAAGGGTCACCCTGATTACCGGGGTGGTGATCGCGGCGATGTTGCTGTTTATCTACCGCTCCGTCGTGACCATGGTCCTCGTCGTCGTCCTGGTCGGGATCGAGCTGGGGGCAATTCGCGGAGTCGTCAGTTTTCTGGTCGATCACGGCGTTTTCGGCCTCTCGACCTTCGCGGTCAACCTGCTCACCCTGCTGGCCATTGCCGCCAGCACGGACTACGCGATATTCATGCTCGGCCGCTACCACGAGGCCCGTTACGCGGGTAAGGACCGAGAAGCCGCATTCTTTGCCATGTTTCACGGCACCGCCCATGTGATTCTGGGCTCCGGGTTGACCATCGCCGGCGCCATGTATTGCCTCAGTTTTGCCCGACTGCCGTACTTCAAGTCGATGGGCCCGCCGTGCGCGGTGGGCATGTTGGTCGCGGTCCTCGCCGCGCTCACGCTCGGCCCGGCGGTGCTGACCATCGCCAGCCTCTTCAAGTTGTTCGAACCCAAACGGAGGATGGCTACTCGACGCTGGCGCCGGGTGGGAACCGCGATCGTGCGCTGGCCCGGCCCGGTGCTCGCGGCGACCTGCGCGGTGGCCTTCGTCGGGCTGTTGGCCTTGCCGAATTACCGGACGACCTACGATCTGCGCAGGTTTGTGCCGGCCAGCATGCCGGCCGTAGTCGGGGATGCGGCCGCGGGTCGACACTTTTCGCAGTCCTGGCTCAACCCCGATGTGCTATTGCTCGAGACCGATCACGATATGCGTACGCCCGTCGACATGTTGATCCTGGACAAGGTCGCAAAAGCCATCTTCCACAGCCCCGGAATCTCGCAGGTGAAATCGATAACCCGGCCCCTGGGGACGCCCCTCAAACACACGCCGATTCCGTTCATCATGAGCATGCAGGGTGTCGGCCAGGCCGAAAACATGCAATTCATGAAGGACCGCCTGGACGACATGCTGATTCAGGTGCAGGCGATGACTGTCTCGATCGACACGATGAAGCACATGTATCAACTCATGGGCGAAATCGTCGACAACACCGTCGACATGGATCACCTCACGCATGACATGTCGAGCACCACCGACACCATCAGAGATCACCTCGCGGACCTGTCGGATTTCCTTCGTCCGGTTGGCAGTTACTTCTACTGGGAAAAGCACTGTTTCGATATCCCCGCCTGCTGGGCGGTGCGGTCGATATTCGAAACGTTTGACAACATCGATCAGCTCAGCGAGAAATTGGAATCGCTCGTCAAGGATATGGATGTCCTCATCCGGCTCTTACCCGAGATGCGAGCGCAAATGCTACCGATGATTTCGACGATGACCATCATGCGCGACATGATGGTCGTCTGGCACGGCACGCTGTTGTCGTTCTACAAAGAGCAGGAGATGAATACCAAAGACCCCGGCGCCATGGGTCGGGTGTTCGACGCCGCTCAGGTTGACGATTCGTTCTATCTGCCGCAGTCGGCTTTTGAAAATCCGGATTTCAAGCGGGGCCTGAAGATGTTCTTGTCTCCGGATGGCAAAGCGGCCCGCTTCATCATTGCGCTGGACGGAGATCCGTCGACGCCCGAGGGCATCTCCCGCGTCGAGCCGATCCAGCTGGCGGCCAAGGAGGCCATCAAGGGAACCCCGTTGCAGGGCGCCGCGATCTCGATGGGCGGCACCGCGTCGACGTACCGGGACATTCAAGAGGGCGCCTTCTACGACCTGCTGATCGCCGGAGTCGCCGCGATCAGTCTCATCTGATCATCATGATGATCGTCACCCGAAGCGTAATCGCCGCCGCCGTCATCGTCGGGACCGTGCTGGTTTCCTTGGGCTCCTCGTTCGGCCTGTCCGTTCTGCTCTGGCAGGACATTCTCGGCATCGACTTGTACTGGCTGGTGCTGGCGATGTCGGTGATCCTGCTCTTGGCCGTGGGGTCGGATTACAACCTGTTGCTGATCTCCCGACTCAAGGAGGAAATCGGCGCCGGACTGAACACGGGCATCATTCGCGCGATGGCCGGCACCGGAGGGGTCGTCACGGCGGCCGGCATGGTGTTCACCGTCACCATGTCGCTGTTCGTGTTCAGCGACCTGCAAATCATCGGCCAAATCGGCACCACGATCGGCTTGGGCCTGCTGTTCGACACCCTGATCGTGCGCTCGTTCATGACGCCGTCGATCGCCGCGTTACTCGGCCGCTGGTTCTGGTGGCCGCAACGCGTACGCCCCCGCCCGGCCAGCCGGATGCTCAGGTCGTCGGGACCCCGCCGCCTGGTGCGAGCCCTGCTGCTGCCGCCCGCCGAGAAACCGGCGGAGATAGCGCGGCCCTAGACGGCCTGCAGGGCCATGGCCGGTGATGCGGCCGGGAAGGACCGGACGCGAGGAGCGACCGCCCGCCGTGTTTCCGACGGCGGAGCGGTAAGCGACGCCAGCGCGGCACCGATGGCCAGGATCAGCACCACGACGTCGGGCCAAATGGTGGAGTGGTTCTGCGCCATGTTCCCGAGCACCGCCGCCAGTGCCATGGTTTCGACGGCAACCAGCGTCGAACTCAACGCGATCAGTGTGCCGCGGTGCGTCTCCTCGGCGACCACGCTGAGCCACGAGATCGCCTCGCGGCGAAGACGGCCTGGGCTGCCACCGTCGCCAACAGGAACACCGTGCCGTAGGCCCAGACGTGGGTCCATTGGCCGTAGACCTCGGCACCCAAAGTCAGCGTGGCGGCGGTGACACTGAGCAACGCGCTGCCCAGCATCATGCCGCGCACTCCGAACACGCGATAGACCTTGCGCCACAGCGGCGACCCGAAAACCAGGCCGATGCTGGACAGGATCACCAACACATGCAGGCTGCCGCTGTGGTGCGTGGTACGCAGGGCATAAAAGGTGGTCCCCAGGGTGACCGGACCGAACAACAGGCACGCGATCATGTACCGGCGAAACCACGGCTGCGACCGGGCGATCGCGATGCCCTCCCGATAGGTCTCCCGCATCGACATCCGGGGGGTGGTCGAGGTGGACCGCACCGGCCCGACGAACAGCGCCGCGATGGCCGAGCCCGCCAGCCCGACCGCACCCAGCCACAACAGGTCGCGGCGGTACGCCATCTCGTTGCCGTGGGCCAGCATCGGCACGACGAACAGCGTGACAACGGTGGCCAGCACCGACCCGATGGCGCTCTGGAACAAGAACAGCTCGCCGCGCCGCGCCCCGGACAGCTTGCTGGAAACCATATCGGGGTAGGCGACACCGGCGATTCCGAGCAGAACTCCGGCCGCCGCGCAGGTCAGCAGAAACACCACCGCGGTGGGGGCGCCGTGCCAGGGAACCAGTGCGTCGCACAGGGTCAGGGCGGCCACGCTGGCCGCGATCACGGCCAGCAGCCGGTGCCGCATCCGGCCCACTCGCTGCAGCACCAGCGGCGTCACCGAATTTCCGACGATATCGCCGAGGCAGAAGGCCGGAAAGAGCAGCGCGGCCACCCAGGTCAGACCCTGGTGTGCGCAGATCAACGGCAAGATCACGGTGCCATTGCTGAGCTGCATGCCCGCGGTGTAGAAAGTGCCCTGCGAAAGCAGCCGCCCGAACACGCGCGGCTGTGCCGCGGGGGCTGGCAGCAGTGTGACGGGCATAACAACAGAATCTAAGGTCGGTGACGAATGAATAACATCCTCCGATCGGACGCCGCGGGTGGAATTCCTTGTCCCCCCGTCGGAGGACACGCCCCGCGGCGTTGACCGCCAATGCCTGCCTGTGGCACCGTCTTGCGGATGACAGAAGCCCTGCATCGGGTGCCGATCGCTTGAGAGGTCCGCGCATCGGCCTCACCGGCGCCAGCGTGGGCCTCATCTACGGATACGACCTGTCCATCATCGCCGGCGCGCAGCTGTTCATCACCGAAGATTTCGCACTCTCCACCTCCCAACAAGAACTTCTCACGACGATGGCGGTGATCGGCCAGATCGCCGGAGCGCTCGGTGCCGGCGTGCTCGCCAATGCGATCGGCCGAAAACGATCGATCATGCTGATCCTGGGCGCTTACGCGGCGTTCGCGCTGCTGGGCGCATTCTCGGCGTCACTGCCGATGCTGCTGACGGCACGACTGTTGCTGGGTGTGACCATCGGCGTGATGGTGGTGGTCGTCCCGGTATACATAGCGGAATCGGCGCCCGCAGCGGTGCGCGGTGCGCTGCTGACCGCCTACCAACTGACGATCGTCTCCGGGCTCATCGTCGGCTACCTCGTCGGCTACCTGCTGGCCGATACCCACAGCTGGCGCTTGATGCTGGGGCTGGCCGCCGTGCCGGTGATGTTGTTGCTGCCGTTGGTGATTCGGCTGCCCGACACGGCACGGTGGTATTTGCTGAAGGGACGGGTCGACGACGCCCGGCGCGTGTTGCTGCGCGTGGAGCCCGCCGGCAACGCCGACGAGGAGCTCGCCGGGATCGGCCTCGCGTTGAGCGAAGGCTCCCCCGGTTTCAAAGGCGCCATCTCCGAGATGCTGCGACCACCGTACTTGCGGGCCACCATGTTCGTGATCGCGCTCGGCTTCCTGCTGCAGATCACCGGGATCAACGCGATCATCTACTACAGCCCCCGGATATTCGAGGCGATGGGATTCACCGGAAATTTCGCACTGCTGGGCCTGCCGGCCTTGGTTCAGGTAGCCGGCCTGGCAGCCGTGGGCGCCGCGTTGACACTGGTCGACCGGGTCGGCAGACGCCCAATCCTGTTGTGCGGCATCGCCATGATGATCGTGGCCGACATCGTGCTGACGGCGGTGTTCGGCCGGGGCATCGGCGGCGCGGCCCTCGGGTTCGCCGGCATCCTGTTGTACATCGTCGGCTACACCCTCGGTTTCGGTTCCCTGGGCTGGGTCTACGCCAGCGAGAGCTTCCCCACCCGGCTGCGGTCCATCGGGTCGAGCGTCATGCTGACCTCCAACCTGGTTGGTAACGCGATCGTCGCGGCGATTTTCCTGACCATGCTGCATACCCTCGGCGGCGCTGGCACCTTCGCGGTGTTCGGGGTGCTGGCCGTGGTGGCTTTCGGCTTCGTGTATCGGTATGCGCCGGAGACCAAGGGACGCCAGCTCGAGGAGATCCGGCACTTCTGGGAAAACGGCGGCCGCTGTTCGGACCCGTGCCGCTGATCCGCGCGGACGCCATCGTCCTCGATGGCCAGGTCTGCCGGCCGGGATGGCTGGAGATCGCCGGTGCACGGATCGCCGCCTGCGGGTCCGGCGCCCCGCCCGGGCAGCCCGACCGGGATTTCCTGGATTGCCTTGTGGTGCCCGGATTTATCGACATGCACGTACACGGAGGTGGCGGCAACTCGTACCTGGAGGCCGAACAGATCGCCGGAGCGGCGCTGTTCCACCGGCGCCACGGCACCACCACGACGCTGGCCAGTCTGGTCACCGCCGCGCCCGACGAGCTGATCGCGGGGGTGCGGGCGCTGGCCGACGCCACCCGATTCGGCGTCGTCGCCGGCATCCACCTGGAGGGGCCGTGGCTGTCCGTGGCACGCTGCGGGGCACACGATCCGGCCCAGCTGCGCGATCCCGAGCCCGCCGAGGTCGACGACGTCCTGGCCGCCGGCGATGGCACGATCCGGATGGTCACCCTGGCACCGGAGCGACCGGGAAGCAGCGAGGCGATCCGGCGCTTCGTGGACGCGGGTGTCGTTGTCGCCCTGGGACATACCGACGCGACCTATGAGCGGACCCAACAGGCGATCGCCCTGGGCGCCAGGGTCGGCACGCACCTGTTCAACGCGATGCGGCCGCTGCACCATCGCGAGCCCGGACCGGCGCTCGCGCTGCTGGAAAGCCCCGACGTGACCGTCGAGCTGATCCCCGACGGCGTCCACCTACACCCCGCCGCGGTGCACGCGGTGGTCCGGGCGGTCGGGCCCGACCGGGTCGCCGTCATCACCGACGCGATCGCCGCGGCCGGCCGCGAGGACGGCAGCTATCAGCTCGGGGCGGTGCAGGTCGACGTGGCGGCCGGGGTGGCCCGGGTGCATGCGACGTCGACGATCGCGGGCAGCACCGCCACGATGGACCAGCTGTTCCGCACGGTTTCGCGGCTCGGCCCGGACGCCGATGCCGCACTCGCCGCAGCGGTGCAGATGACCTCGACGACCCCGGCGCGGGCGCTGGGCCTGCGGGAGGTGGGCGCCCTGCAGGTCGGCTACGACGCCAATCTTGTTGTGCTGGACCGCGAGTTGCGGGTTACGGCCGTGATGGCGCAGGGCGCCTGGCGCTAACGCCGCCAGCGGGTCAGGCGGGAAAGGGCCAGCGCGCCAACGGCTCCCATCGCCATCGCGGTGAGCGTCTGCCGGGTGCTGATCCCCTCGTCCAGCAGGATCCGCGGCGCGATGATTGCGGGCGCCGGCGGCGGGGCGTACTTACTGCGCGGATCGTTGGAAAGCGTGGCGGCCCAGGCGGTAGCGAAGAGCACGAGATACCCGGTGATGTAGGAGAACACCATCAAGCCCAGCACCGGCCCGAACGTCGCGCCCGCCGGACTGCGCAACACGACCCGCAGGTAGATCGAGGCCACCTGTTTGAACAGCTCGAAGCCGATCGCCGCGAGCAGGCCGGCCCGCGCCGAGTCGGCGAGGCTGACCCGGTGTCGCGGCAGCCGGCCGATCATCCAGGTGAACAGCATCCACGACACCAGCAGCGACACCAATATCGAAAGACCCCGGAAGAGCTCGCCGAAGATCGAGAAATCCGGCACACCAGCCCATTTCAGCACCGCGCGCATCGGCGCCGCGTGCCCGAGTGCGGTGAGCGCGATGGTCGCGACGATGACCACGAACGTCCCCAACATCGCGACCAGATCGGACAGCTTCCCGCGCACGAAGCCCGGCGACTGTGGTGGCTCGTCCCACCACATCTCGGTTACGGCCCCGCGCATATGGGACATCCAGCCGAGACCGGCCCACGCCGAGGCGGCCAGGCCGATCACGCCGACCGACGTGCGCGCGTTGATCGCCGAATTCATCAAGTCGACCAGCTGCCGCCCGAGCTCGCCCGCGACCGCGTCGCGGATGTGGTCGTCGATGCTGGCGAGCAGTCTGGGATCCTGGGCCAGCATGAAGCCGACGACCGCGAAACTGACCATCAGCAAAGGGAATAGCGCGAAGATCGTGTAGTACGTCAGGCCGGCCGCCAAGAAGCCGCCGTTGCGCTCGTCGAAATGTTTGTAGGCGCGTAGCACGTGATCGAGCCATCCGAACCGGGCCCGCAACCGGTCAAGGATCCCTGGCTTGGCCGGCTCGTCCATGGTGAACGCACTACCTCCGTTGCGGTAGAAACCCCAGCCGATCGTAGACCCGCTGGACCGTTTTTCCGGCCACATCGTCGGCGCGCTCCGCGCCGTCCGCCAGCACGGCCTCCAATTCGGCCAGATCCGCGGTCAATTCGTCGACTCGGGCCTTGATCGGCGCGACGAATTCGACGACGGCTTCGGCGGTCTCCTTTTTCAAATCTCCGTATCCGCGTCCGGAGTAGCCGTCGACGAGCTTGTCGATACCGACTCCGGTGACCGCGGACTGGATGGTCAGCAGGTTCGAAACGCCCGGCTTGGCCTCGATGTCGAACCGGATCTCGCGCTCACTGTCAGTGACGGCCGAGCGAATCTTCTTGGCAGACAACGCCGGATCGTCGAGTAGGTTGATCAGGCCGGCATCGGTGGCCGCTGATTTGCTCATCTTCGACGTCGGGTCGGTCAAGTCGTAGATCTTGGCGGTGGCCTTGGGAATGAACATATCGGGGACGACGAACGTGTCCGGGAAGCGGCTGTTGAACCGCTCCGCGATGTCGCGGGCCAGCTCGAGATGCTGGCGCTGGTCCTCGCCCACGGGAACCAGATCGGTGTCGTACGCCAGCACGTCGGCGGCCTGCAACACCGGATAGGTGAACAGCCCGACGGTGGTGGAGTCAGTACCCTGCCGCTGCGACTTGTCCTTGAACTGCGTCATCCGGGCCGCCTGCCCGAAGCCGGTGAAGCAACCCAGCACCCACGCCAACTGCGTATGGGCGGGCACGTGGCTTTGCACGAAGACGGTGCTGCGGGCCGGGTCGATTCCCAGCGCCAGGTACTGCGCGGCGGTGACCAGGGTCCGGCGTCGCAGCGCCTCGGGATCCTGCGCGACGGTGATCGCGTGCAGGTCGACCACGCAGAAAAACGCGTCGCGGTCGTCTTGCAGCGCGACCCACTGGGTGACCGCGCCCAGCGCGTTACCGAGGTGAAGAGAATCAGACGTGGGCTGCACGCCGGAAAAAATCCGGCCGGGTCCGGTAGCGGTGCTCATGATGTTCCGATCTTTTCATGCGGCCCCGGCATCGTTCGACACGCTGTTTCGGTACCGCCGGTACTGGGTAAAGTCGAGGGCATGACGACTCGCACGCCGATCCACCAGGGCTCTGGGGAGCCGGTTCTGCTGCTGCACCCGTTCCTGCTATCCCAGGCGGTGTGGGACGACGTGGCGCGGCGGCTGGCCGACAGCGGCCGCTACGAGGTGTTCGCCCCGACCATGGCCGGTCACAACGGCGGTCGGTACGCCGGCACCTGGCTGCTCAGCTCGGCGGTGCTGGCCGACCACGTCGAGCGCCAGATGGACGAACTGGGCTGGGAGACCGCCCACATCGTGGGCAATTCGCTGGGCGGCTGGGTCGCGTTCGAGCTGGAGCGGCGCGGTCGGGCGCGCAGCATCACCGGCATCGCACCGGCGGGCGGATGGGCACGCTGGACCCCGGGCAAATTCCAGGTGATCTTAAAGTTCATCGCCCTGATGCCGGTCTTGTTGGCGGCCCGGCTGCTCGGACAACGGGCCCTGCGGCTGCCGTTCAGCCGTCAGCTGGCCACCCTGCCGCTGAGCGCGACGTCGGACGGGATCAGCGAGCGCCAGTTGTCCGGCATCATCGACGACGCCGCGCACTGCCCGGCCTACTTCCAGCTGATGGTCAAGGCGCTGCTGCAGCCCGGGCTCCTGGAGTTGGCCGAGACGGCCGTTCCGGCCCACCTGGTGCTGTGCGAGAAGGATCGAATTTTCCCCCCCAGGCGGTTCAGCGGGCATTTCACCGACTTCCTGCCCAAGGGGACGAGGGTGGCGACGCTCGACGGCGTCGGGCACGTCCCGATGCTCGAGGCGCCCGAGCGCCTGGCCGACGTGATCGGCGACTTCCTCGACAAGTGCACCAACGGCGACGCGAGCCACCGGGCGTCCACCGGCTAGCTGGCGAGCGCCTTCTGCAGGTTCTCGGCGATCGAGCCGAGGAACTCCTCGCTCTGCTGCCATTTCTGATCGGGGCCGATCAGAATGGCGAGGTCCTTGGTCATCTTCTCGCTCTCGACGGTGGCGATGACGACGGATTCCAGCGTCTGCGCGAAGTCGATGACCTCGGGCGTGTTGTCCAGCTTGCCGCGGTGCGCCAGACCGCGCGTCCAGGCGAAGATCGAGGCGATCGGGTTCGTCGACGTCGGCTTGCCGGCCTGATACTGCCGGAAGTGCCGGGTGACGGTGCCGTGAGCGGCCTCGGCCTCGACGGTCTTGCCGTCAGCCGTCATCAGCACCGAGGTCATCAGTCCCAGCGAGCCGTAGCCCTGCGCGACGAGGTCCGACTGGACGTCGCCGTCATAGTTCTTGCAGGCCCACACGTAGCCGCCCTCCCACTTCAGGCAGGCGGCCACCATGTCGTCGATCAGCCGGTGCTCGTAGGTCAGGCCCTCCGCCTCGAACTTGTCCTTGAACTCCTCGTCGTAGATGCGCTGGAATTCGTCTTTGAACATGCCGTCGTAGGACTTGAGGATGGTGTTCTTGGTGGACAGGTAGACCGGCCACTTGGCGTTCAAGCCGTACGCCAGCGAGGCGCGGGCGAAATCCCGGATGGAGTCCTTGAAGTTGTACATCCCCATCGCGACACCGCCGTGCTCGGGGATGTCTATCATCTCGTGCACGATCGGCTCACCGCCGTCGGCAGGCGTGAAAGTTATTGCGACAGTGCCGGGTTTGTCGACCTTGAAGTTCGTGGATCGGTACTGATCGCCGAATGCGTGACGGCCGATGACGATCGGCTTGGTCCAGCCCGGAACCAGTCGGGGCACGTTCGAGATCACAATCGGCTCGCGGAAGATGGTGCCGCCCAGGATGTTTCGGATCGTCCCGTTCGGCGAGAGCCACATCTTCTTCAGGTTGAACTCGGAGACGCGCGCCTCGTCGGGGGTGATCGTCGCGCACTTGACGCCCACGCCGTGCTTCTTTATCGCATACGCCGCGTCGATCGTCACCTGGTCGTCGGTGCGGTCGCGGTGCTCGATCCCCAGGTCGTAGTAGTCCAGGTTGATGTCGAGGTGCGGCAGGATCAGCATGTCCTTGATCAGCTTCCAGATGACACGCGTCATCTCGTCACCGTCAAGCTCGACTACGGGGCCCTGAACTTTGATCTTGGACATCGGTGTCCTCCCACGGGCTTAGTCCTGCGAAGCCGCAAGCGCCTCATTGAACGTCTTGCTCGGCCGCATCACTGCAGTCGTTTTCTCGCTGTCCGGCTGATAGTAGCCGCCGATGTCGACCGTTTCGCCCTGCACCTCGGCCATTTCGGCCACGATGGCTTCCTCATTCTCGCTCAACGAATCGGCCAGCGCGGCAAAGCGGTTCCGCAACTCTTCGTCGTCGTTTTGCGCGGCGAGTTCCTGGGCCCAGTACAACGCCAGATAGAACTGGCTGCCGCGGTTGTCGAGTTCACCGGTCTTGCGCGACGGACTCTTGTTGTTGTCCAACAACTTACCGATCGCGGCGTCCAGCGTCTTGGCCAGTATCTTGGCACGCTCATTGTCGGTCTTGATCCCCAGGTCTTCAAAACACGCTCCGAGAGCGAGGAATTCGCCGAGCGAATCCCAGCGCAGGTGGTTCTCCTCGACGAGCTGGTGGACGTGCTTGGGTGCCGAACCGCCCGCGCCGGTTTCGTACATTCCGCCGCCGGCCATCAACGGCACGATGGACAGCATCTTGGCGCTGGTACCCAGCTCCAGGATCGGGAACAGGTCGGTCAGGTAGTCGCGCAGGATGTTTCCGGTAGCCGCGATGGTGTCCTGACCGCGCATCGCTCGCTCGATCGTGTGCCGCATCGCCCGCTCCTGCGACATGATCTGGATGTCGAGGCCCTCGGTGTCGTGGTCGGCCAGGTACGTGTGAACCTTCTTGCGCAATTCGTTCTCGTGCGGACGCTCCTGGTCCAGCCAGAACACCACCGGCATACCCGAGTTGCGCGCCCGGGTCACGGCCAGTTTGACCCAGTCGCGGATCGGTTCGTCCCGAACGATCGGCATGCGCCAGATGTCGCCGGCCTCAACGTTTTGCGTCAGCAGCACGTCGCCGGTGTCGAGGTCGACGATGTTAGCGACGCCGTCCTCCGGGATCTCGAACGTCTTGTCGTGCGAGCCGTACTCTTCGGCCTGCTGCGCCATCAGCCCGACGTTGGGCACGGTACCCATCGTGGTCGGATCGAATTGCCCGTGGGTCTTACAGAAGTTGATGATCTCTTGGTAGATGCGGGCGAAAGTCGACTCCGGGTTGACTGCCTTGGTGTCCTTCTGCCGCCCGTCGGCGCCGTACATCTTGCCGCCGGCCCGGATCATCGCCGGCATCGACGCATCCACGATCACATCGCTGGGCGAGTGAAAGTTGCTGATGCCCTTGGCCGAATCGACCATGGCCAACTCGGGACGGTGTTCGTGGCAGGCGTGCAGATCACGGATGATCTCGTCGTGCTGCGACGCCGGCAGCACCTCGATCTTGTCGTACAGGTCGACCAATCCGTTGTTGACGTTGACGCCGAGTTCGTCGAACAGCGCCTGATGCTTAGCGAAGGCGTCCTTGTAGAAGACCTTCACGGCGTGGCCGAAGACAATCGGGTGGGAGACCTTCATCATCGTCGCCTTGACATGCAGCGAGAACATCACGCCAGTCTTGTAGGCGTCTTCGATCTCTGCTTCGTAGAACTCGCAGAGCGCCTTCTTGCTCATGAACATGCTGTCGATGATGTCGCCGTCGCGCAACGACACCGTGGGCTTGAGCACAATCTTCTTGCCGCTCTTGGTCTCCAGCTCCATCTTCACGCTGCGTCCGCGATCCACCGTCATCGACTTCTCGCCGTGGTAGAAGTCGCCGTGCTTCATGGTCGCGACGTGGGTGCGCGACGCCTGCGACCACTCCCCCATGCTGTGCGGGTGCTTGCGCGCGTACTCCTTGACCGCGTTGGGCGCACGGCGGTCCGAGTTGCCCTGGCGCAGCACCGGGTTGACCGCGCTACCAAGGCATTTCGAATAGCGGTCGCGAATTTCCTTGTCCTCGTCGGTCTTCGGGCTCTGCGGGTAGTCCGGAATCTTGTAGCCCTTGCCTTGCAGCTCCTTGACCGCGGCAACAAGCTGGGGCACCGAGGCGCTGACGTTGGGCAGCTTGATGATGTTGGTGTCGGGGAGCTTGGTCAGCCGGCCCAGCTCGGCCAGGTTGTCGGGCACCCGCTGTTCTTCGGTGAGGTCCTCGGGGAACTCGGCGAGGATGCGAGCGGCCACCGAGATGTCACTGGTCTTGATCTCGATGCCCGCGGGCTCGGCAAACGCCCGCACGATGGGCAGAAACGCGTAGGTCGCCAGCAACGGCGCCTCGTCGGTCAGCGTATAGATGACGGTCGGCTTTTCGGCGCTCACGGACGGTCCCTCTCCCGGTCGATTTTGGGGGGCTCAGCGTTGTCGTTTGCCACGTTATCAAGGGCGTTTAACCAGCTGTCGACCTGGCATTGGCACGGAGTCGGCGCAGTAAGATAGTCTTCGTATTGGTGATGAGCGCCAGCATCAAGCCCCGGCTTGCTGGCCGGCAACCCTCCAACCGCGGTGGGGTGCCCCGGGTGATGACCAGGTTGAGTAGCCAACAGCACCGGCTATCCGGCAAGCGCGGGTCCGCCATGACGGGCCCCTAAGCCAGACAGGGGAAGTTCGCCATGAGCGACGACAACAACACCAGCGACGATCCGTCTACCCACTGGTCTTTCGAAACCAAGCAGATTCACGCCGGTCAGCAGCCCGACGCGGCCACCAACGCGCGTGCCCTGCCCATCTACCAGACCACCTCTTACGTCTTCGACGACACCACCCACGCCGCGGCCTTGTTCGGGCTTGAGGTGCCGGGCAACATCTACACCCGGATCGGCAACCCGACCACCGATGTCGTCGAACAGCGGATCGCCGCGCTCGAGGGCGGCGTCGCGGCACTGTTCCTGAGCTCCGGCCAGGCCGCTGAGACATTCGCCATATTGAATCTCGCGAGTGCTGGAGATCACATCGCCTCCAGCCCGCGGCTGTACGGCGGCACGTACAACCTGCTCCACTATTCGCTGCCCAAGCTCGGCATCGAGGTCAGCTTCGTCGAGGATCCCGACGACCTGGACTCGTGGCAGTCGGCCGTCCGGCCCAACACCAAGGCCTTCTTCGCCGAGACGATCTCCAACCCGCAGATCGACATCCTGGACACCCCGGGGGTCGCCGGGGTTGCCCACGCCAACGGCGTACCGCTGATCGTCGACAACACCATTGCGACGCCGTACCTGATCCAGCCGTTCGCGCAGGGCGCGGACATCGTGGTGCACTCCGCGACCAAGTACCTGGGCGGGCACGGCTCCGCGATCGCCGGGGTCATCGTCGACGGCGGCACGTTCGACTGGACGCAGGGCCGCTTCCCCGGGTTCACCACACCCGACCCCAGCTACCACGGCGTGGTGTTCGCCGAGCTGGGACCGCCCGCGTACGCGCTGAAGGCCCGCGTGCAATTGCTTCGCGATCTCGGATCGGCGGCCTCACCATTCAACGCGTTCCTGGTGGCCCAGGGCCTCGAAACGCTGAGCCTGCGCATCGAACGTCACGTCGCCAATGCGCAACGGGTCGCCGAATTCCTCGAGGGTCACGATGGGGTGGTGTCGGTCAACTACGCGGGGCTGCCCAGCTCGCCGTGGCACGAACGGGCAAAGAAGTTGGCGCCCAAGGGAACCGGCGCCGTGCTGGCGTTCGAGCTGGCCGGCGGAATCGAGGCCGGCAAGGCGTTCGTGAACGCGCTGCAGCTGCACAGCCACGTCGCCAACATCGGCGACGTGCGGTCGCTGGTGATTCACCCGGCGTCGACCACCCACGCCCAGCTATCCCCCGAGGAGCAGCTGAGCACCGGCGTCACGCCGGGACTGGTGCGGCTGGCCGTCGGCATCGAGAACATCGACGACATCCTGGCCGACCTCGAGCTCGGGTTCGCGGCCGTCCCGAAAAGTTCTGACCCGCACTCGGTGGCGGCCTTCTGAGGGACTTGTCATGACGATCTCCGACGTCCCCACCCAAACGCTGCCCGCCGAAGGCGAGGTCGGCCTGGTCGACATCGGCTCGCTGACCACCGAGAGCGGCGCGGTCATCGACAACGTCTGCATCGCCGTGCAGCGCTGGGGCGAACTATCGCCGACGCGCGACAACGTGGTGGTGGTGCTGCACGCGCTCACCGGCGACTCCCACATCACCGGCCCCGCCGGGCCGGGACACCCCACGCCCGGCTGGTGGGACGGCATCGCGGGGCCTGGGGCACCGATCGACACCAACCGCTGGTGCGCGGTCGCCACCAATGTGCTGGGCGGTTGCCGTGGCTCCACCGGGCCGAGTTCGCTTGCCCGAGACGGAAAGCCATGGGGCTCCCGCTTTCCGCTGATCACGGTGCGCGACCAGGTGGAGGCGGACATCGCCGCGCTGGACGCGCTGGGAATAAACCAAGTCGCCGCCGTAGTTGGCGGATCCATGGGCGGCGCACGGGCTTTGGAATGGATGGTGGGACACCCGGAGCGGGTTCGGGCCGGATTGCTGCTGGCGGTCGGGGCGCGTGCCACCGCCGACCAGATCGGCACCCAGACCACCCAGATCGCGGCCATCAAGGCCGACCCGAATTGGCAGGGTGGCGACTACCACGGCACCGGGCGCACGCCGGATGCCGGACTCGCGATCGCGCGGCGCTTTGCCCATCTGACCTATCGCGGCGAGATCGAACTCGACGACAGGTTCGGCAACGACAGCCAGAGCGGCGAGGACCCGTCGGACGGCGGTCGCTACGCCGTGCAGAGCTACCTGGAACACCAGGGCGACAAGATCCTGGCCCGGTTCGACGCCGGCAGTTACGTGATCCTGACGGAGACGCTGAACAGCCACGACGTCGGCCGCGGCCGCGGCGGCGTCGAGAAAGCGCTGCGCCGGTGTCCGGTGCCGGCGGTGGTCGGCGGCATCACCTCCGACCGCCTCTATCCGCTGCGCTTGCAGCATGAGATGGCCGAATTGCTGCCCGGCTGTAACCGCCTCGCGGTTGTCGACTCGCTCTGCGGACATGACGGCTTCCTGGTGGAAACCGAGGCGGTGGGCGAATTGATCCGCGAGACACTGGATTTGGCCTCCGAGACTGTCCCTGCCGAAGGCGCGGGCCGACAGTGACGCGGTCGAGGAGCGAACAATCCCTGTCGTTCGGTTCGGCGGCCGCGGCCTATGAGCGTGGCCGGCCGTCGTATCCGCCCGAAGCCATCGACTGGCTGTTGCCCCGGGGTGCGCGTCAGGTGCTCGATCTGGGCGCGGGTACCGGCAAGCTGACCACCCGGCTGGTAGAACGTGGTCTCGACGTCGTGGCGGTGGACCCGATTCCGGACATGCTCGAAGTGCTGAGCGACTCGCTGCCGGAAACCCGCGCGGTGCTGGGCACCGCCGAGGAGATTCCGTTGGAGGACAACAGCGTCGACGCCGTGCTGGTCGCCCAGGCGTGGCACTGGGTGGACCCGGAACGGGCGATTCCCGAGGTGGCCCGCGTGCTGCGGCCCGGCGGGCGGCTGGGCCTTGTGTGGAACACCCGCGACGAGCGGCTCGGCTGGGTGCGCGAGCTCGGTCAGATCATCGGCAGCGACGGCGACGGCCGCCGTTTCGACGTACTGCTGCCCCCGCCGTTCGCCGAGCCCGAACGCCATCAGGTCGAGTGGACGAATTACATTACGCCACAAGCCTTAATCGATCTGGTGGCCTCGCGCAGCTACTGCATCACGTCGCCGGCCGAGGTCCGCACGCGAACCCTGGACCAGGTGCGCGAACTGCTGGCCACCCATCCGGCGCTGGCCAGTTCGACCGGGTTGGCGATGCCCTACGTCACCGTGTGCATCCGGGCGACACTGGCCGGCTGACGGTCCACGGGGTCGATGCCGTCCGGTGCGATCCGGGCGATCCGCGACTCGATGTCGTAGGGCACGATGATCGCGGTCGCATCCCGGATGCGACTCACCGCGCGGGCCATCTTGTCCGCGGTGCGGTCGTGCAAGAGCCGGCCGAGTAACGGGGCGTAGGTTCGACGCGGCAACAGCACCGTCACCCGGCTGTCCGGATGGTCGGTGAGCACTCGCCAGACCAGCTCGTGCGCGGCCCGGCTCAAGTGCCGATCCGGACAGTTGATCAGCCACAGCGGGGTGTCGTGATCGAAGCGCTCCCAGCGGTCGCGCAGCCGCATCGCACGGTCGGCGTCGATAACGAAGTGCACCGCCGTGAGTTCGTCGGCATGCAGGCCGTATCCCAGGCGCACGGCCTCGACCTCGGCGAGGTCGATGGTGTCCACGAACACCAGCACCTGCAGTCGCGGATGCCGTTCCAGATCGGGGATTTCCGTGTGCGACATCTCCAGGACGGCCGCCTCGTCCCGGTATTTCTGGTTGAGCCGAATCAGCCCCCACACCAGCAGCGGGAAGATGACGACGATCAACCACGCGCCCTCGGTGAACTTGGCCACCGCGAAGATACCCACCACGATCATCGACAAGATCCCCGCCGACAGGTTCACCGCGTACTTGCGCCGCCAGCCGGGCCCACGATGGGTCCGGTGGTGCTTGGCCATGCCGAAGCCGGCCATCGCAAAGCCGGTGAACACCCCGATCGCGAAGAACGGCACCAGCGCGGTCACTTTCGCTTCGGTGATGAGCAGCAGGGTCACCGCCAGCACGGTGAGCGCGATGATGCCGTTGGAGAAGACCAGACGGTGACCGCGCTTGGTCAGCGGGCGCGGCAAAAACCGGTCCTCGGCAACATAACTGGCCAGCGCGGGGAACCCGTTGAAGCTGGTGTTGCAGCCGGTGAACAGAATCGCCGCGGTCGATGCCTGGACCAAGAAGTACAGGATGTTGCCCAACACGCCATGGCCGAACACCGCGCGGGCGATCTCGGACAACATCGACGGGTATTCGTCGAGATACGGGGTGGCGTGGGTGACGTGCGCCAGCCAGGCCACCCCCGCCAGCAGGAACCCGAGGATGCACGTCATCACCGTAAGCACCCGACGGGCGTTGACCCCTTCGGGCTTCTGAAAGACGTCGACGGTATTCGACACGGCCTCGACGCCGGTCAGCGAGGTGCCACCATTGGCGAACGCGCGCAACACAATTAGGATCGTCGCGCCCATCACCAGTCCGCTACCCTGATGCACCGGCACCGCCCCGGCGATGTGTGCTGGATCGTATCTCGGCAATCCCCAAGCAATTTCGCGGATAAACCCGGTCAGGATCGTCGCCGTGATCATGGTGACGAAGGCGTAGGTGGTGATCGCGAACATCCGGCCCGACCGCCGCAGGCCGCGCAGGTTGACCAGTCCGATGAGAACCACTGCGGTCAAGGTGATTTCCAGGTGATAGGGACGTAGCGGAGGAATCGCCGTGACCAGCGCGACCGTCGCGGCAGCGGGCTGCACCGCCACGGTGACGACGTAATCGATCAGCAGCGCCGCCGCGGCGACCTGGGCCACCCGGGGTCCGAAGTTCTCCCGCGCGACCGAGTACGAACCGCCGGCCCGCGTGTAGACCATCACAACCTGACGGTACGACGCCGACACCAGTGCCAGGATGCACAAGATGACCCCGGTAATCGGGAGCAACAGGGCAAACGCGGCCATGCCCGCCGACGGCAGCAGCTCGACCATGATCTGCTCGGGACCATAGGCGGTCGACGAAATGGCGTCGGGCGCAAGTGCGCCGAGCGCGACGGGATTCGACAGCCGTTCGGAATCCAGCTGATCGGTAGTCAGCGGCTTACCGAGAAAGACTTTCTTGCATTTGTCGGTAAACGAGAGCGGTAGTGCGCTCGGGGTCGTCACACGCGGGTCACCTCCGCTATCCGGGACTCGATGTCGTAGGGCAGGATTTGCGCCGCCGCGCCCGGGATCCGGCTGACAGCACGGGCGATCTTGTCCGCCGTGCGGTCGTGCAGCAGCCGGCCCACCAGCGGCGCATAGGTCCGGCGCGGCAACAGCACGGTCACCTGGGTGCCCGGGTGGTCGTCGAGCACCCCAAGAATCAACTCGTGCGCGGCCCGCGCCAGGTGACGGTCGGGGCAATCAACCACGCGCAGCGGGGTGTCGTGCTCGAACCGGTCCCACCGCTGCCGCAATCGCTCGGCACTCGCGACGTCGAGCATGAAATGGACCGCGGTCAGGTCATCGGCATGCAGCCCGTTGCCGTAGCGCAAGGCCTCCACTTCCGCGAGGTCAACCGAATCCACGAACACCAGAACCCGATGCCGGGTGTATCGGTCCAACACGGGCTGCTCCGTGTGCGACATCTCCAGGACGGCGGCCTCGGCGCGGTACTTTGCGTTGAGCCGCATCAGGGCGAAGACCAGCACCGGGAAGACGATGACGATCAGCCACGCGCCCTCGGTGAACTTGGCCACCGCGAAGATGCCCACCACGACCGTCGACAAGATCCCCGCCGACAGGTTGACCAGTACTTTGCCCCGCCAGCCCGGCTCCCGGTGATTCAGATAGTGCTTGGTCATTCCGTAGCCGGCCATCGAGAATCCGGTGAATACCCCGATCGCGTAGAACGGCACCAGCGCGTCGACGGAGCCACCGGTGATGACGAGCAATGCCACCGCGAGTGCGGCCAGGGTGATGATGCCGTTGGAGAAGACCAGACGATGGCCGCGCTTCATCAGCGGACGCGGCAGGAATCGGTCCTCGGCCACGAAGCTGGCCAGCGCGGGGAATCCGTTGAAGCTGGTGTTGCCGCCCGTGTAGAGGATCGCCGCGGTCGACGCCTGCAACACGAAGTACAGGACTTTGCCGACGACCCCGTCGCCGAACACGGCGCGCGCGATCTCGGAGAGCATCGACGGGTATCCGTCCACGTACGGCGTCGCGTGGGTGACATGAGTCAACCAGGCCACACCCGCCAGCAGGAACGCGAGGATGCATGCCATCACCGTCATCACCTTGCGGGCATTGATGCCCTCGGGCGGACGGAGGCTGTTGACCGTGTTGGAGATGGCTTCCACCCCGGTCAGTGAGGAGCCGCCGTTGGCAAAGGCCCGCAGCACGATCAGGATGGTCGCGCCCATGATCAGCCCGTTGCCGTGATGGACCGTCACCGCACCGGCGATGTGTTGGGGGTCGTAGACCGGCAGGTTGCCCAGGAATTCTCGGATCACGCCTACGACGATGGTCAGCGCGACCATGGCCGAGAAGGCGTAGGTGGGCAGCGCGAAACGCACCCCGGCCTCCTTCAACCCACGCAGGTTCATGAAGCACATCACCAAGACGACGCCGACGGTGATCTCGAGGCTGTAGGGGCCCAACATCGGTATCGCCGAGACCACGGCCACCGTCCCGGCCGCGCATTGCACGGCCACGGTCACCACGTAGTCGATGAGCAGCGAGGCGGCAGCAATCTGGGCGACGCGGGGGCCGAAGTTCTCGCGGGCAACCACGTACGACCCGCCGGAGCGCGTGTAGACCATCACGACCTGGCGGTACGACGCGGCCACCAACACCAGGATCAACAGGATGACGCCGGTGATCGGAAGCAACAACGCAAACGCGGCCATGCCAGCCGCCGGCAACAGTTCGATCATGATCTGCTCGGAGCCATAGGCGGTCGAGGAGATCGCGTCCGGCGACAAGACACCGAGCGCAACGGGATTCGACAATCTCTCATGCTGCAGCTCGTCGGTGATCAAGGGCTTTCCGAGAAAGCCGCGCTTACAGACGTCGGAGAACGACGACCATGCTCGCCGTTCGTCAGCCACCGACTCGTCAGCCAAAGACATTGTCACAAGCCATATCCCTTACCCCGGTGCTCCAATTCCGGCAAAAGCCTAACTCGTCCATAACACTCTGTCTCTCCCCCTAAAGCGGCGCAAAACCCGAGAGCCGGGGAAAGCCACAGAATGTTGCCAGCAAAATTGGCAGCACATTCGTAGGTGGTCACGTTGCCGTAACAAAGAAACCCGTGGCCGGCGCCAAAACACCACGTCGGAGGCTGGCAATCCTGTGAATACGCCCCTCTCATCCAAAGCCGTTGTGAATTCAGCCACTTGTCAATCAGCGCGCGTGGCGCAGGCGCGATTGCCGCGCCCGCAACCCGCCGGAGGCCCCGGCGGTCGTCAAATGCACTGCCTTACAGGCATTTTGGCTCCGCATGGGCGCCGAATTAGTCAAGAGCATTGAGTTCAGCTGCAGCTCAGAGCAATTCACAGGCTGTTACGATCGGTCCAAATCATCGCCCGGGCGGGCCAGTGTAATTACAGCTGTCAGCAGGAATCAAGGAGTCGAACCGTATGAGCCAGTGCGTCATCGTCAGCGGCGACGATGCACTGGCGTCGACGATCGTCGAGGAGTTGAAAAGAGCGGGCGCGAGCGTTGCCAGACTCCTCGACGCTGAACTCGCCGGCGCCCGCGTCAAGACCGAACTGAACCGTGCCGGCGTCGCCCACGCGGCGGCGGTGGTGTGCGCGGGTGACGACGATGCGACCAACCTCGAGATCGCCCTGTTGGCGCGAAAAGCCAATCCCGACATCCGCATCGTGGCACGGGTAGCCAACGACGTGCTGCGTGAGGCGGTTGCCGTCGATGAAGGGCCCAGCGCGATACTCGGTGTGGCCGACCTCGCGGCGCCCGCGGTGGTTGAGGCATGCCTGGCACGTACCACGCACCCGTTCGAGGCCGCCGGTATTCACTTCGTCGTCTTCGGCGCCGAGGTGCCCTACGACGCGACGCTGCGCGAAATCCACGGCGACTTGGCGCCGGTTGCGATAGTCAAGGGCGAGAACACCTTCAATCCCGGCGAGGTCGTGGTATGCCCCGGGCGTGACCTGCGCGTCAACGCCGGTGACTGGACGGTGATGATCGGCACCACGGCGGAATTGGCGGCCTGCGGCGTCAAGGCCCCGAGCCAGGAGCGCACGCGGTCACGCCAGTCCCGGCTGCGGCGCCTGCTCGTCGCGGCGCGCGCGCTGGCCAGCGATGTCAACCCCGCGTTCTACCCTATGATCGTCGCGCTGGGCGTACTGATCATCGGCTCAACGATGTTGTTGCACTTCTCTTACACCCACCCGGGGATGTCGTGGGTCGATGCGTTCTACTTCACCAACGAAACGATCACTACGACCGGCTACGGCGACTTCAGTTTCGCAAGTCAGCCCACGTGGCTGCGGATCTATGCCGCCGTGTTGATGTTGGGCGGCGTGACCACCACCGCGCTGCTGGTCGCCTTTGTCGCGGATGTGATGTTGTCCCGACGGTTCGTGTGGTCGTCCGGACGCCCGCGGGCACGACACCTGCGCAATCACGTCATCGTCGTCGGGCTCAGCGCGCTCGGTATCCGGGTCGTCACCGACCTGACAACGGACGGTTACGACGTCGCGGTTATCGAGCGCGACCAGAACAATCCGTTCCTTTCGAGCGCGGCCGAGCTCGACGTGCCAGTTATCTTCGGGGACGCGACGTTACGTCAGACGCTGGAAGCGGCTCGGGTCGATACCGCCCGCGCGGTGGCGGTGCTGACCCGTGACGACATGGTCAACATCGAGAGTGGGATCGTGCTGCGCGAGATGCTGACGTCTCAGCCGGTGCCGGGCGGAAATCGGTGGGGTGAGGTTCCGCTGGTGCTGCGAGTCTACGACCATGACCTCGGATCCGCGGTGGCGCAACGGTTCGGTTTCGAAAACGTGCGTTCGACCGTGGAACTGGCCGCACCGTGGTTCATCGGCGCCGCCATGGGACTGCAAGTGCTGGGCACGTTTTCGGTCGGAAGCCGATCGTTCATGGTCGGCGGAATGCACGTCCAGGCAGGCAGCGAGCTCGACGGCCTGCAGATGTTCGAGGTGTCGACACAGACCCGGGTCATCGCGATCACCCGGGAGGACGCCCCGGTTCAGCTACACCCGCGCCGCGACGCCCGACTAAGCGCCGGCGACACCGTCTATCTCGTCGGCCCGTACCGAGAGCTACTGGCCACACTGCACAAGGGGCAGCCGTCAAGAACCGGCGGCGATCTGCCCGAAGATCAACGCCCGGACGAAGGCTACGAGGTCAAGCGCCAATCCGCATAGGCGCGGAGTCCTTCGATTTCGGGGGAAGTCGAAGGGTCATTTGGCGACGCGATTGCGCAATGCCCGGAATCAGTGAGGGGGACGATCATTGCATTGCACGGCATTTCAGCTAACGATGACGGCGCCCTCCCCCCATTCGAATAGGCGTGGCGCCTAATGGAGTTCGAGACACTTCCGCCGGAAGTCAATTCCGGCCTCATGTATGCCGGGCCTGGATCTGGACCGATGCTCGCCGCCGCCGCGGCCTGGGAAACGCTGGCGGCAGAACTGCATTCGACGGCGAACTCCTATGAATCGGTGGTCTCCGGACTCACCGCGGGTCCGTGGCTGGGGCCTTCATCGGTATCGATGACGGCCGCCGCATCGTCGTATGTAGCGTGGCTGAGCCGCACCGCCGCGCAGGCCGAGCAGACGGCCAGCCAGGCCAGGGCGGTCGCCGCCGCCTACGAGGCGGCGTTCGCCGCGACGGTCCCGCCGCCGGTGGTCGCGGCCAACCGCACCCAGCTGATGTCGTTGGTTGCCACGAACGTGCTGGGGCAGAACACGGCGGCGATCGCGGTCACCGAGGCTCAATACGGCGAGATGTGGGCGCAGGATGCCGCCGCGATGTACGGCTATTCGGGCTCGGCGGCGACGGCCTCGCAGCTCACCCCGTTCAGCCCGGCGCAGCAGAACACCAATCAGGGCGGGTCGGCCAGCCAGGCGGATGTGGTCAGCCAAGCCAGCCGCCTGGCGGCCGGGAACGCGCAGAGCACGGTCTCGAGTGTTTCGGACCCGGCGTCCTCGGTGTCGGACGTGCTGGGCAGCGCGACGAATGCACTCGGTTTGTCGACGCCGAGGGACGCCCTGGATCTAGGTGCCGACGCGATCGCCTACGGAATCGACGCCCCACTGGCACCGCTGGGCGCGATCTCCCTGCCCATCGACCTCGTCGGCGCTCAGACCGGTTTACACACCGACGACATCGTTTCCGGGTGGGATGCGAACGGGGTCCCATCGGCGGCCGTGTCGGAGACCGTGCCATCGTCGGCGCCGGCCGCTGACTTCATGTCGACGAGGGCGGTCGCGGGATTGGGCCAGGCCAATACGATCGGGTCGCTGTCGGTGCCACCCACCTGGGCCGCGGCGACGCCGTCGGTGCGCCCGATCGCCCTGGCATTGCCGGCCGCGCCGGCCGGCCTCGCACCACAGGCAATGGCACCCAGCTTGGAAGGCTCGTTCGGCGAGATGGCGCTGGCCGGTACGGCCGGACGTGCCATCCGTGAGGGCTTTGGGGCTAAAGGCCGTGAGCTGCGGGGCAAGGACCCGATTGGCGTCCGGCCAGTCAGCGCCGCGGCACCCAAGGTTGGGGATGCAGACGCGGTCGCCGAGGGCGAGCCGCGCACCGTGGTGACGGGGATCGCAGCCGAAATCCGTGAGTTCGCCCGGCTGCGCGACGAAGGTCTGCTGACCGACCAACAATTCAACGAGCAGCGAAATCGCCTGCTCGGCCTGTGATGTGAATGCGGTGCCGACCGGCGACATCCAGCAATGGAATTGAATCTTAACGTTGCGCTAGCGGGGCGAATCGCACCGTTCTCGCAGCTAAAGATGCTGTCCCGCAGGGTATCTTGAGCTCGTGCCGACGGCCGCAGAGCACGCCTCCGCGGTACAGGAGTATCCAGCCGCACCGGCCGCCGGCGCCTCGCGTTGGAAGCCAATTGTGCTGCTCGCTTTGGCGGTTGGGCTGCAAAGCGCCGATGCCGGCACCGTCGGCGCACTGGTTGTCCCGCTCAGACAGTCATTGCACATCAACAACATTCAGGTCGGGTTGCTGGTTACCGTATCGACCGGCGTGGGCGCTCTCGCCACGGTATTGGCCGGGCCGCTCGCCGATCGCACCGTGCGGGTTCGCCTCCTGTGGATAGCACTGCTGGTGTGTTCGGTAGCGATGGCGTTGAGCGCGGCCAGCCCCAACTACGGCTGGCTGCTGGCGTGCCGAGTGGCCCTTGGCGCCGGCATCGCGGTCTCCGGCCCCGTAGTGGCCTCGCTGGTCGGTGACTATTTCCGGCCCGCCGAGCGCGGCCGTGTCTACGGGCTCGTCCTCGCCGGCGAAGGGACCTGCACTGCGATTGGGCTGCTGGTCGCGGGCGAACTCGGCGCGGTCGGGTGGCGGTTAGGCTTCGGCTGGCTGGCCGTGATGGGTCTGATTCTCAGCGTCGCGGTGGCGACGTTGCTTCGCGAACCGCTGCGGGGCGGCCGCCGCCCCCGCACCGACAAGACAGCGGATTCTCGGCGCCGCTCGATCTGGCGGGAACTGCGGTGGGTGCTCTCGATCCGCACCAATGTCGTTCTGATAGCGGCATCTTCGTTCGGCTACTTCTTCTCCGCCGGGTTGAGCACCTTCGGGGTTGCGCTGCTGTGCGGCCGGTTCCAGATCGGTCAGTCGGTGGCGACCATGCTGATCGCCGTCCTCGGGGTCGGTGCGCTGACCGGCGTGCTCACCACCGGACGCATCGCTGACTGGCTGACGGACCGAGGTTACATCAACGCACGAATCACGTTGGGCGGAACGGCGTTTCTCGCTGCGGCCGCGTTGATTCTTCCCACGCTGCTCGCCGACAATCTTTTGCTGGCACTGACATTCGCGTTCCTCGCGGGGACCGCAATGGGCGGGGTGAACCCACCGCTCAACGCGGCGAGGCTGGACATCGTGCATTCGCGACTGTGGGGTACGGCGGAGGCGGTGCGCAGCACCCTGGTGTCGATATCGACGGGGCTGGCGCCGCTGGCATTCGGCGCGGTATCCACGGCGTTGGGCGGCACATCACGCTCGTTGGGCGACACCTTCCTGATCATGCTGGTCATGCCAGTCGTCGCAGCCGGGCTGTTGCTGTGCCTTGCCCGCCGCAGCTATCCGCGCGATGTCGCGACGGCATGGCTTCCGAGGTCCTGACTATCGAGCTGGTGCGGGCCCGAACTTGAACCGGCGGCCGGTGATCTCCATGCCGATCACCCGGACGAAGTGAGGCTTCACCGTCGCGGGCCACGGCATCAGCGGCGCTTCCTCGGCGTCGAGGATCTCGGCGGTCGCCGTCAGCAGATGCGCCCTGCCTTGGATGATCACGCTCCACCCCTCGACGTCGGTGTGGCCGTCGGTCTCGAAAGCGATCTGGTCGCTCATGGCGGCTCGGTAAAGCTTGGTACCCGGGGCAGTTCGGAAGAGCAGCGTCCGGCGTTGGGTGACGAAGTTGACCGGAAAGATCTCGGCTCGGCCGTCCGTGACAACGACGAACCGGCCCAACGCCGCGCTCGATAGCAAGTCCCAGCACTCATCTTCGCTGAGCACGGTCACCGGATCGCCTGCAAGCATGATTGAGCCTAACCCGATGGGGATCTGGCGTGGCTAGCTAGCTACTTCTCGTCGTCGTCTGGGTTGTGGAGGAGTTTGTTGGGGTGGTGGTAGGTGTTGGTGCGGGGTTGGCCTTTGTCGAGGTGGGGTGGGGGGATCCATTCGGTGGTGCCGTTGGGGTGTTTGCGGGTGGTCCAGCCGTGGGGTTGTAGGAGTCGGTGGTGGGTGCCGCAGGCCAGGGTGAGGTTGTCGATGTTGGTGGTGTGGCAGGTTGCGTAGTCGGTGATGTGGTGGATTTCGCAGTAGTAGCCGCCGACGGTGCAGCCGCGGTCTTTGGCGTACAGCACGATTCGTTGTCCGGGTGAGGCCAGGCGTTTGGTGTGATACAGCGCGACGGGTTGGCCCTGGTCGAAGATGGCGAGGTAGTGATGCGCGTGGCGGGCCAGGCGGATCACATCGGAGATGGGGAGCCGGGTTCCGCCGCCGGTGAGGCCGTGGCCGGCGGCGGCTTCGAGTTCGGTCAGGGTGGTCGAGACGATGATCGAGGCGGGCAGCCCATTGTGCTGACCCAACTCCCCGCTAGCGAGCACGGCACGGAGGGCGGCGTTGAGGCCGTCGTGATGGCGCTGCGCCGCCGAGCGGGGTCGTGATCGATCGCGTCCTGGGACGGTGCGCCGTCGACGCAGGGGTGTGGTCGTCGGGTTGCATATGCCGGGGCGGCGAATTTGGCCAGCACGGCCTCCAGCGAGGCGCGGGCTTGGGGGGGTGAGCCAACCACTGAGGGCGGACATGCCGTCGGCTTGCTGGTTGCCCAGGGTCACCCCGCGGCGATGTGCCCGGTCGTCGTCGGTGAAGTTGCCGTCCGGGTTCAGGCAATTCATCACGTGCTCGGCGAATCCGATCAGCTGGTCGGGGCGGTATTGGGTGGCTAGGCGGGCGAGGTCGGCTTCGGCGGCGGTGCGGGTCTCGATGTCGATCCAGCCCGGCAGCTGATGGTAGAAGCGCCGAATCACCGCGACATGCTCGCGACCCAGCTTTCCGGCCCTTTGCGCGGTGGCGGTGGCGGCCAACACCGGCGGCAACGGTTCACCGGTCAGGGCGCGTCGCTCCCCGAGGTCGGCGGCTTCGCGGACCCGGCGGCCGGCGTCGGCGCGGCTGATCAGGGTGGCGTCGGCGATCGCATGGGACAGTGTGCCGCCCAACTCCGCCGGGGTGGCGTCCTGGGCGAGCCCGTTGATCAGCGGGTGTTGGCCGGCGGATAGTTGTCGTTGTGCCTGCTCGTAGCGGCGCAGCATGGCCAGTCGCTCGGGGGTGCGTAGCATCTGTTTGTCGAACCCGTTGATGGTCTCGATCGCGGCGGTCAGCACATCGAAGGCCGCCACCATGGCTTCCCCGTCGACGATCACACCCGTACTCATACCGACCAAACTAGATCGACCCACCGACACAAAACCCCGCCCTGTGACCACAGAAACACAAGTGGCACAAGAGATTTTGCCGTGTCGGTGGTCAGAACTTCAGACCGGAGTACATGATCTGGTTGGGGTCGTACTTTTGCCGCACCGACGTCAGCTGCGACAGATTCGACCCGAAATAGCGCGATGCCGCGCTGTTGGGCTCCAGGTAATTGACATATCCGCCAACCGAAAACTGTTGTACCGCTTGGTGAGCTGAACTCAGCCACTGGGTCGCGGCGGCGACCTGGTTGGCAGCGGGCTCGACGTACCACTGCAGCACCGCGGACTGCTTGCGCCACGGAAACGCCGAATCCCCCGGGGCCACATCGGCGACGGCTCCACCCAGCGGATCCACTAGCAGCGAAGCCTGTCCGCCCGATGCGGGCCATTGCCCAATCGCGGTGGCAATGGCATGGGCCGCAGCGGAATTCACCGTGGTGATGACGTCGGACCCGGCCACGAAGCCGCGCGGCGCCGAGGTCGAACTTCCACCGGCCAGATACGTCACGAGGTCCATCCGGTTCATCGTCTTGTTGGTCACCGAAGTTGGCTGCACACCGACCGCGGTCTTGATCGCATCGGTCATCCCGGCCGCACCGCCGGCAGGGCAGATCGCCAGGATGTGACAGTCGGGTTCAGCCGAGCCGACCGCGAGATCGACTCCGGCCCAGGCGTTTCGGTCCGCCCCGTCCAGCCAGTTCTGCCAGCCGATAAGCACCTGGACGGCCGACGACGGGGCGAATTCGAGCCGGACGACGTCGGTGTCGCCGGTCGGGAAGGTCGCGAACGTCATCGACGTCGTCACCCCGATATCGCCGCCGCCACCACCGCGGAGCGCCCAGAATAGGTCCGGATGGTCGTTGGCGGACGCGGTCACCACGTCACCGCCGGGAAGCACCACCGTGGCCGACTGCAGCGCGTCACAGGCCAGGCCCGCATGCCGGGAATCGGCTCCTATCCCGCCGCCGAGTGTCAACCCCGCAGCGCCGACCGTCGGGCAACTACCCGTCGGGACGCCGCGACCGGCGCCGGCGCAGGCCTGATGCACCGCCCACAGGTTCGTGGCCGGGGTGACCGTGACGTTGCCGCCGTCGAGGTGCGCCCCGCCCGGCAGCCCGCGCAGGTCGAGCACCATCGTGCCGTTGGCGCTCGATGCGCCGATGTAGGAATGACCACCGCCGCGCGGTGCGACCTTGAGCTTGTTCGCCGTCGCAAAGGCGACCGCCTTCTGGACGTCGGCCTGCGAGGAAACCGTGACCACCGCGGCCGGGCTGGAGTTGTTGTAGAACGAGTTGAATACCGCTTTGCTCGAAGCGAATTGGGCACCGCTGGCCGGCAACAGCACACTGCCGCCGATGGCCGAGGCCAAGCCATTCCAGCCGGCTACGGCGGCACCGGGATCGGCGGCAGCCCGCGTGGTCCCGAGCACCGCGCGCGTCGCCAACATCGAAACAGCGCCGCGAAGAAACGTCTGTCGTGAGATGCCACGATCCATGATGCGGATTCTCAACCATTTCTCACTCCAGCACACGGCGTCGCCGATCGTGTCGGATCACAGTGTGGCCTCGATTGGCCGGGACGCGATCCTCCTTCGCCCGTAACGCTTTCCGCGCACTAACCGATGTCTCAGAAGCATCGCGCTCATGAAACGCATAGTGTGCAAACCTTGATATTCCCGTGCCGCAAACGTGACCGCCATAGATCAGTCTTCCTAGTGAGATTTGAGTGCCTTCAGAGCGCTCCGCGACAGATGGGGAAGCTGTCAATGAAAGCAGTTGCTGCTGCACATGGTTGGGCCTGGACGTTTCGCCATCAGCCCTTCACTATTCGCTTGCTGACCGCGGTGGCCGGCCTGCTCGCTGTCGCCGCGGCGTTCGGGGCGCCACCGGCCGAGGCGGACGCCAACGCCGACGACAGCTTCATCGACGCGCTGAACCACGCCGGCGTCGACTTCGGCCAGCCCGGAAATGCGATGGCCGTGGGCGAATCCATCTGCCCGATGCTGGCCCAGCCCGGCGGCAGCTTCGCCGGGGCAGTGACAAGCGTCCGACGCCAAGGCATGTCGCCACAGATGGCGCAGATGTTCACCACGATCGCCATTCAGTCGTACTGCCCGCAGGCGATGGCGAACTTGGCCAGCGGCAACATGCCCAACATCCCCGGCGGCATGATGCCGGGGATGCCCAACATGCCGGGCGGCGCGATGCCGGGGATGCCGTACATGCCCGGCGGCGCGATGCCGGGGATGCCGAACATGCCCGGCGGCGCGATGCCCAACCTGCCGCAGATTACCGGTCCGGGGATCTAGCCCGTACCAAGCGGATCGATGGTCCATGCGATATAGACCATCGCGGCCCCGACCGACGCGGTCGTGATGAAGTCAATGCCCTTGCTGCGCACCACCAATAGGCCGGCACGATCATCGGATAGCACCAACCGCAGTATCGCGGCGACGCCGACGGCGATGCCGATCAGCAGCGAACCGCGACGCCAGAAGTTGGCGCCCACCAACGCGAAAGCCGTCACAAAGATCAGCCCGACCAGCAGGATCGGCCACTGAGCTTTGGCTGCGGTCTTCGCCGAACTCATTGCCGCTCGGCCAGCTCGACCACGTTCGTCAGCAGGAACGCCCGCGTCAGCGGGCCGATGCCACCGGGGTTCGGCGACACGTGCCCGGCGACCTCCCACACCTCGGGATGCACGTCGCCGGTGAGCTTGTCATCCACCCGGCTGACGCCGACGTCGAGCACCGCGGCGCCCGGCCGCACCATGTCGGCGGTCAGCAGATGCGGCACGCCGACGGCGGCGACGATGACGTCGGCCTGCTTGGTCAGCGCCGCCAGGTCGCGAGTTCCGGTGTGGCACAACGTCACTGTCGCGTTCTCCGAGCGACGCGTCAGCAGTAGACCCAGGGGACGGCCAACGGTGACCCCGCGGCCGATGACGACCACGTGCGCACCGGCGATCTCGACGTCGTAGCGCCGCAGCAGGTGCACGATGCCGCGCGGGGTGCACGGCAGCGGCGCCGGGTTGTTGAGCACCAGCCGGCCCAGGTTCGTCGGGTGCAGGCCGTCGGCGTCCTTGGCGGGATCGATGCGCTCCAGCGCGGCGTTCTCGTCGAGATGCTTGGGCAGCGGCAACTGCACGATGTAGCCGGTGCACTCGGGGTTGGCGTTCAGCTCGTCGATCGTCTCGTTCAGCTTGGCCGTGGAGATGTCGGCGGGCAAATCGCGACGGATCGAGGTGATGCCCACCTTCGCGCAGTCGGAATGCTTGCCTCGCACGTAGGCCTGGGAGCCGGGATCGTCACCGACCAGGACCGTGGCCAGCCCGGGCGTACGCCCCGCCGCGGTCAGTGCCGCAACTCGTTGCTTGAGGTCGACGAAGATCTCGTCGCGGGTGGCCTTGCCGTCCAGTGTGATTGCGCCCACGCCTCACAGTCTGGCATGTGCCAGGCAATGCCCCATGACGGCGACCCGCTACCACCTGCTTCGCAGGCCTTGCGATCGCCGTTAGGCTCCTCGCATGGCATCTGACCAGCCCCAGATTCCGGACGTATTCAGCCCAGCCAAGCTCGGACCGATCACGCTGCGCAACCGGACCATCAAGTCGGCGACCTTCGAAGCACGCACGCCCGGCGCGCTGGTGAGCGACGACCTGATCGAGTACCACCGGGCGCCGGCCGCCGGCGGGGTGGGCATGACGACCGTCGCCTATTGCGCCGTCTCGCAAGGCGGACGCACCGAGGGCAACGGACTGTGGATGCGCCCCGAGGCGGTGCCGGGGCTGCGCAGGCTCACCGACGCGATCCACGCCGAGGGCGCGGCGATCAGCGCGCAGATCGGTCACGCGGGTCCGGTGGCCAACGCGAAGTCCAACAAGGCCAAGGCGCTGGCACCGGTCCGGTTCTTCAACCCGATCGGAATGCGCTTTGCCAAGAAGGCAACCCGCGACGACATCAACGACGTGATCGAAGCGCACGCCAACGCGGCCCGGTTCGCCATGGAAGCCGGCTTCGACGCGGTCGAAATTCATTTGGGCCACAACTATTTGGCGAGTTCCTTCCTGTCACCGCTGATCAACCGTCGCGACGACGAGTTCGGCGGGTCGCTGGAGAACCGGGC
Organism: Mycobacterium stomatepiae; assembly: GCF_010731715.1. Lineage (NCBI taxonomy): Bacteria > Bacillati > Actinomycetota > Actinomycetes > Mycobacteriales > Mycobacteriaceae > Mycobacterium > Mycobacterium stomatepiae. Next base: position 2,761,862 of record NZ_AP022587.1, read on the forward strand.
CAAGGTCGCCCGCGGCATGGTGATGGCCGTTCGCCGCGCGGTGGAGAAGGAGGGAACGCCGATCGCGGTCACCGCCAAGCTCAACATGACCGACGGCGTGCGGGGCGCGATCAACACCGATGAGTCGCTGATCACCGCCAAATGGCTGGAAGAAGACGGCGGCCTGGACGCGATCGAACTCACCGCCGGCAGCTCGCTGGTGAACCCGATGTATTTGTTCCGCGGCGATGCCCCACTCAAGGAGTTCGCCGGGGCGTTCAAACCGCCGCTGCGCTGGGGAATGCGCATGACGGGCACCAAGTTCCTGCGCGAATACCCTTACCGCGAGGCGTATCTGCTGCGTGACGCCAAGCTGTTCCGGGCCGAACTCAAGATGCCGCTGATCCTGCTCGGCGGCATCACCAACCGGGAGACGATGGACCTGGCGATGGCCGAGGGATTCGAGTTCGTCGCGATGGCCCGCGCGCTGCTGGCCGAGCCGGATCTGATCAATCGACTCGCGGCCGACGGCGCCCGGCACGGCGTCCACTCGGCGTGCACGCACTGCAATCGGTGCATGCCGACCATCTACACCCGCACCCACTGCGTCGTCACCGGAGCGCCCGACACGGCGTGATCGCGGGGTGACCGCCCGGGCACAACTGGCCCGACGTGCCGCATCGGTGCAGATCGTGAAATAGGTCCACGGGCTAGAGTTGTGGCGATGAATTCACCAGTCGCGCCGGCGCTGACTGTCCGGTATGACGGGTCGGAACGCACCTTTGCAGCAGGTCACGACGTGGTGGTGGGGCGCGATCTCCGGGCCGATCTGCGCATCACGCACCCCCTGATTTCGCGCGCCCATCTGTTGCTGCGTTTCGACCAGGGCCGCTGGCTGGCGATCGACAACGGTTCGCTCAACGGCACTTTCGCCAACGGCCGCAAGGTTCCGGTCATCGACATCCACGACGGCCAGAGCATCAACATCGGAAACCCCGACGGCCCGTTGCTGACCTTCGAGGTCGGGCGCCACCAAGGCATGGCCGGGCGCCCGCCGCGGACCGAGTCGATGGGGCTTCCGGTCGGTGCTCCGGGCGCGTGGCCTTCGTCACAGGCGTCGGGTCAGCCGCTGCCCGCCCCGCCCGGACCGCCACCCGTGCGCCAGACCACCTGGGGCGCGCCACCGCCGCCGCGGCCGCATCCCGGGATGCCACCCCCGCGGCCGGGACCGCCGGGGCCACCGGGGCAGCCCGTATACCCGACGTCGCTCGGGCGACCGACCGCGCCGTATCCCAACAACGCCCCGCCCAACTATCCGCCGCAGCCGCAGATGTCCGCGCCCGTCGGAACCCCGCTGGCTCCGAAGACACAGATGTCGCCTGTCGCCGAGGCCAAGGCGCCCGAAGTGGCGAACCTGGCGACCAAGATGTTCCAGGCGCTGCTGCCGTCTCGATCGGGCGCGATCGAAAAGCCGTCCAATGGGCTCACGATCGGGCGTGCCACCGACAACGACATCGTCATTCAGGACGTCCTGGCCTCGCGCCACCACGCGTTCTTGCTCCAGACGCCGATCGGCACCGAGATCCGCGACGCGCACAGCGTCAACGGAACCTACGTCAATGGCGTCCGCGTCGGCTCGGCGGTGCTGACCGAGGGCGACGTGGTCACGATCGGAAACGTCGACCTGGTCTTCACCCGCGACACGTTGGTCCGCCGCACCGAAGCCGCGACGCGCACCGGCGGCCTCGAGGTCAACTCGGTCTGCTACGAAGTCGACAACGGCAAGCAGCTGCTCGACCACGTCTCGCTGACCGCCCGGCCCGGCACGCTGACCGCGATCATCGGTGGCTCCGGCGCCGGCAAAACCACGCTGTCGCGGTTGATCGCCGGGTACACCAGCCCCAGCTCCGGCACGGTGACATTCGAGGGTCACAACATCCACACCGATTACTCCTCGCTGCGCAGCAGGATCGGCATGGTCCCGCAGGACGACGTCGTACACCGACAGCTGACGGTCAACCAGGCGCTGGGGTACGCCGCCGAGCTGCGCCTGCCGCCGGACACCAGCAAGGCTGAGCGCGCCCAGGTGGTCGCCCAGGTACTCGAAGAGCTGGAGATGACCAAGCACGCCGACACCCGCGTGGACAAATTGTCCGGCGGACAGCGCAAACGCGCCTCCGTCGCGCTGGAGTTGCTGACCCAACCATCGCTGCTGCTGCTGGATGAGCCGACCTCGGGTCTGGACCCGGCGCTGGACCGTCAGGTGATGCTGATGCTGCGCCTGCTCGCCGACGCCGGCCGCGTGGTGCTGGTGGTCACCCACTCGGTGTCCTACCTGGACGTCTGCGACCAAATCCTGCTGATGGCGCCGGGCGGCAAGACCGCGTTCCAGGGCCCGCCCGACCAGGTCGAGGCCGCCATGGGCACCCGCAACTGGGCCGACATCTTCGCCAGCGTCGGCGCCGATCCCGACGAGGCCAACCGCCGCTTCAAGGAGCGCAATCAGCAGTCGTCGCAGCCGCCGGCTCGCGAGAGCCCGGCGGACCTGGGCGACCCGCCGCCGACCAACCTGCGCCGGCAGATATCCACGATCGCCCGGCGTCAGGTGCGCCTGGTCATCTCGGACCGCGGCTACACCATCTTCCTGGCTGTGTTGCCGTTCCTGATCGGCGCGCTGTCGCTGACCGTGAAGGGCCCCAAGCCCGGTCTCGGGCCCGCCGATCCGCTCGGCCTGGCACCAACGCAACCGCAGTACATCATGGTGCTCTTGAACATCGGCGCGATCTTCATGGGCACCGCGCTGACCATTCGCGACCTCATCGGAGAGCGCGCGATCTTCCGTCGAGAACAGGCCGTAGGCCTGTCCACCGGGGCCTACCTGCTGGCCAAGGTCATGGTGTTCTGCATCTTCGCGACCCTGCAGGCCGCGATCGCGGTCTTCATCGTGCGGCTCGGCAAAGGCGCACCCACCCAGCCGGCGCTGTTCTTCGGTGATGCGACGGTGTCGTTGTTCGTCACCGTGGCGGGCGCGTGTGTCGCGTCGGCGATTTTCGGCCTGATGCTGTCCGCCCTCGCGCAGTCGAACGAGCAGATCATGCCGCTGCTGGTGGTGTCGATCATGAGCCAATTGGTGTTGGCCGGCGGAATGATCCAGGTCTATCAGCGCCCGGGCTTAGAGCAGCTGGCCTGGCTGACCCCGGCGCGCTGGGGTTATGCGGCGGCCGCGTCGTCGATCGACTTTCCGGCGCTGGTGAAGGTCAAACAGATCCCGACTAACGACCCGATATGGCAGCACTCGAAACACATCATGCTTTTCGACATGGCCATGCTCGGAGTCCTGTGCATAAGCTATAGCGCGATCGTGTGGTGGAAGATCCGGCTGAAACGACGCTGAACTGATGAATGCGCCTGCGCAATCGGTACTGACTGTTCGGTCCAACCGATCCGAACTCAGTTTCGCCCCCGGCGGGGACGTCATTGTCGGCAGCGACGTGCGCGCCGACCTACGCGTCGCGCATCCGCTGGTCACCCGCGCGCACCTGGTGCTGCGCTTCGATCAGGGCAGATGGGTTGCGGCAGACAATAATTCGCGCAACGGCATCTTCGTCGACGGACGCCAGGTGCCGAGCGCCGAGATCCGGGACGGCCAGGCCATCAGCCTCGGGGCCCCCGACGGTCCGCAGATCACCTTCGCGATTGGACGCCACCGCGGCAACGTCGGCGTGCTGCCGCCGACCTCGCAGACGGTCCCGACCATCCCACCGCCCGGCAGATTCCAGGACCAGCCCACCGACGCGGTGCACACGAGGGCCGTGCCGATCGTGCGGCCGACCGTGACGACCCAGGCCGTCCCGAACGACGCGACCCGGGTGGCGCAGCCGGCGGGCACCGACATGTCGCAGTTCCCGACCCGGGTGATGAAGGTCGTCGGACCCGAATCGGGTGTGCAAGGACGTTCCGGGGGCACCGCTTGGATCGGCCGCGAACTCGACAACGACATCGTCATCCACGACGTGCTGGCGTCGCGCCACCACGCGTTCCTGGAGCCGACACCCGCCGGCATCGAGATCCGCGACGCGAACAGGATCAACGGGACGTTCGTCAACGGGGTACGGGTCGCGCAGGCCCTGCTGGCCGAGGGCGACGTGGTCACGATCGGCAACGTCGACCTGGTGTTCACCGCCGGAATGCTGGCGCGCCGCCAGGAAGCGGCGACGAGCACCGGAGGCCTCGAGGTGCGCGAGGTCGGCTTCGCGATCAACGGCAAGGACCTGCTGCAGCAGATCTCGATGACGGCCCGGCCGGGCACCCTGACCGCCATCATCGGCGGCTCGGGTGCCGGCAAGTCGACCCTGTCGCGGCTGATCGCCGGATACACCACCCCCACCGCCGGCGCGGTCACCTTCGAGGGCCACAACATCCACACCGCCTACGCCACCCTGCGCAGCAGGATCGGGATGGTCCCGCAGGACGACGTCGTGCACCGTCAGCTGACCGTCAACCAGGCGCTGGGCTATGCGGCCGAACTGCGCCTGCCACCCGACACCAGCAAGGACGACCGCGCCCAGGTGGTCGCGCAGGTCCTCGACGAGCTGGGACTGACCGAACATGCCGACACCCGGGTCGACAAGCTCTCCGGCGGCCAGCGCAAGCGCGCGTCGGTGGCCCTGGAACTGTTGACCGGGCCGTCGCTGCTGATCCTCGACGAGCCGACCTCGGGTTTGGACCCGGCGCTGGACCTGCAGGTCATGACGATGCTGCGCCAGCTCGCCGATGCCGGGCGCGTCGTGCTCGTCGTCACACACTCGCTCACCTATCTCGACGTCTGCGATCAGGTGCTGCTGATGGCGCCCGGCGGAAAGATCGCGTTCCTGGGCCCACCCGGTCAAATCGGGGACGCGATGGGCACCACCAACTGGGCCCAGATCTTCGCCAAGGTGGGCGCCGACCCCGACGAGGCCAACCGCCGCTTCCTGGAACGCCAAGACCACGCGCCACCCACCCGGGGCGAGACGCCGGTCGATCTGGGCGCCCCGGCGCGCAGCAGCATGCTGCGCCAGTTCTCCACGATCGCGCGACGCCAGATCCGGTTGATCATCTCGGACCGCGCCTACTTCGCGTTCCTGGCATTGTTGCCGTTCATTCTGGGTGTGCTGTCGCTGACGGTGCCGGGCCACACCGGGTTCGGCGTCGCCGATCCGAACAGTGAGACTCCCGACGAAGCCGCCCAGATCCTGACGCTGATGTCGATCGCCGCCGTCTTCATGGGCACGGCGTTGACGATCCGCGACCTGATCGGCGAACGTCCGATCTTCCAGCGCGAGCAGGCGGTCGGCCTGTCCACCGGGGCCTACCTGGGCGCCAAGATCACGGTGTTCTGCGCGTTCGCCATCGTCCAGGCCGCGATCGCGACCGGCATCGTGCTGATCGGCAAGGGCACACCCAAACAGCCGGCGCTGCTGCTCGGGAATGCCAGCCTGGAGCTGTTCGTCACCGTGGCCGCGACGTGTGTGGCCTCGGCGATTCTCGGGTTGGTGCTGTCGTCGATCGCCCGGTCCAACGAGCAGATCATGCCGCTGTTGGTGGTGTCGCTGATGCTGCAGCTGGTGCTGGCCGGTGGCCTGATCCCGGTGACCGGCCGGCTCTTCCTCGACCAGCTGTCCTGGCTGATGCCGTCGCGCTGGGGCTACGCGGCCTCGGCGTCGACGGTCAATCTGCGGATGCTGGTACCGATCGGCCCCAAGGACAGCCACTGGGCGCACACCGACAGCGCTTGGCTGCTCGACATGGGGATGCTCGGCGCGCTGTCGGTGATCTACTCGGCCATCGTCTGGTGGCGCATCCGGCTGAAGCGCTAGTCAGACTTCGTGTCCAGGCGCAGCCCATGCGCCAGTGCGAACGCCATCGCCTGCGGGACATCCACCCGCACACCGGTCAGTGTGGCGGTGCGCCACAACGCCGGATCCGCCGTCGCGCCGCGCAGGTCGGCGTCGTCGAGCCGGGTGCCGGTGGTCCGGGCGCCGGACAGGTCGGCGCCGCGCAGTACGGCCTTGCGCAGGTCGGTCTCCACCAGGCTGGTCTCCCGCAGCCGGCACCCGCTCAGGTCGACGCCGCGCAGGTCGTTGCCGCCCAGCACCGCGAGCGTGAAGTCCACCTCGTCGAACGTGATCGGCCGCAACCGGCACTGCACGAAGACCGATCCCAGCATGCTGCACTGCGCAAACGTGCTGTGCCACAGCGTTGTTCGCTCGAATTTGCAGTTACGGAAGGCGGAGCCGCGATGTTGGGATTCGGCGAGGTTGACGCCGCTGAAATTACACTCGCTGAACACGACCCGCTCGGTGCACAACCGGCCGAGGTCATCGTCGGTGAAATCGCGGCCGGTGAACTCGCGATCGGCCCACTGCTCCACGTCGGTCAAGCCGACAGGCTCGCGAGGGCGTACTCGCTGATCGCGATCAGCGCATCGGTGGCCGACCGGCGGTCCCTGGCATCGACGTTGATCACCGGAGTGTGCGGCGACAGGGCGAGCGCTTCGCGGATCGCGCCAGCGGGATAGCTTGGCGCACCGTCGAATTGGTTGACCGCGATCAGGAACGGTAGGTTGCGGTGCTCGAAGAAGTCGACCGCGGCGAAGCTGTCCTGCAGCCGGCGGCAGTCGACCAGGACGATCGCGCCGATCGCGCCACGCACCAGGTCGTCCCACATGAACCAGAACCGCCGCTGACCCGGCGTGCCGAACAGGTAGAGCACCAGGTCGCGGTCCAGCGTGATCCGGCCGAAGTCCATCGCCACCGTCGTCGTCCGCTTGTTGGGGGTGGCCTCGAGCATGTCGACGCCGGCCGAGGCGTCGGTGACGATCTCCTCGGTGCGCAACGGCATGATCTCCGAGACCGCCCCGACGAACGTGGTCTTGCCGGCGCCGAACCCACCGGCGACGACGATCTTCGTCGACGCGGTGGCGCCGGAGTCAGAATGCCTTGAGACCACGCAGGGTCCTTCCTATCAGTTCGTGGCGCTCGTCCCGCGTCGACTGCTCGGTCAACGTTCGGTGCACCCGAAGGTAACCGGACAGCACCAGATCACCGACCAGCACCCGCGCGACTCCGATCGGCAGGTCCAGCCGGGCCGAAATCTCGGCGACGGACGGGCTTTGGACGCACAGTCGGATGATCTTGCCTCGCGTATCGTCGGCCGGCCACCGGTGCGCCCGCCCGGCCTGCAACGTCTGAACCGGCGCCTCCAGCGGGAGGTCGACGCCGGTGTTGGTCCGTCCGCCGGTCAGAGTGTACGGACGGACCAGGCTCGCCTCACGTGCGGACGGCCCGGGTTCGCGTTTGTCCATCGCGGCTCACGAGTGGCTTCTGCTGGGCGGCGACGCGGAACGGCGGGTGGACTGCACGACGCCGCCGACCCGTTCGACGAGGATGGCCATCTCGTATCCGATCTGGCCGATGTCACACGACGTCTCGGCCAGCGTCGCCAGGTGCGACCCGTCGCCGACCCGCATCAACAACAGGTAGCCGTTCTGCATCTCGACCACCGACTGCAGCACCTGCCCGCCGTCGAACAGCTGTGCGGCGCCCGTCGCGAGGCTGGCCAGCCCGGACGCCACCGCAGCCAGCTGGTCGGCTCGTTCGCGGGGTAGCCGCTCGCTGGCGGCGATCGGCAGACCGTCGACGGACACCAGCAGCGCATGCGCCACCCCGGGGACCTCGCGGGCGAACTTCGTCACCAGCCAGTCCAGTGAGCTGCCTGCAGATGTCATTGCTCATCGGGTCCTTGACTCGAGTGGCGGGCGTGCGATCGTCCGCTGCGCACCCCGCCGAAGTGGCTACTGAACGAGGTGCGAACCGCCTCGGGGTCGCGCGCCGCGTGCAGTCCGCCGTTCGATCCTACGAGGGATTCTTCGTCGTCTTGCTGCTGATGGGCGGCGCTGACGCCGTTGGCCGCTCCCGGCACCAGCCGGGCTCCGGGCGTGCGCACCGGCAGGCCGTGCTCGGCGGTGCGCTGCTCGACGGGCTTGTCCTCGGCCTCGGCGGCCAGCGACCAGCCGCGGTCCCACACCGACTGCCAATCCAGGTCGGGGCTGTTGACCAGCTCGTGCGGGTCACCCATCATCTCCGAGAGCATCCGCCGGTAGATCACGTCGTCCTTCGACGGCCCGGCGGGCGTAGCGGCCGGTTCGGCAGGGGTGACCGGTGTGGCTGCCGGCGGATTGCCTCGCGGCCGCGCGGCGAAGAACGCCGAGGTGTCCGACACCGACGGGGCCGCCCTGGGGGTCGGCTTCGGGGCCGGCGGCGTTGGTGTCGGTGTCGGCCGGGGCTGGTTACTCCCGTTCTCCCACCACGGGGTGGCCAGCTCACGCCGGCGCTTGGGTAGCGGCGGCTGCGCGGCGGGCGGTGCCGGAACCTCGGTGATGCCGCTGGAGCCGGGGCTGCGGCGGGGCAACAACGAGATCGGCGGAGCCTCGCCGTTGTTGACCGCGCCGGGACGTTGCCGGGTCGCGCCGCTACTCGGGTCCGGCGGCCCGCTGGCCAGCTTGGCGCTCGGCGACGAGACCGCCCGGATCCGCTCGCGCGGCTCCGTCGAGATTTCGGCCGGGGCGCCGTGGAAGCCCTCCAGCACCGCGGGTGGCAGGTAGATCTCGGCGGTGGTGCCACTGCCCGCCTCGTCGCGCGCGGGACCGCGCAGCCCGACCCGGATGCCGTGCCGGGCCGCGATCCGGCCGACCACGAAAAGCCCCATGTGGCGGGCATTGTCGGGAGTGACCTCGCCGCCGGCCTGCAGGCGCATGTTGGCCATCCGCCGGTCGGCGTCGTTCATGCCCAAACCGGAGTCGGCGACCCGCAGCACCACCCCGCCGTCGCCGCCGCGTGCCCCGGAGATCCGGGCGTACGTCGACGGCGGCGAGTAGCGCAGGGCGTTGTCGATCAGCTCGGCGAACAGATGGATGACGCCACCGGCGGCAGCGCCGACCAGCATGCATTCGGGCAGCTCACCCAGTTCGACCCGGCGGTAGTCCTCGACCTCGGAGACGGCCGCGCTGATCACCGTCGACAGCGGAACCGGTTCGCGCTGGTCGCGGGCCAGCTGGGCGCCGGCCAGCACCAGCAGGTTGGCGCTGTTGCGGCGCAGCCGGGCGGCGAGGTGATCCAGCTGGAAGAGGCTGTCGAGGCGTTCGGGATCCTCTTCGTTGCGTTCCAGCCGGTCGATCAGCGACAACTGCTGGTCGACCAGTGAGCGGCTGCGCCGCGACATGGTCTCGAACATGTCGTTGACCAGCAGCCGCAACCGCGCCTCGTCTCCGGCCAGCAGCAGCGCCTGGGTGTGCAGCTCGTCCACCGCGTGCGCAACCTGGCCGATCTCCTCGGTGGTGTACACCGGCAGCGGAGCCGGAATCGGTTCGCCCTCACCGGCTTTGACGCGAGCGATCTCCTCCTCGAGATCGGTGTGGGCGACCTTCAGCGCGCCGTCGCGCAGCAGCCGCAGCGGCACCACCAGCGCACGTGCCATCAGCAAGACGATGATCAGCGCGATCACGATGGCGGCCAGCGCCAGGGCGCCCTCGGCGATCGCGGCGGTGCGCCGGTCGTTGGCCTGGGTTTGCACCGACTTGGTCACCGACGCAGTGGCGTCGGTGATGACCTGTTCGGCGATCGCGTCGGTGGTCTGGATCGAGCGCAGCAGGTCCGGGTTGTCGACGAGCACGCTGGCCGGATCGGACATGATCGTCATCCGGGTCACCATCTGCTGCTGCAACGTCTTGGCTTCGGGCGAACCCACGCCGAGCACCTGGCTCATCCCGAACAGCGTCGACGGCTCGGTGCCGGCCAGGGTGATCATCGAGGTGCGCAACTGCGGCTCGGGCAGGTCGGCGCCGCGGGTCACCAGGATCTCCTGCATCGTCATCTGGCCGCGGGCCCCGACCGCCCGGCTCAAACCCTGCGCCTGCGCGCGGATCCGCTCGTCGTCCACCCGCACCGAGGCGTTGATGACGTCCTCGGCCGTCAGCAGCAGCGGCGCGTAGGTGGTGACCCGGTCCCGCAAACCGATGCTGTTGTCGGCGACCTTGTCCAGCAGCGATTGACCGCCGTTGAGCAGGGTGCCCACTCCCGAAGACACATCCGGTGTGACGTCGGTGTCCGACAGCCGGGTCTGCAGCTCACCCTTGCGGGCGTCATAGTTCTTCTTGGCGCCCTCGACGTCGCGCCCGGTGGAGTTCGCCAACAGCGCCACGTCCAGCGCCGACATGTATTTGGTGAGCGCGGGTAGCAAGTCGGCGCGCGCGGCGGCCAACCGCAAGCCGCTGTAACTCGATACCGCGGTGTTGACGCGCAGCCCACCGAAAATCGCCACCAGGATCAGCGGAACCAGGACGATCGCTGCGACCTTCCAACCGACCGGCCAGTTGCTCGGCGACCAGGCCGGCGGACGTTTGGCGGGGGCCGCCGGCGGCGCGGCGAACTGGGTGCGTGCCGCCTCGACCGGGATGGCCGGGCGGTTGAACATCGTCATGTGGTCGCGACCGCGCGATCGGCCGCTGCGCCCACACCGCGCATCGAAAGAAACGAGAGGCTCATGAACTTCCTGCTTTTATTCCGCTCCCCCCGCGCCAAGACGCGCGAGCGGTAAACGCGTGGCAATGCGATGAGTATGACAGCCCGCGGCCCGGGTCACCAGAATCGTTGCTGAGCAGACAGCTACCCCCAAGGTGGGCCGGAACACGAGCACGCGAGTCTGGCAAACGATCCGCCGCGCGAAATACTTAGGCGGGCCGCAGGATCGCGACGAGGAAGTCGGAGTCGTCGGTGAACGCTCGCAGATCCCAGGTGGACAACAGCACATCGGGCGCGAATCCGGCGGCCGCCGCGTGGTCGAGGAACTCGGCGAACGCGTAGTCGCGGCCGGCGCCGAAGCCGATCACCGCGCGGCCGGCGTCGGCGACATGGGCACGCAGCCTTTCCAGCACCCGGCCCCGGGTGCTCGGGGCGAGAAACGCCATCACGTTGCCGGCGGACACGATCACGTCGAACGGCTCGGCGACGCCGCGCGCGGGCAGGTCGAGTTCGGCGAGGTCGCCGACGAGCCACTGCGGGCCGGGATAGTCGTGCTCGGCCGCCGCGATCAGCGCCGGGTCGACGTCGACCCCGACCACCCGGTGACCGATCGTCGCCAGATACCCGCCCACCCGTCCGGCGCCGCAGCCGGCATCGAGGATGCGGGCACCGCGGACCACCATCGCGTCCACCAGGCGCGCCTCGCCGACAAGATCCTTCCCGTCTCGGGCCATCGAACGGAAGCGCTCGATGTACCAGTCCGAATGTCCGGGATCGGCGGCGACCTTCTGCATCCAGAGGCTCTGCTCGACCATGCCGACCATTATCCCGTCATGGTCATTCGACCACGAAGATCGGGATCGTCCTGGTCGTCCGCGACTGCAACTGGACGTAGACCGGGTAGGCGGCAATCGCGGTCTGCCACCACTCGTCTCGTTCGGCCCCGTGGACTTCGCGTGCTGTCATCTCGAAGACCTTGTCGCCATCCTGCACGGTGACATTCGGGTTGACCTTCACGTTGTGGTACCAGGTCGGGTGCTTGGGGGCTCCCCCGATGGAGCCGACCATCGCGTAGCGGCCGTCCTTTTCCACGCGCATCAGTGGCACGTACCGCTTGAGGCCAGTCTTGGCTCCGGTGACCGTGAACAGGACGACCGGCCGATCCATGATCTCGACGCCGTCGGTGGTGCCCTGCTGCAGAATTTGTTCGGTCTGCTCTCGCACCCAGTCGGTCGCGCTCAGCTGTACTTGATCCGTCATGCAGTGCTCAACACGAAACGGAGTCTGCTCTGTTCCGCCTGATGTTCTACTCGCCGCGCATAGCGCCCAACACGGGCAACGCGATCCGGACGGCCGCGGCCACCGGCGCGGAATTGCATCTGGTTGAGCCGATGGGCTTCGACCTGTCCGAACCGAAGGTGCGCCGGGCGGGATTGGACTATCACGACCTGGCTTCGGTCACGGTGCACGCGACGCTGCGGGACGCCTGGCAGGCGCTGATGCCGGCGCGGGTGTTCGCGTTCACCGCGCATGCTCCGGTGTCGTTCGCCGACGTCGCCTATCAACCCGGCGACGTGTTGATGTTCGGTCCGGAACCCGACGGGCTGGACGCGCAAACCCTGGCCGACGACCACATCACCGGACAGGTGCGCATCCCGATGCTGGCCGGCCGGCGCTCGCTGAACCTGTCGAACGCCGCGGCGATCGCGATCTACGAGGCCTGGCGCCAACAGGGCTACCCCGGCGCGGTGTAGGACTCGGGGTAGCGATGAGTCCCGGGCACGGCCAGAGTCAGCCTTAACATGCCAACTTTCATCACGATCGGTTACGGCGACGAGGCCGGATACCGCCGGTTGAGCGACGAGCGCAAACGGGCCGCGCACGCCCGCGACGACGAACTCAGCGCGTCGGGCGCCCGTATCGGCCGCGCGGGAGACCCGATCCAGGTCCGCAATCCGGACGGCGCGGGGGTCAGGGTCGAGCCGGGACCCTTCCTCCGATCCACGCTGCCGATCGCCGGGTTCGCGGTGATCGAGGCCGAGGATCTCGACACGGCGATCGAGCGGGTGAGCCACACGCCGTGCGCGATGGCGCACGGGGTCGTCGAGGTATGGCCGCTGCTGCCCTGACTACCAGGTGTTCCAGTGCGTCAGGGTCTCCGCGGGCAGCCGCTTGGCCGGGCGAAATCGGTGCCCTTGGTGTAGGCGATCGGGAACAGCCCACCCTGGCTGAACTGCTCGTAGGGGATACCGAGCACCTCGGCGGCCTTGCGCTCGCCGTCGCCGAGCAGGTGCAACGTCGTCCAGCAGGAGCCGAGCCCGCGCGAGCGCAGCGCCAGACAGAAGCTCCAGACCGCCGGGAACAGCGACGCCCAGAACGAGACACCCCCTATCGCCGACTTGTCTTCGCGGCCTTCGAGGCACGGGATCAACAGCACGGGCGCTTCGTGCATGTGCTCGGCCAGATACATCGCCGAATCGACGACCTTGGGCATCCGCTCCCCGCGGGTGTCCCCCTCGCCGTAATCGGGCTTGGGCGCGCTGAGGTAGGGCTGGGCGTGCCCCAGGTAGATGTCGGCGATCGCCTTCTTCTTGTCGGCGTCTTCGACGAACACCCACTGCCAGCCCTGCGCGTTGGAGCCGGTGGGCGCCTGCAACGCCAGGTCGAGGCACTCCATCAGGACCTCGCGAGGCACGGGCTTGTCGAAGTCGAGACGCTTGCGGACCGAGCGGGTGGTGGTGAGAAGTTCGTCGACGGACAAGTTGAGGGTCATGTACCCGAGCCTATCGTCGCAGCGGCCTTGGGTACCGAACGTGCACTCAGGCCGGAGAATTCGCCGCGAAAATCTCGCCCTCAGAGCACGTTCGGCGAAGGGATCAGTCGCCTTCCGACATGTCTCCTGCTTCTTCTCGCCAGCGTGGCTAGATCAGGGCGGCGGGGGCGGTGGGGGCGGCCCGTCGGGCGGGATCGCCCCGCCGCAGCCACCGGGCGGGGGTGGGCCCGGGAGAGGTTCGTCGCCACCGACGCAGTCGTACTAGAACTGCGGTCCAGCCATCCAGGTTTTCATCCACTGGTGCCAAAACGACCCGTCGGGGTACTTCTCTCCGTCGCACACCGCTAAATTGCCGTAACCCCATCGGCCACCCGGGCAGAAGCCCTTTGTAATGTCCGGCTGGTGGGGGTCGGGCGGGTCGGCGCTGGCAGCGGCAGGAGAAAGAACAAACGCCGCAGCACAACTCAATATCGCAGCTCCATGGCGAGCGAGCTTGAATGCCATTCCGACCCCCTTATTACATTTTGGGTTCGAGTAGTTTACGACGCGGTGGGCAACGGCCATGTCGAATTGTTCAACTCCGGGCGCACAGCGTGCAGTCAGCGAAAGTCGCGCGACTTCGATCCGACGGCCAGGGTGATGCGACCCAACCGCTCGGCCACGACGGTGACTGCGCCGCTGGCGTTTTGGACCTGACCGCGGATCAGCAGCGCCGGTGCGGTGTTGGCCAGCTTGCGGTGTCGCGCCCACACCCCCGGCGTACAGAGCACGTTGACCATCCCGGTCTCGTCTTCGAGGTTGATGAACGTCACGCCTTGCGCTGTGGCGGGGCGCTGCCGATGGGTCACCGCGCCGGCGATCAGCACGCGGTCCCCGTCGGGCACGCCGAGCAGTTCCTCGGCGGGTACTACCCCCATCGCGTTCAGATCTGCCCGCAGAAACTGGGTCGGATAGCTGTCCGGGGAGATGCCGGTGGCCCACACGTCGGCGGCCGCCAGCTCCAGTTCGCTCATTCCGGGCAGCGCCGGGATGTGCGACCCATCAGCACCATGGGCCCCCACCCCGGGTAGCCGGTCCGGCCGTTGGGTGGCCGCGGCCCCGGCCGCCCACAGCGCCTCGCGCCGCGACGTCCCGAAGCAGCCCAGCGCCCCGGCCGTCGCCAACGCTTCGGCCTGCGGCACCGAGAGCTGCAGCCGGGTGGTCAGATCCAGCAGAGACACGAACGCGCCGTTAGCCTTTCGCTCCTCGACCAGCTGCTCGGCGAGGTCGTCGCCGATATGCCGGACCGCGCCCAACCCGAGGCGAACCTCGGTGCCGGCGTTCTCGAGTGTGGCGTGCGCCAGGCTGGCGTTGACGTCCGGGCCGTGCACCAGCACGCCGTGCCGGCGCGCATCGGCCACCAGCGACTGCGGTGAATAGAAACCCATCGGCTGCGCACGCAGCAGCGCGGCGCAGAACGCCGCCGGGTGATGCAGCTTGAACCACGACGAGTAGAACACCAGCGACGCGAACGACAGCGCATGGCTTTCCGGAAAACCGAAATTGGCGAAGGCTTCTAGCTTTTCGTAGGTCCGGTCGATCACCTCGTCGGTGGCGCCGTGCAATTCGCGCATGCCCTCGTAGAACCGGCCGCGCAGCCGTTGCATTCGTTCGGTCGAGCGCTTGGAGCCCATGGCGCGGCGCAGCTGGTCGGCCTCGGCGGCGGAGAAGCCGGCGCAGTCGACCGCGAGCTGCATCAGCTGCTCCTGGAAAAGCGGTACCCCCAACGTCTTTCGCAGCGCGGATTCCATGGACGGGTGGTCGTAGACGACCGGATCGATGCCGTTGCGCCGCCGGATGTAAGGGTGCACCGACCCGCCCTGGATGGGCCCGGGGCGGATCAGCGCGACCTCGACCACCAGGTCGTAGAACACCCGCGGCTTCAATCGCGGCAGGGTGGCCATCTGCGCTCGCGACTCCACCTGGAACACTCCGACGGAATCGGCGCGCTGCAGCATCTCGTACACCGCCGGCTCGGAGAGATCGAGGCGGGCCAGGTCGACGTCGAGGCCTTTGTGTTCGGCCACCAAGTCTTTGGCGTAATGCAGCGCCGAGAGCATACCCAGCCCGAGCAGATCGAACTTCACCAAACCGATGGCCGCGCAGTCGTCTTTGTCCCATTGCAGGACGCTGCGATTCTCCATCCGCGCCCATTCCACCGGGCAGACGTCGGCGATCGGGCGATCGCAGATCACCATGCCGCCGGAGTGAATACCCATGTGCCGCGGCAGGTTCCGAATCTGGGTGGCCAAATCGATCACCTGCTCGGGGATGCCCTCGATGTCCGGCGCTGGGTCATCTGAATTGGGGCCAAGCCCGTTCCAGTGGCCGATCTGCTTGCTCCACGCATCCTGCTGGCCCTGCGAGAAACCCAGGGCGCGGGCCATGTCGCGCACCGCGATTCGGCCACGGTAGGTGATGACATTGGCGACCTGGGCGGCGTAGTCGCGGCCGTATTTGTCGTAGACGTACTGGATGACCTTTTCGCGCTGATCCGACTCGATGTCCATGTCGATGTCGGGCGGCCCGTCGCGGGCCGGCGACAAGAAGCGCTCGAACAACAGCTCGTTGACCACCGGATCGACCGCGGTGACACCCAGGGCGAAACAGACCGCGGAGTTGGCCGCCGATCCCCTGCCCTGGCACAAGATGTTGTTCTCCCGGCAAAAGCGGGCGATATCGTGCACCACCAGGAAGTAACCCGGAAACGTCAGTTGGGCAATGACTTTCAACTCGTGCTCGATCTGGGCGTACGCCCGCGGCGCGGCCTCGGGCAGGCCGTAGCGATCGCGCGCTCCCGCCATCACCAACTGCCGCAACCAGCTGTCCTCGGTGTGCCCGGCGGGCACGTCGAACGGCGGAAGCTGCGGCGCGATCAGCGCCAGGCCGAACGCGCACTGCTCGCCGAGTTCGGCGGCGGCGGTCACCGCATTC
This sequence comes from Mycobacterium stomatepiae, assembly GCF_010731715.1. Lineage (NCBI taxonomy): Bacteria > Bacillati > Actinomycetota > Actinomycetes > Mycobacteriales > Mycobacteriaceae > Mycobacterium > Mycobacterium stomatepiae. Next base: position 2,778,146 of record NZ_AP022587.1, read on the forward strand.
GGGCCCCCAAAGGGCACCTGCGCGAACAGGCGGGCCATCTCCTCGCCGGACCGCAGATGCGAGCCGCCTAGCGGGGCCAGCCATCCGGCGGCCGACTCCAGCGACTTCCGGGCCCGGATGGCACCCATCGCCATGGCCAGCCTGCTGCGCGACGGATGGGCGAAATGCGCTCCGGTGGTGGCGACGACTCCGACCCCGAAGCGTGCCGCGATCCCGGCCAGCGCAGCGTTGCGTTCGTCGTCGAGGGGCTGCCCGTGATGCGTCAACTCGACGCACACCCTGTGCGCGCCGAATCGATCCACCAGATCGGCCAGCGCCCGCTCCGCCGCGTCCGGTCCGCCTTCGGAAAGCGCTTGGCGGACATGGCCTTTACGGCACCCGGTCAGGATGTGCCAATGCCCGCCCGCGGCCTCGGTCAGCGTGTCGATGTCGAAGCGCAGCTTGCCTTTCTCACCGCCGGCCAGATGCGCCGCGGCCAACTGCCGCGACAGCCGCCGGTAACCCTCCGGACCGCGGGCCAGCACCAGCAGGTGCGGACCGGCGGGGTCCGGCTGCTCGGTCCGGGCCTGCGTACCGAGCGACAGCTCGGCGCCGAACACGGTGCGCACGTCGAGTTCGGCGGCGGCTTCGGCGAACCGCACCGCGCCGTACAGACCGTTGTGGTCGGTTAACGCCAGCGCCCGCAGATCCAGCCGGGCCGCCTCCTCGACCAGCTCCTCGGGCGTGCTGGCTCCGTCCAGAAAGCTGTATGCCGAATGCGCGTGCAGCTCGGCGTAGGCGACAGCGGAGCGGGTGGTACGGCCGCCCTCCGGTGGTCGATAGGCCGGGCGCTTGTGCGAGAAGGGGGCCTCCTCCGCCGGACCGGATAGGGCGGGCGCGCCGGCATGGCGCGGCTTGCCGTCGAGCACCCGCTCCATCTCCGCCCAACTAGGCGGCCCGTTGAACCAGCCCACCCCCCCAGTGTATCGAACAAATGTTCGATTTAGTGCAGAGCTGTTAAAGCGGTTGTTAAACGCGACTTCAACTTCTAAACACAGTCTTAACGGATTGGGATCTACCGCGACGGGGGTGCCGCGGCAGATACTGGCACGGGGCAACTAGGGGCGGGAATTGAATATGGTGCAGCTGACAACAGCATTGGACACGGGCTTCCTCGCCGCAGCGGACCCCGATCGACAGGCGAGCATGGCGACCGGCGCGGTCGCGATCGTCGATGGCGCAGGCGCCCAATCTAGCTCGCCTCAAAACGATTCTGGCAGAACGGATTCTGTCGATACCGCGATGCACCCAGCTGTTACGGACGCATCCGTTGCGCGGTGCCCAGCACTGGGTCGACGATCCGAGTTTCGACCTCACCCATCACCTGCGCCGAGTTGCGGTTCCCCGCCCCGGCGACGAGGCCGACCTGTCGCGGGCGATCGCCCATGCCCTGGAACGCCCCCTGGAATTGGACCGGCCGCTATGGGAGTGCTGGGTCATCGAGGGCATGCCAGGCAAGTGGGCGATCCTGATGAAGGTCCACCACTACCTCGCCGACGCCACCCCCGCGGCCCACTTGCTCACCCGGCTCTGCGACGACGCCGACAGCGAGATGTTCGCCAATCATGTTGAACCCGGCAATGATTCGGTGCCAGACCGCAAGCCGGGGTGGGCCAACGCGCTGTGGCAAGCCTCGGCCGTCGCCAGCACCGTCACCAGCACCCTGGCCGAGACGGTCTGGTCGGCGGCACGCACGTCGTCGACCGGCCCCGCGGTCACGATGCGGCGGTACAGCTCGGTGCGCGTTCCTCTCGCCGCGGTCGACGCGGTGTGCGGGAAGTTCCGGGTAACCACCAACGACGTCGCACTCGCCGCCATCACCGAGGGGTTCCGGGCCGTTCTGCTGCACCGCGGCGAACAACCGCGCGCGGGTTCGTTGCGCACCCTGGAGCAGGCCGACGACATCTCGGACAAGCTGCGGTATCTCCCCGTCGAGCACGACGATCCGGTGCAGCGGCTACGGATCGTGCACAGCAGCCTGAACCAGCCCAAGCCGCAGAACGCCGGCCCGACCATCGTGGACCTGGCGACGAGTTCCATGCCATTTGCATTGTGCGCCAAGGCCGTTCGGCTGGTACTGAGCAGGCTCCCGCAACCGGGCATCGTGACGCTGGCCACCAGCGCCCCCGGGCCGCGGGACCGGCTGGAGCTGATGGGCGCAACCGTGGAACGTCTGCTACCGATCCCGCCGACGGCGTCGCAGCTGTCCAGCGGAGTCGCGGTGCTGAGCTATGGCGACGAGCTGATTTTCGGGATCACCGCCGACTACGACGCCGCACCCGAACTGCAGTAGCTCGCCAGCGGCATCGAGCGGGAAATGGCGCGACTGACGGCGCTCAGCCAGGACTCCGTCCTGTTGTTCACCAAGGATCGGCGCAAGCGCCGGGCCCGCACGCTTCCCAACGGCGTACCGCCCAGCCACCCGACCGCGCGAGCGCGCCACTGACCCGACCCGGACGGCGTTGATCACCGTGAGAGGGTTGATCAGTGCCAGTATCGGAGCCATCGGTCACCATCGACCCGCGCCGTCACGACGCGGTGCTGTTCGACCCAGGCCTGGACGCACCGCAATCGTTGATCGCCCAGCTGCAGGACGCCGGCGTCGGCACCGGCACCTTCGGATCGGCCGGCGACGCCCGGGCGGGACGCTCCGTGGTCGTCGCGACGAACCCGGCGGTGGCGACGGCCGCGCGCGATGGCGGCTTCGCATTGGTCGTCGAGGTCAGGGACCCCGAGGCCTGGAGTGAAATCACCGTACGCACCGGGGACCGACGCATGTCGCAGCTTCCCGACGCGTCCGCGCTACTCGACCAGGACCTCGCCGCCCGGCGGCCCGCGGTGTTCTTCGACTTCGACGGCACGCTGTCCGACATCGTCGACGACCCGGACTCCGCACAGCTTGTCCCCGGCGCGGGCGACGCGTTGCAGCGGTTGGCCGCGCGCTGCCCGGTCGCGATCCTGTCCGGCCGCGACCTCGCCGACGTGTCAACACGCGTCGGCCTGCCCGGCATCTGGTATGCCGGCAGCCACGGCTTCGAACTGACCGCACCCGACGGCACCCACCACCAGAACGACGCCGCGGCCGCGGCCATACCGGTGCTGGGGCGGGCGGCCGCCCAGCTGCGCGAGCGCCTCGGGTCGACGCCGGGTGTCGTGGTGGAGCACAAGCGTTTTGGCGTGGCGGTGCACTATCGCAACGCCGCCCGGGATCGCGTCGGCGAGGTGGCGGCCGCGGTGCGGGCGGCGGGCGAGCGCGACAAGCTGCGGGTGACCACCGGCCGAGAAGTCATCGAGCTGCGCCCGGATATCGACTGGGACAAAGGAAAAACCCTGCACTGGGTGATCGATCACCTGCATGAGCCAGCGGCCCCGACGCCGATTTTTTTCGGTGACGACATCACCGACGAGGACGCGTTCGACGCGGTACACGACAACGGGATACCGATCCTGGTGCGACACTACGACGATGGGGACCGGGCCACCGCCGCGCAGTTCGCGGTGGACAGCCCGGCCCAGGTCGCCGAGTTCGTCGACCGACTAGCGCGGCAGCTGAACCGCTAGCTCGCCACGTATTCGACCGCGCCGTCGTCGAGCACCACCCGCCCCGCCTCGGCGCCTTCGGCGCCGGAAGCCTCGGTGCGAAAGACCGCCTTGCCGTCCTCGGTACGCCAGATCAGCGTCGTCAACGTCTCGCCGGGAAACACCGGCGAGCTGAAGCGCGAATCGATCGAGGTGATGTTCGCCGCGATCCCGTTGCCGAGCTCGGCGACCAGCGCGCGACCCGCCACCCCGTAGCTGCACAGCCCATGCAGGATCGGCTTGGGGAAGCCGGCCAGTTCGCGAGCGAACCACGGGTCGCTGTGCAGGGGATTGCGGTCACCGGAGAGCCGATAGATCAGCGCCTGATCCTCGCGGGTGGGCAGGGCGACCTTGATGTCGGGCTCGCGATCCGGGAATTCCGGGGCGACGGGACGCTGACCCGGCTGCCCGCCGAAACCCCCCGCGCCCCGGATGACGAAGGTGGTCGTCGTTTCGGCGATCAGCTCCTGAGAATCCGGGTCGGTGCCGCGGCCACGCAGCATCACGACCGCGTTCTTGCCCTCACCCTTGTCCTGAATATCGGCGACCTCGGTGACCACCGACAGCTTGCCCGCCGCGGGTAACGGCGCGTGCAGCCGGATGCCTTGCGAGCCGTGTAACAGCATGGCCCAGTTGAACTTTCCGATCTTGGCCGCCGCCCCGAACGCGGGGCAGCAGATCACCGCATAGGTGGGCAGCACCTGCTGAGCGATCTCGTGACTGTTCTCGGTGGTGAACGACAGATCGTCGAGTCCGGCGCCCACGCCGAGGGCGTAGAGCAGCGTGTCCCGGTCGGTCCAGTCGAACAACATCGGCTCGGTCACCGCACCGATCGCACTCGGGTCAATCGCCATACGAGTCTCCTCTCCAGCTGCCAGATTCAGGCTTTTCTGCACTCAACCATTGCAAACCCTTCCCCCTGGGGCTGTCGGCAGGGCAGGCTATTGACATGGCCACGCGAAGCAGGATCGGAAAGGCCTTCTGGAAAACAGGGGCCGTACTCGTCGCAACGCTCATCGTCGGTGCCTGCGGCGGATCGACGCAGGCGCGCGCCATCACTCTGACGTTCATCCGAAACGCCCAGACGCAAGCCGACGCCGACGGCATCATCAACACCGATCCGCCCGGTCTCGGCCTCACCGCCGAGGGCAAGGGCCAGGCCCAGCAGCTTGCGCATCAAAGCGCCCGCAACGACTTCGACGCCGTCTACCCCTCGGCGATGGCCGACGCACAGCAGACCGCCGGGCCGCTAGCCAGCGAACTCGGCAAGCAGGTCGAGGTCCTGCCTGGCGTGCAGGCACTCAACGCCGGCTGGTACAACGGCAAACCCCAATCGATGGCGGCCGCGACGTATCTGTTGGCGCCGACCAACTAGATCAACGGTGACGTCGCGAACAGCATCCCCGGGTCGGTCAGCGGCAAGCAGTTCAACGACGAGTTCACCGCCGCGGTCAACAAGGTCTACAACAGCGGCCACAGCAAGCCGGCCGTGGTCTCCCAGGGCACGGCGATCATGGCGTGGACGCTGATGAACGCCCGCAACGGCAAGAACAGCCTGCTGACCAGCCATCCGCTGCCGAACATCGGCCGCGTGGTGATCACCGGCAACCCGACGGACGGGTGGACGCTGGTCGAGTGGGACGGCATCCGCAACTTCAGCTGATCCCCGATACCATGACTGGATGCGGTATGTCGTTACCGGCGGTACCGGGTTTATCGGTCGCCGCGTCGTAGCTCGCTTGTTGGACGCTCGGCCCGACGCCGAGGTGTGGATTTTGGTCCGGCGCCAGTCGCTGGAACGCTTCGAGCGTCTCGCCACCGGGTGGGGTGAACGCGCCAAACCGCTGGTCGGTGAGCTGCCGGAGCTGGCGCTGAGCGACGAGACGGTCGCCGAGCTGGGCCGGGTGGACCATCTGGTGCACTGCGCGGCGATCTACGACGTCACGGCCGGCGAAGCCGAGCAGCGCGCCGCCAACGTCGAGGGCACCCGCGCCGTCATCGAGCTGGCGCGACGCCTGGACGCGACGCTGCACCATGTGTCGTCGATCGCGGTGGCCGGCGACTTCCCCGGCGAGTACACCGAGGACGACTTCGACGTCGGCCAGCAGCTGCCCACCCCGTACCACCAGACGAAGTTCGAAGCCGAATTGCTGGTGCGGTCCGAGCCCGGGTTGCGCCATCGCATCTACCGTCCCGCGGTCGTGGTCGGCGACTCCCGCACCGGCGAGATGGACAATTTCGACGGCCCGTACTACTTCTTCGGCGTGCTGGCCAAGCTGGCCATCCTGCCGTCGTTGACCCCGATCATGTTGCCCGACACCGGGCGCACCAACATCGTCCCGGTCGACTACGTCGTCGACGCCCTCGTCGCGCTGATGCACACGGACGGAGCCGATGGGCGGACGTTCCATCTGACGTCGCCGAAAACCATTGGGCTGCGCGGCATTTACCGCGGTGTTGCCAAGGCCGCTGGCCTGCCCCCGCTGCGCGGCTCGCTGCCCCGCTCGGTGGCCGCGCCGGTGCTGAAGGCCAGCGGGCGCGCCAAACGGGTGCGCAACATGGCGGCCACCCAGCTCGGGATTCCGGCCGAGGTGCTCGACCTCGTGGACCTGATCCCGACTTTCGTCAGCGACACGACGCAAGACGCGTTGCACGGCACCGGAATCGAGGTCCCCGAGTTCGCCAGCTACGCGCCCAAGCTATGGCGCTACTGGGCCGAGCATCTCGATCCCGATCGCGCCCGCCGCGACGCACCGCAGGGCCCGCTGCAGGGCCGGCACGTGATCATCACCGGCGCATCCAGCGGCATCGGACGGGCCTCGGCGATCGCGGTCGCCGAGCGCGGCGCCACGGTGTTCGCACTGGCCCGCAACGGCTCCGCGCTCGACGAACTGGTGGCCGAGATCCGCGCGAACGGCGGCCAGGCCCACGCCTTTACCTGCGATGTCACCGATTCGGATTCGGTGGAGCACACCATCAAGGACATCCTGGGCCGCTTCGGTCATGTCGACTACCTGGTGAACAACGCGGGCCGTTCGATTCGCCGTTCGGTGGTCAACTCCACCGACCGGCTGCACGACTACGAGCGGGTGATGGCGGTCAACTACTTCGGCGCGGTCCGAATGGTGCTGGCGCTGTTGCCGCATTGGCGGGAGCGCCGATTCGGGCACGTGGTGAACGTCTCGAGCGCGGGTGTGCTGGCCCGCAACCCCAAGTACAGTTCGTATCTGCCGACCAAGGCCGCGCTAGACGCGTTCTCCGACGTGGTCGCCTCCGAGACGTTGTCCGACCACATCACGTTCACCAATATCCATATGCCGCTGGTCAAGACGCCGATGATCGCGCCGTCGCAACGACTCAACCCGGTGCCGCCGATCAGCCCCGAGCGGGCGGCCGCGATGGTGGTGCGCGGGCTGGTCGAGAAGCCGGCCCGCATCGACACTCCGTTGGGCACGTTGGCCGAGGCCGGCAATTACCTGTTGCCCAGGACCTCGCGGCGAATTCTGCACCAGGTCTATCTGGGTTGCCCCGATTCCGCTGCTGCGCTGGGCGTTTCGCCGACTAACGGTGACCACGCATCGGCACCTACCTTGGTTCGAAGGCGGCCCAAACGCCCGGTGCGTGCCGTTGGCCGCATCGGGATGCCGCGACCGGTCCGCAAGGCGATCCGCCTGGTGCCCGGGATTCATTGGTGACGCAATCCGCGCCGGTGTTCGCCGATGTCGACACCGGCGTCGATGATGCGCTGGCCCTGATTTACCTGCTGGCCAGCCCGGACGCCGATCTGGTCGGCATCGCTTCGACCGGGGGAAACGTTGGCGTGCAACAGGTGTGCGCCAATAACTTGGGTCTGCTCGAGCTGTGCCGGGCCACGAGTATCCCGGTGTCGAAGGGCGCCGACGAGACGCTGACCGGCCCGCTGCGCACGCCCTCGAAGGTCCACGGGCCGCGAGGCCTGGGCTATGCCGACCTGCCGCCGAGCGACGTGACGCTGACCGAACACGACTCGGCGACTGCCTGGGTGCGCGCGGCACGGGCGTTTCCCGGCGAGCTGATCGGCGTGGCAACCGGCCCGCTGACCAATCTGGCGCTGGCGCTGCGCGCCGAGCCCGCACTGCCAACTCTGCTGCGCCGGCTGGTCATTATGGGCGGATCCTATGACCACATCGGCAACACCACCGCGGTGGCGGAGTGGAACATCAGCGTGGATCCGGAGGCGGCCGCCGAGGTGTTCGCGGCTTGGTCCGAAGAAAGCCTTGGGTCGCAGCGTCTTCCGATCCTGTGCGGCCTGGATCTGACCCGCAAGGTCGCGATCACGCCGGAAGTCCTGGCAAGATTGGCCGATGCCGCGGGATCGACGTCGACGATGATGAGCGTGGACGACAAACGGGGCACCCCGTCGACCGCGTCCAACCCGGTGATCCGGGTGATCGAAGACGCGATGCGGTTCTACCTCGAGGGCTACTACGACAACGGACACGGATACCTGGCACATCTGCACGACCCCTTGGCCGCCGCGGTGGCGCTGGACCCCGAACTCATCGCGACCCGTTCCGGGCGGGTGGATGTCGAACTCGCCGGAACCCTGACCCGCGGCATGACGGTGACCGACTGGCGCCGGGAACCCAACGCGCGCATCGGCGTTGGCGTCGACCCGGCGGCATTCTTCGACCGGTTCATCGAACGCGTGGGACCATACGCGCACCGGCTCGCCTCGTAGCGAGGTCCCGACCGCGCTCTCGCATTGACAGAATCCGGCCAGCAACGTGGAATAGATGGATATCAGCGCGGGGTTGCGTTAGTCAACACCGGGAGGACCTTCGCGATGACAGAGCTGGTTACGGGGAAGGCGCTAGCAAATGTAGTGGTCACCGGCATTGCCATGACGACTGCATTGGCCACGGACGCCGAGAGCACTTGGAAGTTGTTGCTGGACAGCCAAAGCGGCATCCGGACCCTCGAAGATTCGTTTGTCGAGCACTATGACCTGCCGGTACGCATCGGCGGGCACCTGCTGGAGGATTTCGACCACGGGTTGACGCGCGCCGAGCGGCACCGGATGGGCTGGCTACCGAAGATGACCACCATCTTGAGCCGCCGGGTGTGGGAGAACGCAGGTTCGCCCGACGTCGACCCCAATCGATTGCTGGTGTCGGTCGGCACCGGCCTGGGCTCGGCCGAGCAAATCGTCTTCAGCTACGACGACATCCGCGCCCGCGGCATGAAGGCGGTCTCACCGCTCGCGGTGGCGAAGTACATGCCCAACGCCCCCGCCGCGGCAATCGGGCTGGAACGGCACGCCAGGGCCGGGGTGATCACCCCGGTGTCGGCGTGTGCTTCCGGTTCCGAAGGCATCGCGCAGGCCTGGCGCAATATCGTCCTCGGCGAGGCCGACATCGCCATTTGCGGCGGCGTCGAGGTCAAGATCGAAGCGGTGGCGATCGCGGCATTCGGCCAGATGCGCATCGTGTTGTCCACCCGCAACGACGACCCGGCCGGGGCGTGCCGCCCGTTCGACAAGGACCGGACCGGCATCGTGTTCGGCGAGGCCGGCGCGCTGATGGTCATCGAGACCGAGGAGCACGCCAAGGCCCGGGGCGCCAATATCCTGGCCCGCATCATGGGTGCCGGCATCACGTCGGACGGCTTCCACATGGTGGCGCCGGACCCCGACGGCGCACGTGCCGGGCATGCGATGACCCGCGCGATTCAGCTGGCGGGGCTGACACCGGGCGACATCGACCACATCAACGCCCACGCCACCGGCACCCTGGTCGGTGATCTTGCCGAGGGCAAGGCCATCAACAACGCGATGGGCGGCAACAAACCCGCCGTGTACGCGCCCAAGGCGGCGCTGGGTCACTCGGTGGGCGCGGTCGGCGCGGTCGAGTCGATCCTGACCGTGCTGGCGCTGCGGGATCAGGTGATCCCGGCAACGCTGAACCTGGAAAACCTGGATCCAGAGATCGACCTGGACGTGGTGTCGGGCCAGCCGCGCCCCGGCAATTACCGGTACGCGATCAACAACTCGTTCGGATTCGGCGGCCACAACGTGGCGCTGGCTTTCGGCCGGTACTGACACCCCTTACTCGTAGCTCCCTTCGAGGTACCATCGCCGCTGGCGATAGCACAGCAGCAACGCCCGTTCGCTTTCCAGCAACACCTGGGCGCGGGCGGTGCGGCCCCCCGAACCAGTCGAGTTCGAGTCGGGATCCCACCACCGCTCGTCGACCGGCCATGGTCCGGCCCACCAACGCAACGGGTCGTCCCGGCCGCGGGCGACCAGGCGCGCCGGATCGGCGGAGAACATCCCCCGGCTGGTCACTCGTATCGAATTCCCTTGGGCATCAAGCAATTCCACCGGATCGTCGAGCAGCACCGCCGGCGACGGATCCGGCAGCCGGCCGGGCCACGGCAACTCCGGGTCGGCGTGCGGCACCGGCTCTGGATCTATTAGGCCCAGCGGAGTCAGCGTGATGCGTTCGGCCGGTCCGCGGCCTCCGGACAGCACCGGCACCCGCACCGCTTCCGGGCCGAGCAGGCCCTGCACCCGCACCAGGGCCCGCCGCGCCCGTAACCTGTCCCCTTCGCCGAGGCCGCCCCATAACGGCAGCTGCAGCGCCTCGGCGGACACCACCTCCACCGCCCGCAGCCGCAGCAGGGTCACCGGCGCGGTCGGGCGGGGGTTGCGGGCGGTCCGGTTGCTCAACCACCCGTCCAGTTGCCAGCGCACCCGATCGGCGGTGGCATCCTCGGTCAACGGTTCGGCGCATCGCCACACCCGGTTCAGCTCTTCGCCGTTGGCGGTGACGGCGTGAATGGACAGCCGGGTGCATCCCACTCCAGCGGACATCAACATCTGGTGCAGCGTGCCGGCCAGCGAGCGTCCGGCGAAGGCCGCGGCGTCGACCCGGTCGATCGGCGGATCGCAGTCCAGCACGGCCTCGAGTTCACTCGGCGGTTCCCGCCCGGACGGTCCCCGCTCGGGTTCGCCGCGGGCGAACCGGTGCGCGCTGCGCCCGTCGGCACCGAACCTGGACGCCACGTCGGTCGCCGACAGCGCGGCGAACTGACCGATAGTGCGAATCCCTAACCGCCACAACAGATCCGTGAGTTCCTCTCGCCCCGGACCGGACAGGCTCGGCTCGGTGGCCAGCTGCCGGATCGACAGCACCGACAGAAACTTCGCGTCGCCGCCGGGTTCTACGATCCGACCCGCCCGGGCGGCGAAGACCGCGGTGGACAGCTGGTCGGCGATCCCGACCTGACATTCGGCGCCGGCCACTGAACTCACCGCCACCGCGTCGATCAGCCGCTCGGCGACCTGCTGTTCGGACCCGAAATAGCGCGCCGCTCCGCGCACCGGTAGCACCAGGAGCCCGGGCCGCATCACCTCGGCGCGGGGAACCAGATCGTCGACCGCCGCAATCACCCCTTCGAAAAAGCGGGCGTCGCGGTCGGCGTCGGCGGTGGCGATGTGCAGTTGCGGGCAACGGGCCGCCGCCTCCCGGCGTCGCAACCCGCGCCGCACTCCGGCCGCCCGCGCGGCCGACGAGCAGGCGATCACCCGGTTCGCCAGAGTGACGGCGATCGGGGTCGTCATGGATTGACCCGCTGCTGCTGCCGCCGCGATCGCGGGCCAGTCCATGCACCAAATGGCCAGCACCCGAGAGGACACCGAACTCACCCGGTTCGCGTTCGGCCGATCACCCGCCTCCCCGCGCACACCCCGCTGACCTGCAGCCGCACTCCGCTGATTCGTCCGAATCCGCAGACAGGGGCGCCGCGGTTGCCCGCCGTGATCTCATAGCCGCAGACCCGGGCGACAAGCCGCGTCGGCGCTCCCTGCCAGTCGCCGTCGGTGACCAGCAGGGTGCAGCCCTTGATGCGGGCGCGAGCCACCACTGCCCGCGCCCGGCTCAGCGGGACCCGGCGCCCACCCAGACCCAGCACCACCAGATCCATGCCGTCGACGAGCACCGCGGCCACCTCCACCGGATCGTTCCCGGGATCCGGTATCACCGCGAGCCGGCTCAGATCCGCCCCCATCTCCACCGCGGCCAGCAGTCCGATATCCGGCTGGCCGACGATGGCCGCGTTTCCCCCGGCCGCCGTCACCGCGGCGATGATGCTCAGCAGCAGTGACCGCGCCCCGGACAGCACCGCCACCGACCCCCGGGGCAACTGGGTGGGTAGCGCCTCGGCCAGCCACGGTGGGACCGGCAGTTGGGATTCCGTTTCCGGCAGCAGCTCGTCGGAGCGGGTGACGGGCACCCTCTCGGGCGACTTCCCGGACAACACCGCGATCTGCCGGCGTAGCGATTCGAGCTGTTCCGTACGATCCTGATTGGAGGCGACTGCCGCCGTCATACAAGCCTCCTACCAGCGATTCCTTGACATTTTCGAAAGTATATTCGAAGTAAACACCCACCCACCGACAACCGTCAAGAAACGGGAGAGGCAGCTTTATGCGATCGGTGCTGCTGTGGCTCCTGGTGCTGTTTTGTGGCGCCATCGTGACGCCCGCACCGGCTAAAAGCGACTGCCAACCGGCCGAGTTTTTTCTCGCCGACAATGCCGATCCCCTGTTCGAGCCCCAGGCCGACGTGACGATCGCCCGGGGCGGCGTCGCCGTCACGGGATCGACGCCACTCGACGGGGTGTACTGGTCCAGCGCGCAGCAGCGGATCACTGTTGAGCGCTCCCGCGAATTCCATCTGTGCGGCGCCGGCGAGCCCGCCCTGCACGCCGCCGCCAAGGCACTGCGCCGTCAGTTCGACCAGGAATCGGTGCTGTCCTTCGACTACCTGCCCCAGCACGCGGCGGAGGCGAACGCGATCGTCGTCACCGTGCCGGATGTCGACATCGAACGCCTCGGCGCCGCGCTGGCGGCCGATCTTCCGGCCCGCAACCGGCTGCGCGGCGGATCCGTCACCGCGACCGACCACAGCCTGATCCTGGTCGCCGCAAACGGCGATCGCGATGTCGCTCGCCGGATCGTGACCGAGGCCGGCGGCAACTGGCAAGCGGCCGAAATTGCTTACGGCAGAAGCGAGTTCGTGGAGTAGAGCCGCGAGTGTGAGGCTAGCCGCACGTTGGACCTCGAGTGTGCGGCTGGCCGCACGTTCGGCGCCAGCTATTCCCACTCGATGGTGCCGGGCGGCTTGCTGGTGATATCCAGCACCACGCGGTTGACCTCGCGGACCTCGTTGGTGATCCGGGTCGAGATGCGTTCCAGCACCTCGTAGGGCACCCGGGTCCAGTCGGCGGTCATGGCGTCCTCGCTGGACACCGGCCGCAGCACGATCGGGTGCCCGTAGGTGCGGCCGTCACCCTGCACGCCGACCGAGCGCACGTCGCCCAGCAGCACCACCGGGCACTGCCAGATGATGCCGTCCAGGCCCGCCGCGGTCAGCTCTTCGCGGGCGATCGAGTCGGCACGCCGCAGCGTGTCCAACCGCGACGCGGTGACCTCGCCGACGATCCGGATACCCAGCCCCGGGCCCGGAAATGGCTGGCGTGCAACGATTTCCTCTGGCAGGCCCAGTTCCCGCCCGACGGCGCGCACCTCGTCCTTGAACAGCAACCGCAGCGGCTCGACGAGCTTGAACTTCAGGTCGTCGGGCAGGCCGCCGACGTTGTGGTGGCTCTTGATGTTCGCTGTCCCGCTGCCCCCGCCGGACTCCACCACGTCCGGATACAGGGTGCCCTGCACCAGGAAATCGACGCCGGATCCGTCCTCACCGACTATGTCTCGGACCGCACCCTCGAAGGCCCGGATGAACTGGCGGCCAATGATCTTGCGTTTGCCCTCGGGGTTGGTCACGCCCGACAGCGCCTCGAGGAAGGTATCGGCCGCGTCGACGGTGACCAGGTTGGCGCCGGTGGCGGCGACGAAATCGCGCTGCACCTGCGCGCGCTCACCGGCGCGCAACAGCCCATGATCGACGAAGACACAGGTCAGCCGGTCTCCGATGGCACGCTGTACCAGCGCCGCGGCCACCGCGGAATCCACCCCGCCGGACAGGCCGCAGATCGCATGGCCGTCACCGATCTGGGCCCGCACCTGCTCGGTCAGCGCCTCGGCGATGTTGGCGGGGGTCCATTCCGCACCGAGCCCGGCGAAGTCGTGCAGAAACCGGCTGAGCACCTGCTGCCCGTGCGGGCTGTGCATCACCTCGGGGTGATATTGCACCCCGGCCAGGCGACGGGCCCGGTTCTCGAAGCCGGCGACCGCGGCGCCCGCGCTGCTGGCCACCACGTCGAACCCCTCGGGCGCCGCCGTGACGGCGTCACCATGGCTCATCCAGACCGGCTGCGCCATGGGCAGGCCCGAATGTAGTTCGCCGCCAAGCACTTTCAACTCGGTACGGCCGTATTCACTGGTGCCGGTGTGCGCAACGGTGCCGCCCAGCGCCTGCGCCATCGCCTGAAACCCGTAGCAGATACCGAACACCGGCACGCCGAGGTCGAACACCGCCGGGTCCAGTTGCGGGGCGCCTTCGGCGTACACACTGGCAGGCCCGCCGGAGAGCACCAGCGCGACCGGATCCTTGGCTTTGATCTCGTCGATCGACGCGGTGTGCGGGATGACCTCCGAAAAGACCCGCGCTTCCCGGACGCGACGGGCGATCAACTGCGCATACTGCGCGCCGAAGTCGACCACCAGTACCGGGCGGGTCGGGCGTCCAACCGTGTCGAGGTCAGCAGGTTCAGCCACGGCCACGAGTCTAGTGGGGGCCGGCAACCGTCCTCATTCGTTATCGGTCCGCGCCCCCACATCAGGTACGTCGGTTGGACGATGCCGAATCGGGTGTTGGCGTAGCGCATCAGGGCCGACGGGCTGAAGTACACGTGCTGGCTGATCAAACCCCGGGATTGAGGGCCTACAGCGAAAAGCTGGCGCGCACCGCGTCTACGACCGCCGGATCGCCTGTCACGGTGACGCGCCGCAGCGCCGCCTTCCGTTTAGCCTCGCTCGGGGCCAGCCGGGCGGTTACCAGATCCGCCGCGCCGGCGGTGATGGTCACCGAGGGCTCACCGTGCGCGCCGGCCAGGCGACCCCGCGTGATCGCGAAGTCGAAACGACGGCCGTCGATCTCGGCGCGGCACGTCACCTCTAGCCCCGCGGCTCGCAACCGGTCGAAGCCAAGCAGGATGCCAGCCAGGAACCCGCTGAGCGGCGTCACCGGGCCCTCGTCGATCGGATCAAGCCGGTCCACACCGAACCACGCGAGGCTCTGGATGATCGGCAGCACCCGCTGCCAGCCCACGTCACTGACCGTGTAGACGGTGCGCCCGATCGGAGCCGGCAGGTCGGTTCGGTCGACCAACCCGGCGTCTTGCAGCTCCTTGAGTCGCTCGGCGAGCAGATTGGTTGCGATGCCAGGAAGTTCGGCGCGCAGGTCACCGTAGCGCCGCGCCCCTCCGACCAACTCGCGCAGGATCAGCAACGTCCAGCGCTCACCCAAGACGTCGAGCCCGCGCGCGATCGGGCAGTTCTGGTTGTAGTTGCGTGTCCGCACAAACCCACGCTACCCGCACTAGACATGTTTTTCCATCTTTTACTTGATTTATTTGTCTATCTGATTTACCGTCTTGTCCATGCGTAAGAACCTCGCGCTCACCGTGATCCGCCTGGGCGTCTTCGTCATCAGCGTCGACGCCACCATCGTCAACGTCGCCCTGCCCACGCTGTCGCGCGAACTCGATGCCGACACCTCGCAGCTGCAATGGATCGTCGACGCTTACACCCTGGTGATGTCCGGGCTGCTGCTGTCGGCCGGCAGCTTCAGCGACCGCTACGGCCGACGCGGCTGGCTCAATGCCGGCCTCGCATTGTTCGCGATCACGTCAGGCCTTGCGGCGCAATCGAATTCCGCGGACCAGCTGATCGCGGCGCGGGCCGCCATGGGGGTGGGCGCGGCGGTGATCTTCCCGACCACGCTGGGCCTGATCACCAACATCTTCACCGACCCGGTGCGCCGCGCCAAGGCGATCGGCTTGTGGGCGGCGATGGTCGGTGTCGGGGTGGCGGTAGGACCGATCAGCGGTGGCTGGCTGCTCGAGCACTTCTGGTGGGGTGCCATCTTCATCGTGAACATCCCGATCGCGGCGGTGGCCATCATCGGCGGCATCTTGTTCGTGCCGACCTCCCGCGACCCCGCGGCACCGCGCGTCGACGTGCCGGGGCTGATCCTGTCGGCGGCCGGCATCACCGCGCTGGTCTACACCGTCATCGAGGCGCCGTCGCGGGGCTGGACCAGCACCCGCGCCGCGGTCGGATTCGCCACGGCCGCCGCCCTTCTCGTCGGGTTCGCGCTGTGGGAACGCCGCAGCACCCACCCCATGCTCGACATCACGGTGTTCTCGAACCGCCGGTTCTCCGGTGGCAGCCTCGCGGTGACCGCCGGCTTTCTGACCCTGTTCGGCTTCATCTTCGTGATCACCCAGTACTTCCAATTCATCAAGGAGTACAGCGCATTTGCCAGCGGCGTGCGACTGCTGCCGGTCGCCGCGACGATCGCGCTGGGCAGCATCCTGGGGCCGCGACTGGTGGAGCGGATCGGCACCACCGCGGTCGTCGCCGGCGGACTGACCGTATTCGCGGCCGGCCTGGCCTGGGCATCGACCGCCGACGCCGCGACGAGCTACACCGAGATCGCCGCCCAGATGCTGTTGCTCGGCGGCGGCCTGGGACTGACGTTTTCGCCGTCCACCGAGGCGATCATGGGATCGCTGTCCGCCGACAAGGCCGGGATCGGCTCGGCCGTCAACGACACCACGCGCGAGTTCGGCGGCACCCTGGATGTCGCCATCGTGGGTACCGTGTTCGCTTCGGTCTACTCCGCCCACCTCGGCTCCGTGCCGGCCCTGGCCGCCCTTCCGGCCGAGGCGACCTCGGCGATGCGGAGCTCAATGGCATTGGCGCACAGGGTGATCGAGCAGCTTCCCGCTGAGCACGCCGGCCCGGTGCGCGACGCCGTCAACCGCGCGTTCCTGGACGGCCTGCAGGTGGGTTCGCTGGTCTGCGCGGGAATCGCATTGACGGCGGCGATCGCCGTCGCCGGTCTGCTGCCGGCACGTCAATTGGAAACGGCACCGCA